>CADBPC010000155.1 GCA_902796425.1 uncultured Lachnospiraceae bacterium
ACGCACTGACACGCGGACGGCTTGATCAAAACTCTATATAGATTTCAGATAACCGGAAACAAATGAGAAGTGTCGTGTTGGGCAATCTTACTATTGGTGCGCACCAATTCCGCACCAATTTGTCATCGAAATACATGAATATTTGTGAAGATGCGTGAAACCCGCCATCAGAAGAATCCTTTATTTATGCGGGTTTGCGGACTTACATGAATTTATGTGGAGATATAAAATCGGGGCAAAATCCCACGATACCTAATTTCATTTTTACATCTATCTCCTTAAGTTTCCTGCTTTTCCCTTCAGGTTTTTACCCATCTGGCTGCTCCTTTCTCTTATCGAAAAAAGAGCCTGATATGACAAAAATAACTTTATCACATTGGCTCTCGTTTCTCCACCATTTTATGAAATTTCATTTTTGACTTCGTTCATATCTCGATCTGTGAACGGATGAACTCTTCAAACTCTTTCCGCTTCACCAAGTTGTTGAACGAGTTCTTTCTCCCTCGCTGGGACCCGGTACATCCTTGATTCATAAATCAATACCCAAAATGTTCAGCGGCAGCTTCTCAGGTTCCGGCGCTGTCCCTGCATAATTCATCTGAAACAAAAGTCCATGAAGTCGATTTTTCCTTTCCCCTTATAGCAGAAATAGAGCGCTTGTGTTCCTGTGCAGGGAGCCAGGGCAGCTTTGTATACTTTCCACCTTCGGGATGGGTTGACGCTGATTTCTGCCAGATTTCCGCTTTCAGGATCGGTGCGGACATACAGAGTGCCCCGGGCTATCCCCCGTACCCGCACGGCAATCTGTTTCGCTTCGGTCAGGTCAAAATACTTGAAGCCTGCAACAAGACCGTCTTTTCCATTGGCGATATAGGAGCGCGGAGGCTCTCCCCCGCTCTCAGGCGACCAGTCCGGGCCATCCTGCGTAATATAGGGGTGACGTCTCATCATGGCCATCGGATGGGAATAAGTGGGCGTCACTTTGCCGTAAAGATTGCAGGCAATTCCCGCAGAGAACCGGCCTTTAGCCCTGAGCGGGCCGCCGTTGAGTCCGCAGGATGTGAGTTCCACCTGAGGAATACTGCCGTCGGGCAGGATCTTCACTTCCTCCGCGCCGCCCTGACGGGAGCAAATACTTCGGTTAGTCTCCCGGTGGTAAAAAATATAATACTTGCCGTTTATATACTCAAGCCCGCCGTGGTTGTTGCCAAAGCAGTTGAGCGGTCTGCCTTCCTTCCCGGGAAACAGGTCGCAGTTGGACACCACGACGCCTCCATAACGAAAACCACCGTCCGGCCGGCCGCTGACCGCATAACACAGTTCATGGTTGGTAATGGAGGAATAGATCAGATAATACCGCCCCCGGATCTTTCGGATAGAGCTTGCCTCAAAGAACTCGTGGCCCTCAAATCCGGTACCTTTGGATTCTCCCAGAAGGGGAAGCAGTTTTTCAGGCTCCGTCTTGATGGTCAGCATATCATCGCAGAGGGTCATGACCACAGATGCCTTCGGTTCCCTTCCTATCTCCTTTTCTGTGCGCGGACCATTACCGGAATAGAGGTAGATCTCTCCGTCATCGTCGATGAACACGCCTGGATCAAAGGCAATCGTATCTGATCTGCGTTCACCGAGAACACCCCCTTCAGCGTCCTTCACAAGGCCGTAGAACTCATAGTGCCCGGCCGGAGTATCGCAGACTGCAACACCGATAGATCTGATCTTGTCATCCGGGCAGTAATAAAGGTAGAACCGTCCGTCCCTGCCCTGCACCACATCCGGTGCCCAGAGTTCATGCCGCCCGTCAGCCATGCGCGGATCCTGGGTCTTCCTGTAGATCACGCCTTCATAACGCCAGTCCTTCAGATCCGTAACAGGAGCAGACCAGCAGACATAGTCATTCGGGCAGAATTTCTTTCCTCCAAACGCGTCATGACTGCCGTATATATAGATTCGATCCCCAAATACATGGGGTTCCCCGTCGGGAACGTACTCCCACAGGGGAAGATATGGATTATAAACCTGTTTCATGTTCACCTCTCCTGGCTCCTACCTGAATTCCGATGGAGGCAGCAGCTTCATTTCTGTCATCCGCAGCCACTATCTCAACAGTTCCGCTTTCTCCCGCACGAACGATAGCCAGCGCGCGTCCGTACCAGGTCGTGAAGCTGCCGGTGTAGTACATCTCTTCCGTGCAGGGATTGGCACTGCCAAAAGCCAGCAGTTCACCGCCGCGGACAGTGACGGTCACCTTCCGGTCAGCATTGGATTCCACCATGCCGTTCGTTCCTTCAATGTTCACAGGCACATAGATGATCTCTCCGGGTCTGACCTTTGTCTTCTCCGGGCGCACAGCAATTTCAAAGGGACCCTCGGCAGAATAAAGTTCACTACGGCTGATTTCGTGTCCGGAGGCGTCAAATGATATCGCCGTCAGCCTGCCGGGAGCATTTTTTACCTTGAAGATCGCCTTGCATTCTTTCACTTTCTTCCTGCCAAGACTCTTGTCGTTGAGAAACAGTTCTACCTGTGTCTGATCAGAATATACCTCGACCACAGCTTTATTCCCTTCGCAGCCGGCCCAGCTCCAGGAGAGGAGCGCATTCGTACCACGCCATACCGATCTGCTCGGCCGCACGCCTGGATGATTAACCGGCCGCACAGCAATCACCGGCTTTTCCTCCAGCCCCCAGACCGTGGAAGCATATTTGCAGGAGCCGTCCGGGTTACCAAGAATATCTATGACTCCGGCGCCTGCAAGGATCCATGGATAAGGACGGTTAAATGGCATTCCACCGGTATAGCTCCAGGCACCGATACCGGCTTCGCCCAGGTAATCCCAGCCTGTCCACATGAAGTCACCGACAAGATAGGGATACTTTTTCACCATCTCCCAGTTCTTCCAGATATCCTGAGGGAAAGTCTCACTGCCGAAGATTACGCGTTCCGGATGTGCCTTCTCCTCCAGCGGATAGCGGCCGGATCCATAGTTGTAGCCGGCGATATCCAGGCTGTCCAGGAACGGCGTAGTCAGCGCATCCACCTTTTTAGAGTTGCCGCCCTTATTCATGCCGGAACCTACGAAGGAGGCCATGATGTTGAACATCAGGCTGGCGTTCTGCCCTTCTTTTTCGGGCTTTCCTTCCCCGCCTCCGGTTTTCTGATCGCCGTCCTGGTAGATGCCCTGCCCCTTGGCAGCCCGGCTGATGATCATCAGATTGACGCCGCAGGTGACCGGGCGGGTGGAATCAAGGTGATGGCAGAGCTCCACAAGCTTCCTTCCCACCTTCACTCCCTTCGCCTCAGCCGGTTCAGCCACCTCGTTGCCGATGGAATAAAGGATGACGGAGGGGTGATTGAAATCCCGCCTAACCATTGCCTCCGTGTCAGCCTTTCCGCATTTTATGAAATCCAGACCATAATCATAAGGATTCTTGCGGTTGTACCACATGTCGAAGGTCTCATCCATAACGTACATGCCAAGCCTGTCACAAGCCTCGAGCATGGCTTTGGAGGCCGGGTTGTGGGATGAACGGATCGCGTTGAAACCGTTCTCCTTCAGAATCCGCACACGCCGCTCTTCGCTCTCGGCATAGGTAGCAGCCCCAAGAATGCCACTGTCATGGTGAACGCAGCCGCCCCGGAGCAGAGTTTCTCTGCCATTGATGAACAACCCTCTGTTAGACCAGGTAATCTGGCGGATACCAAAGTGGATCTCCACAGAATCATCCTCACCAGCCCTGATGAGAGCAGTGTAGAGATACGGCGTCTCGGCACTCCACAGTCTCGCATCAGGAATAGTAAGTTCAAAACTCCTGCCCTCACCGCAAGTGCCGTTTATGTCAACCCTCACGGAAACGGGACTTTCGATTTTCACAACGGCGGGATTGACAGAAACCGTGGATATCTTTACGCTCTCCGGGCGCAGCCCTCCTTTATTACAGATATGCAGCCATACCGGACGGTAAATACCTGCACCGGAATACCAGCGGGAATTGGGAAGCCGGGAGTTGTCTGCCACGACGGTAAGCGTGTTCTCTTCTCCGTAGTTTAAGCCTGTCAACTCCACAAAAAAGCCCGTATAGCCATAGGCATGGAAGCAGAGTTCCCTGCCGTTGAGAGAAATCGTGGCGTTTTTGTAAACGCCCTCAAATTCAACGAGAATGTCCCTGTCTTTCCATTCTGCCGGCGCGGTGAATACTTTTTCATAGGTATAAACTCCACCGGGGAAATAGCCATGCCCACCGTTGGAAACATCTTTGCCCCGTTTTTCACGAATCTGTGCGTCGTGAGGCAGCTGCACCGGCTGCCCGTTACAGATCCAGTCATTGTTCAGCGAAAGTGTTTTCATGTTCTCCTCCTGTCCGAAAAAACTCCCCTGCCATGATCACATTGCGGGTATGTACCTTCTATATGATCATTGTAGCAGGGGAGCAGCAATCAATTATATAAATGGTGTGCGAATTCTGTCAATCATGTGTAAAATCTCTCTGATATGCCTTGCGGTATGCATGTGGACTTACACCATACCACGTCAGGAAACAGGATCCACAATAACTCTGTGAGGAAAAGCCGTTATACTGCGCGATCTGCGAAATGGAATAAGAAGAGTATTCCAGCATCTGCGCTGCATGCCGGCACTTTACCTTCTGAATATACTGCTGGATTGTGATTCCCTCGGACTGTCTGAAGAGACGTGAAAGGTAGGTCCGGCTAATGCCGATGGCGGGAGCGATCTCGCTTACCTCAAGCCTTTTTCGGAAATTCTTTTCAATATATCTCTTACAGGCTTCCACATAGGAAAGCATGCTTTTCTCCTCTTTAGAGCGCCTGACCAGCTCCGAGAATTCGAGCATGGCGCCATAGGGCAGTCCAAATATGCTTTCTCCCCGGCTCACAGCTTTGCCCAACCTGTTTAGATAGACGGCCCCCAGTTCATGAGCCGTTTCCACCGGAACTCCGCCCGCAATCGCCGCCCTGGTCACAAGTGTTATGATGGAAACGACCAGATACTCTCTTTCCTTGCTCTTGGCAAGAGTGAACTCCGCTATCTCATCCATCTCCGGTAGAGGACCGGAAAACAGGCTCTTAAGTGATTCGGTATCTCCGCTTTCAACCATCTGCAAAAAAGCCTTTTCAAAATCCGCCCCGATCTGGTACGCACGGTCATTTTCCGACTGATCCAGCTGATAAGTCTCCAGATCACTGCCGCTCTGCCATTGTTCAAGAACATCGATGCTGAGCGGAAACTCCTCCCGGAATACAGCAATACCCGTAAAGTGATAATAGATCAGCTTCATATACTGTGACAGGAGCACAAGATCTGTTTTTGCGATAGGCTTCTCTGCATGCGGACTCTGCTTTCCGGCTTCTTCCCGATGATAGTTCCCCTGCGCCAGACCGATTGTTGCGGGACCAAGGGTAAGCACAGAGTCACCGACAGGAAGCAGTCCGTAAAAAATCCTGTCATCCGTATCTTCAAAATAAATACTCGGCGTATCCTTTCGCAGATGCTTCTCCAGAGCCATGCGGATTGCATCATCAGATAAACACAGAGACCTGAAAGGAGTGCGGCTGCTCCAGGAGAACTCATCTGTTCTTCCGGTCACCCAGAGGGCGGCCGGAATTCCGGAAAGATCACTGATGGTCTGAAGAAACTCCAGATTATTTATTATTTTATCCGTGTTGTTTTCATGTTGGAAACAAATGACGCCCACCTCCCTGCCGGTTTTCTTATTATTTTACCATGCAGGGATGTGGGTGTCAAAATCCTGGCCGCGGAGTGATCACCGCCGGTCACTTAATTGTCATCAAATCATACGAGACGGATCTCATGATCATTTCGAGTACTCTGGCCGCGCAGGCCCGCAGATCATCAATATCTAGCCATTTGCCGCGCCTTATGCCGCGGTAAGTGATGGTCCGGCTCCCGTCCTCATTCTCCTCGACGGCAGCAATGCCCTGCGCGGCAAGGGGCAGGATCTTCTCACTCAGTGTCTGTTGTGCCGCGACAGTCGCAGAAGCCTGATCCGAACCATCGGCACAAAGTTCAAATGAATTCCAGAACTCCACATGGTCTGTCATAAAACCGCCATAAATCGGGAAGTCCTCACAGTGCACATAGCCGTCCGCATCGAATTCCGGTTCTTTACCGTAAAAGGCAGCCGCGAAAAACTCGCTCCGATATCCACCCATGATCAGATCATTTCCGGCATGAATGTCGAGAGGTTTTGTGCTCCGGCTGCCCCAGTCAGTCATCACAACACCCTTGAACCCCCATTCACCGCGCAGTACTTCCGTCAACAGTTCATAATGTGAGGAAGTATGCACACCATTGACACAATTATAGCTGGACATTACAGTCATAGGATCCGCTTCCCGCACGCAGATCTCAAATCCTTTCCAGTAGATCTCGCGCAGCGCTCTTTCCGAAACAGTCGCATTCGTGACCGGCCGGTCCTCTTCCTGATTGTTGCAGCAGAAATGCTTGACGCAGACGCCCACCCCGTGAGTCTTCTGTACACCCTGCGCAACAGCGGCGCCCATCAGACCTGTGAGAACAGGATCCTCGGAAAAGTACTCAAACGCTCTTCCGCACAATGGATCACGGTGTATGTTCATGCCCGGGCCCAGAATCACTGCCTGATGATAGAAAGCCAGTTCCCTGCCGATCCCTTCGCCGTATAGTCTTGCCTCTTCACAGTCAAAAGTCTGAGCGATGAGGATGCCTACCGGATTGCAGGTAGTCGGGCAGAAGCCCAGATGCAATCCTGCGGGACCATCTGTCATTTTAAGCTCCGGAATGCCCAGAGAATGGGTGAAAAGCGCAGTCGTCGTGCCGCTGGAGGACGGCCCGTTGACAGACTTTACATCAGTCTGCAGGCGTGTTCTCGTTTCATACGGCGTTTCAAATGCAGCTCCCGCAACAAGTCGGAACAAGACCTCAGGCTCAAGGGATTTCACAAAACTCTCCATAGAAACACGCCCCTCCCTGACATCGATCAGGGTCGCATCCGGATTGGCCTGCACCTTCTCAAAACGCCTCCGGTTTACCATATCTTCCTCACGCGTACAGCAGGCTCCGTCTACTGTGGGGCACTCTCCGGCAAAAATCCTTACCTGTCGCTTGGCAGGTGCTGTTCCAGTCCTGCGAGGAGGCGGCACAAGGCGATCGAGCTCATGATCCGGGGATACTTCTTTGCGTACCTGTCTGAGAACAGCTTCGCTGTCCAGCAGAATTTCAGCAACAGGAGCCGTGTTCCGGCTGTGCTCACCAAGGAAGAACAGATAGCAGCCCGGCTCCATCAGAAAGCAGGATCTTTCCTCGTCATAGGATGCGAGATGCTCTGTCGGAATACGGATCGTAAGGACCTGCGTTTCGCCCGGGGCCAGCTCTTTTGTCTTGGCAAAACCTTTCAATTCCTGACAGGGCTTTGCCAGACGGCCTTCCGGAGCACTCACATAGATCTGGGCAACGGCGCGTCCGCCTCTTTCACCTGTGTTGGTGACGGCAGCTGTCAGGCGGACTTCCTGCCAATCTGCTTCAAAATCCGTACAGGCCATGGAAAATGTGGTATAAGACAAACCGTATCCGAAAGGAAACAACGGTTCAATGCCGAACGTATCAAAATAACGGTAACCGACGAAGATATCCTCACAGTAATCTTCCTGAAGTGAGTTGCCGTCATTTTTACCAAAGGCAGCGGCTGCTGGGTTGTCACTATAGGCCCTGGCCCAGGTATCCGTCAGATGCCCGGCAGGGTTTTTCTTCCCCGTCAGTACATCTGCCAGGGCGTTGCCGCCCTCCATACCTGCCAGGCTCATTAATACAGCAGCATCAATTCCGGGAATCTCAAACAGGAAATTGGCGTCCATGACCGTGGTGTTCAGAACCACGATCATCTTTGAAAACGCAGCCGCGACTTTCCTGATGTTTGATTCCTCAGTTTCGCTCAGATAATAATCACCCCTGATTGCATCCCGGTCACCGTTTTCACCGGCGTTTCTTCGGATGACATAGATCGCAGTTTCTGCTTCAGAGGACGATTGGATATCTTCTGCGGTAACCTCAGGCTCGTCAATCAGAATCTTCATTCCGCTGAAGAACCGGTCCATATCCGAGAGTGTGGTATCTGCGTCATTTACTCGCTGGCTTTCGGCCGCGAAACGGTCGATCCAACCGGACGAAACAATCGTAAAACCGGCATTTTCCAGCCCCTGGCGCACATTCACCACTGGGGCCGTCACATATCCGCTGCCCGTACCACAGGCAATGGTCTCCACCGCCCCGGCTCCAAACAGCGCAATCTTCCCCGGGTTGATTGGAAGCGTATTTCCTTCGTTTCTGAGCAGAACCATCCCATCCGCCGCGATTGCTCTGGCATTCTGAACGTGTTCAGGGAACGGATGTGTTGAGGGAGGTACGAATCCGCCAAACATCTGTGATATCTGTTCCGGTGTGTATTGCATCGAAATTCTCCTTCCTGCAAATATCAGTCAGCGGTTTCACGCGCGGAGAGCTCCGCTTCGATCTGCGGCAGCTGTTTGTCGAGCCGCTTGTAGATCAGAGTGCAGAAGAGCATGATACACATTGCGGCTGCAGGGATAAAACTGTACAGAAGACGGATCATATTCAGCGCGCTGTCACTCTGCGCAGCGAGCGTTCCGTCGTAACCGCTGGTCGTCAGAAGAATTCCAAGAACAAAGGAGCCGAACGCCGTAAAAACTTTCCCGAAAAAGTTTGCCAGCGCTGCTGCAGTAGCTTCCATACCGGGCAGTCCCTTCCACTGATTATATTTTGCGATCTCCATGACCAGGATCGTTCGAAGATAGGAACCGGGCAGCACAGCCACGCCGCCAAGCAGAGACGCAATTGTCAACAGAACAAGATTTTTGCCTGCAAAGAAGTTCAGGGAGTAGCCGACGATACCAAGGATCGATCCAACCATGATCAGATAGTTGGCGGATTTCTTACGGATCACCATAGGAAAGGCCAGCATGACAAACAGACACAGAATACTGAAAAGCTGAAGCATGGACAGCAGACTGATGTCTCCGACAATCCATGTAAAATAGTAAGTAACTGCACCAAGGCCGGCAATAAACTGCGTTGCACCGTTGACGCCCGCCATGCACCATGTATAGGGATTGAATCTGAGCATGGTAAACATATCCCTGAGTGTTACATGATCTGATTTGGCATCTTCGTCAGTGTACTCTTCTTTGATGAAAATGAAGCGCATAATGCCGATCAGCATAAGAGGAAGGGCATAGATGAGGATAAGTTTGGTCCAGCCTTTATCAGATGTTGCCAGATTGCCCATCAGAATCGGGAAAGTGATGCCGATGATCATACATCCCAGGGTAATAATGATGCCTCCGATCGCCGACACCTTGGTTACTGCTTCCTTTGTTCCGAAGGCCCGGATGATATACGGAGATTCGGCTGCGTTCAGGAAAGTGCTGAAGATGGAAAATACCAGTGAGTACATGATAAAGATCCAGATACTCTTAGCGGCAGTGCTCCACTCCGTTCGTGCAGAGAACAGCAGTACTGTGCCGAGCCAGGACAGGATAATACAGATTTCATAGGGTCTTGCCTTGCCCCATCGGGTCTTCGTATTATCAACAAAATAGCCTGCAATCAGGTCAGTAAAACCATCAAGGATCTTGCTTGCCATCAGCAGAGTACCGACAAGGGCCGGGCTCATGCCGAGCGTATCTGTACAGTAAATGGAAAAATAACCTATAATGATGGTGATCGCGCCAAGAGCAATCGGACGGGTGTTCCATGCCAAAAGCTTTCCGAATGGCACTTTATTGGGGTCATGCGTTTTGATCTTCTGTTCCTTTGCCATATTATTCCTCCTTATCAACTACAGCCGATGCTTTTTCTACTGATAAGCTGATTATAAAAAAGGGAGGGGCGCAAAGATATCAAAGATGTATGAATCTTGTCATTGATGTATGAAAACTTCTGGCGGACAGGAACCGTCTTATACGCATAGTTTAAAGCTGCTCCTGGCCCCAGAAAAATACCTGCATGTTCGGGCTGTACTGGCGGGATAGGATTTTGCAGAGCTCTTGCGGCGTCTCCCTGCAGCCTCCTGTCACCCAATGGCGCAGCATCGCCGTCATGCCGAAAAGGAAAAACTCGCTGTGGTACTGCATTTCCTCCTCTGTCTGAAAGCCAAATTCCCGATAATCCAGGTGCTGCATCCTGTCCTGCAGCAGCTCCCAGGCCACGCCGATCACCCCGGTCCGGTCCGTTTCGGTAAAATAAAAGCTGTAGAAACCACGGTTTTTCTCAATATAGTCAAAAAGCGCCTCAAAGCATTCACCGATACCGCTCCCGTGGTCGAGCTTTTCGATAAAGGCCTCTGTTAAGCCTTTCGCCATGGTCGCCTCCACACGTTCCATCACATCGAACACATCCTGATAATGGGAATAAAAAGAGCTTCGGTTGATCCCCGCCTCCTCGCAGATCTCACGGACCGTAACACGGCTAAGCGGCTTGTTTTTCATGGTCATCACACGAAACATAGCGCGAACGATCTTTTCATTCGTATCCCTGGCTCGCTTATTATTTCTGGTATTCATACGTCTTCTCCATTAACTCAACATTTATCGCGATATTGATGGTTGAAGTCACTCTGTGGTCCCAGTATATTGTGAGAGAAAGAAAAAGACAAGTGTTGAAATAATGAAACTGAGGTAACGAAACATGACAACACAACGTATGATGCGGGAGGCATCGATTCCCCGCCTTCTTCAGATGAGCCTGCCTGTCATTCTGGTCATGCTGGTCAATGTAATCTATAATATGGCTGACGTCTTCTTTATGGGACGCACCGGAGAGACCATGGCCGTCGCGGCGATTGCGCTGTGCGGACCGGTTTTTTCCGTGTTCTCCGCATTTAATACCCTGCTCGGTGCGGGCGAAGACACCGCACCTTATGCAGCGGCCTATCTGCACGTCTTTGCCCTGAGCGCTCCCTTTATGGTGTCAGCCGGATCTCTGGGGAACGCCCTGCGCTCTGACGGGGACAGTAAGAGCGCACTGGTGGGAACCATGTCCGGAACCATCGCCAATATTCTCCTGGACCCGCTGTTTATCTCCGTGCTTCATTGGGGAATCGCCGGCGCAGCAGC
>CADBPC010000156.1 GCA_902796425.1 uncultured Lachnospiraceae bacterium
AACGCGGGCAGCTCCGACCTGGACGGAATCGTCTCCGCCCTTGTGAATACAAAAGGAGTGGACTGCTCGATCTTTCTTTATGAGACGCTCCCCATGACCTTCAAGGTCAGCATGCGTTCCAACGGCAGGGTGGACGTTGCGAAAATCGCCGTCAAATTCGGCGGAGGCGGTCATATGAGAGCAGCCGGTGCGACAATAAACGCGAGGTACAGGGATATCATCAACAGCCTGACGGCGGAAATCGAGGAGCAGCTCAAAGCGGCTGCCGAATAAGGAGCGCATGAAAAACAGCAGGCAGGATCCTCCTTTTGCGGGGATGCTAGTAATCAATAAAGAGGCAGGATTCACTTCCCAGGATGTGGTCGCGAAGCTGCGCGGAATACTGCACATGAAGAAAATCGGCCATACCGGGACGCTGGATCCGGACGCTGTAGGCGTCCTGCCGGTGTGCCTTGGGAATGCAACGAAGCTGGTGGAGCTGATTGCCGACAGGGATAAGGAATATGAGGCTCTCATGCGGCTCGGCGTTACGACGGACACGCAGGATATGTCCGGAAAAATCCTTACCCGTCTGGACGATAACGAAGTCAGGGGCAAAGTCCTGCCGGAAGACATCCGCAGGGCGGCTTCAAAGTTTACGGGAGAAATCTGGCAGACTCCGCCGATGTATTCTGCTGTAAGGGTGAACGGGCAGAGGCTCTATGAGCTCGCAAGACAGGGAAAGACAATCGAAAGACAAAAAAGAAGAATTACAGTATATACTATAGATATAACTGAAATCGATCTCCCGCTTGTGACGATGCGTGTCCGCTGCTCCAAAGGAACTTATATCAGGACACTTTGCGAGGACATCGGAAATGAGCTTAATGTCGGGGGCGCGATGGAGCACCTGACAAGAACCAGGGTCGGAGATTTTAAACTCGGGGATGCCCTGACTCTCGATGAGGTCAAGGCATTGACCGATGCAGACCCTTCCGGCAAAAGCCTGCAAAAACACATAATTCCGGTGGAACATTTCTTTTCCTCCGATCCTGCAATTCAGGTTCTGCCTGTAGCGCAGAATAAGCTCCGGAACGGCAACGCGCTTTACCCGGACGAAGTCCTGAAAGCGGACGGATCCGGTGCCGGAAATGAGGAATCTCCCGGCGTATACCGGGTATATGATGAGCAGGGAGTATTTACTGCGGTTTATTGCTTTGACGATGAGAGCGGGATGTTTGTTCCCCGCAGGATGTTTTTATAAAACGCGGATTTGAGTATTGGAGACAGACCGCTTGAATGTATTGACTGATCCGGCCGCCTGGGAAGCGGCCATAAGTAAAACCGGCAAAAGATGTGCCGTGGCAATCGGAAAGTTTGACGGAGTTCACACAGGACACAGGAAACTTCTTGGCGAGGTCCTGGCCCGCAGGAAGGAAGGACTTCTTTCCTGTGTGCTTTCATTTGACCCGTTGCCGGAGGAGTTCTTCGGCTTCGGCCCCGACGGGTACCTGACCACTCCTGATGAGAAGATCCGGATCCTGGATGAGATGGGAATTGATATCCTGGCGCTTCTGCCGTTTGACCGCAATACCGCGGCAACAAACCCCGAAGACTTTATCCGGGATTATCTTCATGACAGGCTCCATGCTGCCTTTGTGGCGGCGGGTGACGACCTTTCCTTCGGAGACAGGGGCAGGGGAAATTTTGAGCTTCTTGAAAGGCTCTCGGGGGAATACGGATATGAGGCGCTTGAGATCAGGAAAGCCCTGTATCACGGACAGCCTGTCAGCTCGACAATGATCCGGTCTTTTGTTGAAGCGGGAGAGATGGAGAAGGCCTGTGAGTGCCTTGGCGCGCCGTACTGTGTCAGGGGAACCATAGTCCACGGAAGGGCGCTCGGACGGACCATGGAGATCCCGACGATTAATATCCCGTGGCCGGAAAAGAAGATTCTGCCGCGGCGCGGCGTATATTTTGCTGATATCTGTATCCCGGAGGAGGGACGCATTTTCCACGGCATGGCGAATATCGGAACAAAGCCGACCGTAGAAGAGCACGCGCCTGCTGCCGCAGAGGCATACCTTTTCGGAACCGGGGAGAACCTGTACGGAAAAGACTGCAGTATCAGCCTGCTGAAGTTCAGAAGACCCGAGAGGCATTTCGGGTCGTTGGAGGAGCTTTCAAACGCTATGCATGAGGATCTGCGGGCGGGTGAAGAATATTTCAAATGTTCAGTCAAATGACGGATCAGTTCTGCGGGAGGTCAGAAATACCATGGAAAACAGAAAATATGTGATGGCACTGGATGCGGGAACCACAAGCAATCGCTGTATTCTTTTTGACGAAAAGGCGAATATCGTCAGCATGGCACAGAGGGAGTTTCCGCAGTATTATCCGAAGCCCGGGTGGGTTGAGGAGGATGCCAATGAGATCTGGTCGACCATCCTGGCGGTTGCCGTTGAAGCGATGTACAAGGTTGGCGTAAAGGCCGACCAGATCGCAGCAATCGGAATTACAAACCAGCGTGAAACTACGATAGTGTGGGACAAGAATACGGGGGAACCGGTGTACCGCGCGATCGTATGGCAGTGCCGCAGGACATCCGACTATGCGGACGAGCTGAAGGAAAGAGGTCTGACAGAGGTCTACAGGAGAAAGACCGGTCTTGTCATTGACGCATATTTTTCCGCGACAAAGCTGAAGTGGATTCTGGACAACGTGGAAGGAGCAAGGCAGCGCGCGGAAAACGGCGAGCTTTTGTTCGGCACGGTCGAGACCTGGCTGATCTGGAAGCTGACAAAGGGACAGGCGCATCTTACGGATTATTCCAACGCATCCCGCACGATGATGTACAATATCAATTCGCTCTCCTGGGACAAGGATATCCTCGCGCAGCTCGGCATCCCGGAGGCAATGCTGCCGAAGGTCGTGGATTCGAGCGGAATTTTCGGCTATACGGATCCGACGCTCTTCGGACGTGAAATCCCGATTGCGGGCGCTGCGGGCGACCAGCAGTGTGCATTGTTCGGACAGGCCTGCTTTAAGCGCGGCGATGTGAAGAATACCTACGGAACCGGCGGCTTCATGCTGCTGAACACAGGCGACCAGCCGATTTACTCGGAAAACGGACTTGTCACAACCATCGCCTGGGGAATTGACGGGAAAATAACCTATGCCCTTGAGGGCTCGATCTTTGTCGCGGGAGCAGCCATCCAGTGGCTCAGGGACGAGATGAGACTGATTGACTCCGCGGCGGACACCGAGTATATGGCGGGCAAGGTCAGTGACACGAACGGCTGCTATGTAATCCCCGCCTTCACCGGACTGGGAGCGCCGTACTGGGATCAGTACGCAAGGGGCACCATCGTTGGTATTACCAGAGGAGTCAACAAGAACCACATCATCCGGGCTACGCTGGAGTCGATTGCCTATCTGGTAAACGATATTCTGGATATCATGCGCAAGGAAGCCGGCATCGGCATTCATACCCTGAAGGTCGACGGAGGCGCCAGCGTCAATAATCTCCTGATGCAGATGCAGGCGGATCTTGCCAATACTACGGTAGTCCGTCCCGTATGCGTGGAGACCACCGCACTGGGCGCCGCCTATCTTGCGGGTCTTGCGACAGGATACTGGGGCAGCATGGACGAGATCCTTGAAAATGAGAGCATCGACAGGATTTACAAGCCCGCAATATCGGACGAAGAGCTTGCCAGAAAGCTGAAGGGGTGGAAGAAGGCGGTCAAGTATTCTTTCGACTATGCGCGTGATGAGGACTGATGAATGAATAACGACAACAGGAATGACAGTAAAATCCGTTATTGTTCTGTATGCAGAAGATCAGAGGAAGATGCAGGAAGACTCGTAAGTGTTCCCGGAGGACTCCTTGTCTGTCCCGACTGCATGCAGAAAATGATGGATGCTGCGAACTCCATTGATTTCAATAAAATCAACGATATGCTCCAGAGCGGGCAGCTCCCTCCGCTACCCGGAATTTTCGGCCCCTTCGACGCCGGTATTTTCGGTGAAAATAATGAAAACGGAGCCGGTCAGGACAATTCCGAAGAAGACGGGACCCCGGAAGAGACAGAAGACAGCGGGGAAACAGACAATACCGGGGCGGATGACGCAGAGGACGGCGCCGAAGGCGATTCAGGGAATCGCCCGAAAGAGCGGGTTTTCTATGCCGACGACACGACAAGAGGCCACAATAAAAAGACAAGGGCCGGATCGAACGGAAACGATGACGAGAAGGACGGGAAACATAAAAACGGCAGGGGCCCCTCCGTTTCTTTTGTAAATCTCGGAGATATTTTCGGCGGCATGGGAGGCGTCCAGCAGCCGAAGGTCAAAAAGAAAAAGAAGGAAGGCCCGAAGCCTGTTTTCACGGCCGAT
>CADBPC010000157.1 GCA_902796425.1 uncultured Lachnospiraceae bacterium
ACATGGCAAAAGTGCTGAGAAGCCGCATAAACACAGCTTCTCAGCACTTATTCATTTCTTGAAAGTGTTAAAGACCGGATTATACCATACAAGAATTCGCCTATTCATGAACATTATGTGATCTTTGTGGCAATATCTGCCCCCTGCAGGGTCACATCACTGCAGGCTCGCATCATTGCAGTGTCACGTTGCCTTCGCCGAACGCCTTTTTAAACTCCTCCAGCAGTGCCTGGTCGGCCCTCACTCCCTGCCCGGGAGGCAGAACCTTGCGGCTTTTCGGGTTCTCAATATAGAGCACCACCTGATCGCGGCCGCCGTGCGCGTCGACCATCGACATCAGTTTTGCGGCACTTTGCATGTATTCTTCCGGAGTCCGGAACCGGATCCATAGCTTTCTGGGCACGTCCTCAAAGGAAACAACGGACTGGGCGATCAGCCTCGCGTCCTTATCCTCGTCCACCTGTACGCGGCCCTTCACGAAGATCTTTCCGTCTTCATTCAGGAGTTTTGAGCAGTTCTCGTAGGTCTTCGGGAAAACAATTACTTCCGCGGATCCTGTAAGGTCCTCCAGAGTGATAAACGCCATGACCTGATTGCTCTTTGTGTACTTGACGGTCTTGGCCGTAATCATGCCGCCGACGGTCACACTCTGGTCTTCGACGACCTTCGCCGCGCCGGTCTCCTCGTCCAGGTAAAAGTCCGAGAGCCTGTTGGTGATGTTGGCCTTCCAGATGCCGGCATAATCCTCCAGCGGATGGCCGCTTACGTAGATTCCCAGCACTTCCTTTTCAAACGCAAGCTTCATCTCCTTGTCGTATTCCCCGATGTCGGGATACCGGATGTCGAAGTCCGCCTTGTTTTCCTCCGGCGCGATGTCAAAGAGGGAGAGCTGTCCCGCCATGTTGTTTTTCTGGTTCTGCTGCAGCTCGTCCATAATCCGCATATAGACGCTCATCATCTGCTTTCTTGTCGCACCGAAGCAGTCGAGCGCGCCTGCCTTGATGAGGCTCTCAATGACTCTCTTGTTGACTGCGGTATCGACAGCGCTCATGCGGGAAAGGAAATCGCGCAGATCGGAAAATCTTCCGTTTCTCGTGCGCTCTTTCACGATGGCGTCAATTACGGGGCGCCCCACTCCCTTTACCGCGGTCAGGGCGTAGCGGATCGCGCCGTCCGCGACGGAAAAACCGCTCTCGCCGGCGTTGATGTCCGGTGAGAGGACGCGGATCTTCAGGCTCCTGCAGGTCAGGATGTAGCCTGCGACCTTCGCCGGGAAGTCAATGACAGAGGTCAGAAGCGCCGCCATGAATTCGGTCGGGTAATAGTATTTCAGCCATGCAGTCTGGTAGGTCACAACGCCGTAGCAGGCGGCGTGGGACTTGTTGAACGCATATTTTGCGAAGTCGATCATCGTGTCATAAATGTGCGATGCCGACAGCTCGGAAATTCCTCTTGCAACGCAGCCGGGAACCTTCTCCTCATCATTGCCGTAGATGAAGTTCTTGCGCTCCTTTTCCATGACGTCCTGTTTTTTCTTACTCATGGCGCGGCGCACTAGGTCGGCGCGTCCGAGCGTGTATCCGCCGAGGTCCTGTACGATCTGCATGACCTGCTCCTGATACACGATGCAGCCGTAGGTGGCATTCAGGATCGGCTCCAGCTGGGGCGTTTCGTAAACAATATCGCCCTGGTTGTTTTTGCCCGCGATGTACTGCGGGATAAAGTCCATCGGCCCCGGGCGGTAAAGGGCGATGCCGGCGATGACATCCTCGAGGCTCTGCGGGCGCAGCTCCTTCATAAAGCTCTGCATGCCGGCAGATTCTATCTGGAATACGCCATCCGTCCTGCCTGTCGAAATGGAGTCGTAGACCGCCTTGTCATCGTAATTAATCCTGTCGATATCGATCGGTACGGGGCCGGGATTCTCGCTCACCTTTACGCCGTTCACCGACGGCTCATAGGCAGGATAGGCTCCGCCGCACTCATCGATCGAGCGGTTTGCGAGCTTTACCGCATCCTGTATGACCGTAAGTGTGCGAAGGCCGAGAAAGTCCATCTTTAAAAGCCCCAGTTCCTCCACTCTGGTCATGGTGAACTGTGTCGTAACGCTCCCGTCCTGCGCAAGGGACAGAGGGATCAGGTCTTCAGCCGGCTCCGAGCAGATGACGACACCCGCCGCATGGACAGATGTGTGTCTGGGGAGCCCCTCCAGACGCTTTCCCATATCGATCAGCTGCTTTACCCTGTCATCGGTGGCATAGGCCGAGCGCAGCTCCGGATTCTGTGTCAGCGCCTTGTCAAGCGTGATGTTAAGCTCGTTCGGGATCATCTTTGCGACCTGGTCGCAGAAGCTGTAGGGAAGGTCCATGACTCTTCCCACATCCCGCAGCACGCCCTTTGCCGCCAGGGTTCCGAAGGTGATGATCTGTACGACCTTATCGCGGCCGTATTTTTCCGTGACGTAGTCGATCACCTTCTCTCTGCCCTCATAGGCAAAGTCGACGTCGATATCGGGCATGGATACTCTTTCGGGATTTAAGAACCGCTCAAAGAGAAGGTTATAGCGGATCGGGTCGAGCCTTGTGATCCCGAGGCAGTAGGATACGACAGAGCCGGCGGCGGACCCTCTTCCGGGGCCCACGGCGACGCCGTTGTTCCTCGCCCAGTTGATGTAATCCCAGACGATGAGGAAATAGTCGACATAGCCCATTCGGCGGATCGTGCCGAGCTCATATTCCATTCTGCTCCGGACGCTCCCGTCATCCTTCGGATACAGTTCCCTGAAACCGTCCTCGCAGAGCTTGTTCAGGTAGGTCCAGGAGTCGTACCCCTCCGGCACCTCGAAATGCGGCAGTTTTGTTTTGCCGAATTCAATCGTGACGTTGCAGCGGTCAGCGATTCTCTGGGTGTTTTCGAGCGCCTGCAGGGCGTAGGGGAAGAGTTGTCTCATCTCCTCCTCGCTCTTTACATAGAACTGTCCGCCGGGATAGCGCATCCGGTTCTCGTCCGAGAGCTTTTTGCCGGTCTGGATGCACAGCAGGATATCGTGTGCCGCCGCATCGTCCGCGTAGGTGTAGTGGCAGTCGTTTGTCGCGATCAGCGGGATCTGCAGCTCCCTGCTCATGGAAAGGAGGGCCGCGTTCACTCTCTGCTGGTCCTCATAGCCGTGGTCCTGGAGCTCAAGGAAAAAATTACCCACGCCGAAAATATCCTGATATTCCAGCGCAGCTTCCTTCGCCGCGGCAATGTCGCCCCGCGTGATATCCTTTGCGATTTCTCCCGCAAGGCACGCGCTGCTGCAGATGATCCCCTCATGGAACTGCCTCAGGAGTTCTTTATCCACGCGCGGCTTGTAATAGTACCCCTCCGTAAAGGATCTGCTGACGATTTTGGACAGGTTGGCATAGCCCGTGTTGTTTTCCGCGAGCAGGATCAGGTGATGGTAGCGGTCGGAGTTGTCTCCGATCTCTCTCTCAAATCGAGAGCCGGGCGCCACATAGACCTCGCACCCGATGATCGGCTTGATGCCGTTCTGCAATGCTGTCTTGTAGAAATCAATGACGCCGTACATGACGCCGTGATCCGTGATCGCGGCGCTGTTCATGCCGAGTTCTTTTACTCGCTTGCAGTACTCCGATATTTTGTTGGAACCGTCCAGGAGTGAATACTCCGTGTGGGTATGGAGATGAACAAAGCTCATAGGTATTCCAGCAGTGCGGCGGCAGCCGCGATGTCGTCCGGCGTCGTAACTTTGATATTGCTGTAGGAGGCAGGTACCAGTTTTACCTTCCTTCCCGTCATCAGTTCCACTGCCATCGCGTCATCCGTTATGCGGATGCCGCGCGCATTCAGCTCCGGGAGCTTCTGCATCATTTCCTCATAGGCTCCTGTGATGAGCATTTTATCAAATACCTGCGGCGTCTGCACGATCCAGACGCTGCTGCGGTCAGGTGTGTCCGTAACAAAGCCGTCTTTGTCCGCAATCTTTACGGTGTCCTTGCTGGGCATGGCGGCTACCGCGGTGCCCTGCTCTTTTACTGCTTCAAGGAGCCTTGCCAGCGCGTCCTCCTGTATGAACGGGCGCGCTCCGTCATGGATAAAGACATAGTCGCAGGGCCAGTCGATTGCCTGAAGGCCGCGCCAGACCGAGTCATAGCGCTCTTTCCCTCCCGGTATAATCGCGCGGATTTTCCCTTCCGCGCCCGGCATATCCGGGGCGCCGGATGTATTATTCAAAGCGGCCGGAATGATGGTCTCGCGGATGAATTTCTCATCCCCCTCAGGGATCACAAGGACAATATCCGTGATCACGCTGCTCTTTAAAAAGGTGCGCAGCGGACGGGCAAGGAGCGGCTCGCCGCCAAGCTCCAGGTATTGTTTTCTTATTTCCGTTCCCATGCGGGAGCCCTGTCCCGCGGCCAGCAGCACTGCAGTCGAGCAGGTCATTCGCCCTCTCCTTTCTGTCCGGTCTGTATTTCGGTATTTCTGTTTTCCCTGCCGGGCTTTAAGCCTGTCCGAGCGGGAGATTCGGCATCGCGTTGAGGTCAAGGCCGCTCCTGATGCCGCGGATATAATCGTAATAGCCTGCACAGGCGATCATGGCCGCGTTGTCAGTACACAGAACCGGCGGAGGGCAGTAGAATGTGCGCCCGGTCTTTCTGCAGGCCTCTTCCATCGTCTTTCTCAGCGCCGAGTTCGCCGCGACGCCGCCTGCGAGGGCGACCTTATCGCAGTGATACTCTGCAGCGGCGTCCATTGTATGGGACACCAGGACCTCTACCACCGACTGCTGGAAAGATGCCGCGACGTCCGGCACATTGACAGCGCGTCCCTGCATTTTTTCCGAGTTCAGGTAATTCAGGACCGCGGATTTCATGCCGCTGAAGCTGAAGTCATATTTTGCGTTCCCGACATGGCCCCTGGGAAAATGCATCGCATCCGGGTTTCCTTCCCGCGACGCGCGGTCGATTTTCGGCCCGCCCGGATACCCGAGCCCGATGGCGCGGGCGACCTTGTCAAAGGCCTCTCCCGCCGCGTCGTCCTGCGTCCTTCCGAGGATCTCATATTCGCCGTAGTCCTTTACGATAACAAGGTGCGTATGCCCGCCGGAAACGACAAGGCACAGGAACGGCGGCTCCAGGTCCGGCGCCGCGATATAGTTGGCGCTGATGTGGCCCTCGATATGGTGGACGCCGATCAGCGGGATGTCTTTTGCAAAGCTGATTGCCTTTGCCGCCGAAACGCCGACAAGCAGCGCTCCCACAAGGCCCGGCCCGCAGGTCACGGCTATGGCGTCGATATCATCAAGTGTTTTGTCCGCTGCACCAAGCGCCGCGCGGATCACCTGGTTGATCCTCTCCGTGTGTTTTCTCGAAGCAATCTCCGGCACCACGCCGCCGTACAGTGTATGAATATCAATCTGGGAGGAAATCTCGTTCGAAAGGACTTCCCTCCCGCCCCGGACCACGGAGGCCGCCGTCTCATCGCAGCTCGATTCGATTCCGAGTATCAGTATGTCCTTATCTTCCTTTATCTGCGCCATTATGCTTCCTTATTTTCTGCTATGCCCGCGTTTTCTGCGTTTTCTGCGATCTCCGTGCCGTCCTCATCCTGCGCCTCCTCGTCCTCAAACCGGAGGGTCAGGCTCTTGCCGTCCCGCCCCGCAATGACAGGAGGGAAAATCTTCTGCGCGTCAGGTATAAAGCTCTCCGGGTGATTTTCCGCGGGGCTGAAATGGGTAAGCCACATCCTTTTGGGACTGGGCTCGGCATCCCGCGCCATCTGCGCCGCCTCGGAGAAGGTCATGTGCTTCTTGTCCTTCGCCTTGTCAAGCTTGTCATCTGTGCCGTACATGCCCTCGCAGATGAAAAGATCCGCCCCGGAAGCCGCCTCTACGATGCTCTTGGTCGGTCTTGAATCCGTACAGTAGGTGACCTTCAGTCCCTTTCTCGCGGGGCCCATCACCATGTCCGGTGTATAAACCGTCCCGTCCTCAAGGGTTATGGTCTCTCCCCTCTGGAGCCTGTTCCAGCATTTAATGGGGATGTCCTGCGCTTTTGCGCGCTCCGCATCGAACCTGCCGGCTCTGTCCAGCGTCAGGGAGTAGCCGTAGCAGGAGACTCTGTGATTTACATGAAACGCGGTGATATGCAGATCCTTTTCACCCGGCATCTCAAAGGTCTCCTGCGGGAGCGTCAGCTCGCGGTACCGGATCTCAAAGGGAAGGTCCGGCGCGATCACGCGAAGGCTCCCGACCACACGGGAAAGGCCCTTTGGCCCGACCATAAGGACAGGATCTGTCCTCTCTGAGTTGGCCATGGACAGAAGAAGGCCCGGAAGTCCTGAAATGTGGTCCGCATGGTAATGCGTGAAGAGGATCACGTCAATCGGATTGGGACTGAGTGATTTCTTCTTCATCGCGATCTGCGTCCCTTCGCCGCAGTCGATGAGAATACTTTTTCCGTTATAGCGGACAAGAAGCGATGTCAGCCACCGGTACGGCAGCGGCATCATGCCCCCTGTTCCCAAAAGACAAATATCAAGCATATTTTTTCCTGTTTATTACTGCTTTCCGCGAAGCCAGAGAATCAGCGCGTCCTCATTCGGGCAAGTATAAAAATTCTTCCGAAGGCCTTCCTGACGGAAGCCGAGCGACTCGTACAGATGAATCGCCGGGAGGTTCCCTGCCCTGACTTCAAGAGTAAAGTCCTTTACTCCCTGCTGCCTTGCATTCTCTATGGCAGTCTCCAGGAGGTTTCTGGCGATCCCCCTGCCCCGGAAGGCCGGCATGACCGCAACGTTGGATATCTCGCCGTCGCCGCCGATAACCTGAAGGCCCACCGTGCCGATCATTGCGCCTTCCCCTGCCGGCGCAGCTCCTGCCGGGAATTCTTCCCCTGCCGGCGCAGCTCCCGGCGAAAGCTCTCCGCCGCCGCAGAAGGCTGCATAATAATGTGCATACGGGAGCAGGAGTACCGCATGGTAGACCTCCTCCGACCAGGGCTCCGAGAAGCAGGCCTTCTCAATAAGGGCGCCGGCTCCCGCGTCCTTTTCCGTCATTCTTCTGATCCGGATCTGCGAAGTGTTTTCCACTGTGAGCGTGCTGCCTCCCAAGTCTTAAACGAGTTTTTTACCGTCTGCCGCAGCAGTATCCTTTGCCGTGTCCTTAGCGGCGAGGGTATCCTTTACAAGCGTCCCTGCGGCGAGCGAATCCATCATGCCGCTTTCCTGTGCCTGCTGGCGCTGGCGCTCCGCCTGGGACACGCGAAGGTATTCCAGCCGGAAGTCATCCGCGGGAACAAGGACAGCGTCTCCCTTTTCCCTGTACATCTGCATGGCAAGCGCAGCCACGCTGGCAGGTCTCTGCACGCAAAGATGCGCCGGCGCAAAGCGGTGCGGCACATGAAGGCTCTCTTCAATGGTCTTTTCGTGAACCTTCGCCCCGTCTCCCATAAAGATAACGGCGCTTCCCAACGTGTTCAGCTCGTCTATGATTTCCGTAACGGGAACCGCGCACTGATCCTTTACCGTTTTGAATCCGTTCCTGCTGTCGTAGATTCCGGTGTATACCTGGCCTCTTCTGGCGTCCATAAGAGGGCAGATCAGCGCATCCGCTGCGAAGAGGTTATAAGCGATGGCTTCAACCGTAGGCACCGGTATGACCGGAATGTCCAGCGCAAGTCCAAGGCCCTTCGCCGTTGCGGCGCCGATGCGCAGTCCCGTAAAGCTTCCCGGCCCCTTCGTCACGGCGATGGCATCGACCGTCTTTAAGTCCAGCTGCGTCAGTTTCTTTAATTCATCCATCATGGGCAGGAGCGTCTGTGAGTGTGTCTTCTGGTGCTGCACACTATACTCCCCGACCAGGACGTCGTCCTCCAGAAGAGCACAGCCCGCGACAAGGGCGGATGCCTCTATTGCCAATATCTTCATGCCTCGTTACTCCCGGTGATAATTATTTTCCGATAATCCAGTCCCTTTGACAGGTCTCTTAAAATGCTGACTTTGATCCTGTCCTGCGGCAGGATGTCTTCTATCTGCTCCGGCCATTCGATCATGCTGACCCCGCGCCCCGCGATGAAATCATCAAAGCCGATCTCATCCATTTCCTCGGGATCCGTAATGCGGTACACGTCGTAGTGATACAGGGGGAGCCGCCCTTCCTCATAAACCTGGAGGATGGTAAACGTGGGACTTGTCACGGGGGACGTAATCCCAAGTCCGTCCGCAAAGCCCTTGACGAACACCGTCTTGCCTGCCCCGAGATCGCCCGAAAGCGTATAGACCTCTCCCGGCTTTGCATCGGCTGCCAGGCGCCTCCCGATCTCAAATGTATTTTCCCTGCTGAATGATTCGTATTCCACTTTAGTTCCTTTCTCCGGCTGCACGAAAAGCCGCCGCATGCACGGGCAGTGCATGCACAGTCTTATAAGTATATCACACTCTGCAGTGCCGGGCAGGCTCCTTCCCGCGCTTATATTCCGCGCTTGATGAGGGGGCTGATCTTCTTGTAAACCAGCATGGTGATGATCGACACGCTGGCGCCCTTTAAGATGTTGAACGGGGCAACCATGAGGAGGACGAAGTTCCAGATATTGGTAACTGACGCGTTGATAGCGGTGCCCATTCCGATGATTGCCTCCAGGGGCATGCCGTAGAGTCTTGAGAACGCGGGCAGGAGGTAGAGTGCGTTGAAGACTGTCCCAAAGACTGTCATGCACACGGTGCCGGCGATGCATCCTGCAGCCGCGCGGCCCCTTGTCTTATGGAACAGGTAAAGCGCCGATGCCGGCAGGATCATCATGCATCCGACGATAAAGTTGGCAAGCTCGCCGACAAAGGCGGTCGATGTCGACTTGATGAGAAGCTTTAGAACAATCTTTACAAACTCAATGAGGACGCCTGCGACCGGTCCGAAGGCAAAGCCTCCGATCAGGGCCGGGATCTCCGAAAAATCGAATTTGTAGAAGCTCGGCGCGATCGGCAGTGCGAAATCAACAATCTGCAGAACAGCTGCAATCGCCGAGAACATTCCGATCATGACGACCTTTCTTGTCGTCAGCGTCCTTTCGGTGCTGCCGCTTTTCTTCTTTGCAATCTTTTCGATGTACCACGCAGCTGCCACCATAACCGCTGTGAGCAGCATGCAGATCAGTACAAACGTGATGTTGTTGATAACTGCGGTAAATAAACCTTTTGTCATAAGCATCCTTTCCGCCGCCTTATGCGGCAATGCGTCTGTTTTTCCAGCCGGATGCCTGTGATCGCATGGCTCATTGCTGCGCGAAGAAACGCCCTGTATGCAGAGACATACAGGGCGCGGACACAACAAATAAACGATATTGCACCGGATTTTTTCTTCCATCCAGACTGATGACCCAGGCCTTCTGCCTGCTGTGGTCAATTACTGTTGGTCCCGGAGTTTCACCGGGTCAGCCGCCTGCAAATCAGCATATGCCGCATTTGCCGCGCGGGTCGCGGACTGTACCGCCAGTGGGGATTCTCACCCCGCCCTGAAAAAACATTCCGTATTAAATTGTTACCTGCTGATTGTAACCGCAAAGGGACTGTCTGTAAATACTTGCCTTTCGATATTTACAGGCCGTTGAAAAGAAAAGTAAATTCCGCATGTGGCGGAATTCAGTCTTACACCGAGATTCATATGCAGGTATTCTGATAC
>CADBPC010000158.1 GCA_902796425.1 uncultured Lachnospiraceae bacterium
ATTTGTCAGGATCTTTGTCAGTGTCTCCGGATCGATACCGGCATTTACTGCTTCCTGCTGCGCGGCCGACCTTCTGGGTGAAACAGCGTCGATGCCTTTCCCGTTATAGAACGCCTCTTCAAACAGCTCGGCATTATATCTGCGGTCTTCATCCAGGACATGGGAATACTGGTCTGTGACCATCTTTGCCTGGGCATGGCCGGAATCGCCCTGCACGGATTTGATATCGCCGCCGTTCAGCTTCAGCTTATAGGTGATACTGGAATGGCGGAGGCTGTGGAAGACCACCTTCGGCAGATCGTTCTCCTCGATCAGTGTATGAAAGCGGTCATTCATCCGCGAACCCTCGATCGGGCGGCCAAACGGTCCGGCGAGCACAAGTTCATAATCCTCGTACTCTGCGCCGAGGGCTTCCTTCACTTCCTCCTGCTTTTCCTTCATCTCGACCAGCATATGTGCCACGGTCTTCGCAGGAAGATCTTGCGGGTACTGGTCTCGGTCTTCGGCTTTTTCAGTACAAGGACCGTACTGGATTTATCCTTCTGTTCCGGGAATACTCTGAGCACATCCTTCTTATCGAGCGTCTTCATGATGGATTTGCTTACTCTTTGCAGCTCTTTATTGACAAAGATATACGCTTTTCCTTCCTCGATGCTCTTCTCCGTAACATCAACGCAGTCCCAGGTGAGACCCAGCAGTTCACCGATCCTCAGGGAACAGGCGAATGCCAGGTTGATGGCCAGCTTCAGTTCCGGATCCTCGCATACGTCCAGTGCATGGAACAGTGTTTCCGCATCCCAGATATCCCTTTTCTCCGGCTCTTTCTTTGGCACAGTAGCAAGGGATGCAGGATTCCGTTCCATCAGCTCCCATTTCATCGCCTGGTTGAAGCAGCTCCGGAGGAGGCTGTGGACCTTCTTCACGGTTCCATGTCCGACAAGCGTCTCCTTCTTGGAATTCTTCTTATCCGTACATTTGGGCACCGCCTTCATCTTCAGAAGCTGCTGATAATATTTCTCAAGAATACGCGGCGTGATCTCCGTGATCTTCAGGTCCCCGATCACCGGAGCAATATAGTGCTTAATCAGCCCGGTATTGCTCTGGTATGCCGAGATCGACCACGTCGTTTTGCCATACAGCGTAACATATTCCTTCAGCAGCTCCTCCAGGGTATGGCACTTCGGAACCACGAGCTTTCCAAGCTCCTGCCTGTACTCGATCTCCGATTTGCGGCGCTTTGCCTCATCATGCGTCTTGAAGGTCTCCCATTTCTGCTTTCTTTTCCCGTTTTCATCGTCATACTGATAGATCACGATGAACCGCTTTTTTCTCTGAATGATCGACGCCATGCCCTACACCTCCGAATCCCTGAACCTCTTCTGCTGCATCACCCACCAGCTGATCTCATCCCTGTCGATCCTGTACTGGCCTGCCAGCTTTATCGCGCTGATCTCACCGGTCTTGATAAGGCTGCGGACCTCCTTCTCCGGAAGATTCATCAGCACAGCAGCCTCCGCAACCCGATACGCATACTCGGGACTTTCACCCGTTAGAGCGCGCCCATGGCGCGCAAACAAAAAAATCCCGGAAGCTTTAATGCTTCCGGGAAGTGTTCCCAGCGGGAATCGAACCCACATCTGGCGCTTAGGAGGCGCCTGTTCTATCCGTTGAACTATGAGAACTAAGCGGTGATAAGTGGTGTGCTATCATTTTTCGGTCGACCTTAGAATGCATATTCTGATAGCACACCAACGAAGGTATTATACACCAAATTCAGACTATATCAAACCAGTAGGAATGATTTTTTATTATTGTTGTCTGATTATTTTATAAATTGTCAGCTATCTTTACCGTCTCTTTCTTCCGGAGACGACAGGTTCTGTGACAAAGGGAAGTTTATTTTTCCCTGGAGCCAGATAATGCCTTTAAACCGCCTTCCGACGGCAGGCTCCCCGTACAGATCCTGCCTGTTGATCGCAAGATCAAAAACCAGTCCGTTGCTGTCGATCGTCATTACGTAGACTTCGTCCATCGTGACATGGTTTCTGGTCAGCAGGCATGCCTTGATCTCTCCCATTACAGAATAGAGCTCGCATTCCGCGCCGTACGGCATAAAATAGGACTCAACCAGCGAATATACATCCTCGTACTGAATGTGTGAGAGTATATTGGCATAGGTATCCATATCCGCGATGGTCAGTTCCTTCATCGCGTTCTCATCGCCGCTTTTCGCGGCGTTCATCAGATGCCTTCTTTTGATTTCGGTATTTTTCTTCTTGAGAAGGTCGCTTTCCGACTTATATATAGGCAGCATTACAGTGCCCTCCAGTGAAAGGGCTGTCAGTGTAATGCTGGTATTCTCAAGCGGGACAAAGCTGGTATGAGTGTTCTTGATGTACTCAATCGTATTGTGCAGGCGGAAAATCAGGGTAACCCCGACCTTCATGTCATCGCAGATCCCGGCAAAAGAATTATTGTCGACTCTACGCTCGACACTTGCAGTCTCACGGGTACTTATAACGTCCGAATTCAGGTAAGGATAATAGTATTCAGGAAAAAACTCGTCGCCGTCGTCAAACTGTCCGCATACACAGATTCCATAGTTGCTGCCCAGTTCGATATCGAACTGGGCCAGCAGACTGTCTTCGTCATCTTCATTAACAGTATAGGAACGGCTTTTTGTCCTGTCGATTCCCTTCTGAATGAGTTCTATGAGTTCTTTCCGCTTCGGCTGCTTTGAGAATCCGATCGCGCGCCAGTATTTATGCAAATGTTTTCTCCGTAAATTATTTTACAGGGGTCAGAACTGTCATTCCTCCCATGTAAGGCTGCAGGGCCTTGGGGATCCTGACACTTCCATCCTCATTAAGGTTGTTCTCCAGAAGAGCAATCAGCATTCTGGGAGATGCAACAACCGTATTATTCAGGGTGTGGGCAAGGTACTTTTTGCCATTTTCGTCAGATACGCGGATTCTGAGGCGTCTTGCCTGTGCGTCTCCGAGGTTGGAGCAGCTTCCTACTTCAAAGTACTTCTTCTGACGGGGTGACCAGGCTTCGACGTCGCAGGACTTGACCTTAAGGTCAGCAAGGTCACCGGAGCAGCACTCAAGCTGGCGGACCGGGATATCCATGCTGCGGAAGAGCTCGACGGTGTAGCGCCACAGCTTCTCATACCAGTCCATGGATTCTTCCGGCTTGCAGACAACGATCATTTCCTGTTTTTCGAACTGATGGATACGATAAACGCCTCTCTCCTCAATTCCGTGTGCGCCTTTTTCCTTGCGGAAGCAGGGAGAATAGCTTGTGAGTGTCAGCGGAAGCGTCTTCTCATCGATAATCTGGTCGATAAAGCTGCCGATCATGGAATGCTCGGAAGTTCCGATCAGGTAGAGATCCTCGCCCTCGATCTTGTACATCATGGCTTCCATTTCGGAAAAGCTCATAACGCCGTTAACGACGGCACTTCTGATCATGAAAGGAGGAATGCAGTAGGTAAAGCCCTTGTCGATCATGAAATCGCGCGCATAGGTAAGTACTGCGGAATGAAGTCTTGCAATATTTCCCTTCAGATAATAGAAACCGTTGCCGGCAACACGGCCTGCCGCGTCGAGGTCGATGCCTGCGAAGCGGTCCATGATATCTGTATGATACGGGATTTCGAAATCCGGGACAAACGGCTCTCCGAAACGCTGAAGCTCGACATTTTCGGAATCGTCCTTACCGATCGGGACCGAAGGATCAATGATATTCGGGATTACCATCATATCCTTCTGGACGATTTCAAGGGCCTGCTTCTGAATCTCGTCAAGCTCTGTCAGGCGCTTCGCATTCGCGGCAACCTGTTCCTTCAGGGCCATTGCCTCTTCTTTCTTTCCCTGGGCCATCATTGCGCCGATCTCTTTTGAGATCTTGTTGCGGCTTGCGCGGATATCGTCTGCTTCTCTCTGTGCTTTTCTGGCCTTCTCGTCGTACTCGATTACCTCATCGACCAGCGGAAGCTTTTCGTCCTGGAATTTTTTCCTGATATTCTCTTTTACGATATCGGGATTCTCTCTAAGGAATTTGATGTCAATCATTGCCTTTTACCTCTAATGTTTATTTCTTTTTGCTTATATTATCTACTGCGGATACCGCAGAGCTTCTTCCAGTGCCTGGTTTTCTTCCTTTCCGAGATCTATATCCGGTTTTCCGTCAATCACCCGTTTGACGTAGGAATAGCAGCCGTCTACACTCTGAACGGTGTTGATAATAAATCCGTCGTTGTTTTCATCCAGAAGGGCGATCGCTGAGCTTAGATTTCCTCCCATCTGGTTAAACGCATCATATTTTATCACACCGATCTTCTGTATAACAGTACGTAATCTCGCGTAAATATCTTCGATGTCTTCTTCGTTTTGTTTTAATGTGCGGCTGAATGCGCTGTAATCATCAAAAATCCGGATCAGCGCGTTCTCGAGCGACTCCCCGTCGCTTCCGGCGGAGAGTTTTCCAACCCTTTTCTCAAGTGAGCTGACCTTTCGGGAGAGCATACCTGTGACAACAATCAGAATAATGACAATTATCGTCAGCAGTATCATGATTACGCCCGAGAGGGGCGATCCCGCAGCGAAGAGAGAACCGTCTGTACTCATACAAATATCCGCTCCATGATTTTTTCCAAATCACCTGCGTTTGCAAAGGTAATCTCAACCTTGCCCTTGCCTGCTCTGCCAACATGAAGATTAACCTTCATTCCTAGTGCTTCATTCAGTCTGCTCTCGATATCCGAATAATATGCCTGAAGTGTCTCATCACTGCCG
>CADBPC010000159.1 GCA_902796425.1 uncultured Lachnospiraceae bacterium
CCTGACGCTGTGCGTCGTTGAAGTATGCGGGAACAGTGATGACAGCCTTGTCAACCTTCTCGCCCAGATAGCTCTCTGCATCTGCCTTCAGCTTCTGAAGGATCATAGCGGAAATCTGCTGAGGGGAGAACTTCTTGCCGTTCAGTGTGCGGCCTTTGTCCGTGCCCATGTCTCTCTTAATGGAAGCTACGGTGTTGTCCGCGTTTGTAACTGCCTGACGCTTTGCAGGCTCACCGACGAGTCTCTCGCCGTTCTTTGTGAAAGCAACGATGGAAGGTGTTGTTCTCGCGCCTTCCTGGTTTGCGATAACTGTGGGCTTGCCGCCCTCCATAACTGCTACGCAGCTGTTGGTTGTTCCAAGATCGATACCGATGATTTTGCTCATAATTCTTGTCTCCGTTTCCGCGCCATACGGCGCAAATTTTACTTACTTACTAATTCTGTATGCAGAAGCGGCTGCCCTGAAGCGCTCACTTTTGGATTGCTCTCTTTGGGATTGCTCCCTTTGGGACTGCTCTCTTTGGGATTGCTCTCTTTTGTGCTCAGGCACCGCTCCCGGTTATGAAACGACGCTTACCATACTGTGGCGAAGCACGGAATCTCTGTACATGTAACCCTTCTGGAGTTCCTGTGCAACCGTGCCGGATGCAAGCTCGTCGCTTTCCACCTGCATCACCGCGTTGTGAAGATTCGGGTCAAATTCTTTTCCTGCCGCATCGATCGGCTTAACCCCCAGATCCTCCATCTGCTTCATAAGCTGCGCGTAGATCTTGCGCATTCCGTCGACAAAGGCGTCGTCCTGATCCTCCGGCGCTACCATTCCGAAGCCGCGCTCAAAGTTATCGATGACCGGAAGCATCTTCTCAAGAACGTTTTTCTCGCCCATGGAAAACATCTGCTCCTTCTCTTTGTCGGTGCGCTTGCGGAAGTTGTCGAACTCCGCCATCTGACGCTTTACCCTGTCCTCGAGCTCCGCAACCTTCTCCTGGAGAGCTGCCTTCTCTTTGTCTTCCTTCCTGCCTCTTCCAAAGAAGCCCTTCTTCTTGGTCTCTTTGCCGCTCTCCTGAGCCTCCGTGCCGGAAGCTTCTGCTGCTTCGGCGCCTTCGGACTCATCCGCGGCTTCGCTCTCGTCCTCGGCTCCGCTCTCGTCTTCGGCACCGCTCTCGTCCTCGGCTTCGCACTCTCCTGCGGATTCGCTGCCGGATTCTTCAGCACAGCCCTCTCCGGCATTCTCCGGAGCTTCCTGTGCATCTTCCGCCGGCTCTTTTGCCGTGGCCTTTGCATTTACATTTTCTTCCTGATCGCTGCCCTGTGAAGGCATCTTATCCGGCATGGCTTCCTGCTCGCAGGTTTCCTGTGCCGCTCCCTCTTTTCTGATGTCCTCCTCTGTCATATATCTGCCTTTCCTGAATCATTTTTTTACTGTTATTTATAAAGCGCATCGAGCTGCTGCATGATTTCCTTCAGCACGCCGATGACCTTATCGTAATCCATCCGCTTGGGGCCGATCACACCGACCGTTCCCTTCATGCCTCCGCCGAGATCGTAGGTCGCCGTGACAACGCTGCAGTTCTGCATGCTGGCGAGCGGCATCTCGTTTCCGATGTAAACCTGGATGCCCGTCTCCGTCTTGTTCTCGGTGCTCGCCTGCAGGTTTGCCTGCACGATGCTGCCGAGCGCTTCTTTTTCCTCAAAGTCGCTGATCAGCTGCGAAGCACTGCCGTCGTCCGAGAGCTCCGGATAGCGGAAAATATTGTTTGCCCCGCTGGTGAAGATCCTCGGATTGTCGTCCGGGTGGATCGCCTGCGCCGCCGCATCAATGACCGTCCCGACAATCTCGCTGTGCTCGCCCGCCTGTTGCTTTATCTGGGCAATCAGTCCCAGGTTGATCTCGTCCACCGAGATCCCGCACAGGCTGTTGTTCAGCAGCATGTTCAGCTTCAGGAGCGTCTTCGGATCCAGCACCTGGTCGACGCGGATCATACTGTTGCGGACGATGTTGCCGTCGATGACGATTACCGCCAGGATGTTCTGCGTGTCGATCTGTGACAGCTGAATAAATTTGATCTTATTCTTCTTCACAACCGGCGCCGAAATCATCGAAGCGTAATTCGTGTTCGCCGCAAGGAGCTTCACGACCTGCTGCAGGAGATTCTCCAGACGATCCTCCTTCTCGACGAGAAGGTCGTTCATCTGTCTGACCTTTTCCTTCTCGGACGCAAGCATGTCATCCACATAGATGCGGTAGCCCTTGTCCGTGGGAATCCTACCCGCCGAGGTGTGCGGCTGCATGATCAGCCCCAGCTCCTCGAGGTCGGCCATCTCATTCCTGATCGTCGCGCTGGAGAGGTTCAGATCCGTGTACTTCGAGATCGTCCTGCTCCCGACCGGCTCGCCTGTCTCCAGATAATTTCGGATGACGGCCTGCAATATTTTCATTTGTCTTTCCTGCAGTTCCATTCTCCGCCCGCCTTGCTGCGCTTTTGTTTCGGCTGTTAGCACTCACCATCGTCGAGTGCTAACATTTGTTGTTCATAAGATATCACTGCAGCAATGGAATGTCAACAAAAGTAATTGTGAAAGAATTCTAAACACTGAATCTGTGGGGGAGATTGCCCCGCGCCGGGCAGCGCGGGGCCGCGACGGCAGAGAAGCTGCAGGCGCCTGGAAAGCTTCCGCGCCGGGCAGCGGAGCTGCCGGCGCCGCCCGGTGCACTGCCTGGGAACCCATAAGACGAAAAAAGCCTGTCCGCTGCCTCGGCGGCAGAAAAAAGCCTGTCCGCTGACGGACAGGCTTTTAAAAAATACTATTATTTATGAGGTGATCCCGCAAGGGACACCGTATCAACTGCGATCAGAAAGTGATCAGATGCTGAACTTCAGCTCCTCGCTGCCGTTAACAACACCGTAAACAGTTCCCTCATCGGGCTTGACATAGAGCTGAACGCTCTTGAAATCCTTGAGGTTCTTTCCAAGATCATACTGCCATACATCCTTAGCGGACTGGATCAGTCTCTCTGTGGAATAATCGTTGCCGTTCCACTGAAGAACGACTTCGCTCTTGATATCAGCAACCTTCTTAGCAGTTGTCTTAACTTCCTTCACAGCCTTCTTTGCCTCTGTTGTAGCCTTCTTTGCAGCGGTCTCAACCTTCTCAGCAGTCTTTGCAGCGACTTCCTTAGTCTCAGCAGCAGCCTTCTTTGCAGCAGCCTTTGTGCCTGCAGCGGCCTTCTTTGCAGTTGTCTTAGCTGCAGCGACCTTCTTCTCTGCCTTCTTCTCTTCTGCCTTAACCTCAGCCTTTACTTCCTCAACCTTAACCTCAGCTGCTGCCTGGGTCTTGAAAGTATCCTTAACAGATGCAACCGGCTTCTTTGTTGTCTTCTTTTCTGTGCTCATTTCGATCTGAATCTCCTTTTGAAACACTAGTTTTATTAATTTAAGTCCCACTTTTGTTGTCAGCAAGTAAATTAGCACAATATGCATAGCGTGTCAACATATTTCACAAAATATTCACCTGATTTTTGTGTGAAACGCTGAAATTTGTTTTTTTTGGTATTTTACCTTGACGAACAGGGTGGTTTTCTGATTTGCCTGCTAAACCAACCTCCTGTGCTTCGGTATGGTGCTGCTTCTGCAATTATGGTTGGTGGCCCGGGACTCTGACTGCCGACTGCCGGCTCTTGACATGTCGATATCTGAATGCCGGCATCTGACATGTCGACTCCGGAAAGTTGCCTACTGACAAAACAGAAGATTTGCGGACGCAATGGTTACAAACCCTCTAAATGCTGATTTCGTCCCCTTGTCGGAGCGCGAAGACCCCGCCGGCATGGCATGAAGCTTGTGACTTGATGGTCACAAACTCTTAAAACGCTCGTTTCGTCCCCTTGCCGGGGCGCGAAGATCCCGCCGGAATAGCGTAGAGCTTGTGACTTGATGGTCACAAACTCTCAAAACGCTCGTTTCGTCCCCTTGACGGGGCGCGAAGATCCCGCCGGAATAGCGTAGAGCTTGTGACTTGATGGTCACAAACTACCAAAACGCTCGTTTCGTCCCCTTGCCGGAGCGCGAAGCCCCCGCCGGCATCATCTAACATGGTCTTTACCCGAAAAAACAGGTCAGGAAGACCATTTTAGTCTTCCTGACCCGCCTGTAACAGTCAAATATAAGATTGCGAATAATAAAGCTCTACCTGATCAGTCCGAAATAGATAATTACAAGTGCACCGAGCACAATGCGGTACCAGCCGAAGATTTTGAAGTTGTGTGTGCGGACATACCCCACAAGGAAACGGATGATCAGCATGGAAGTAACAAATGCGACTAGCATTCCGGTTACAAGGATCACTCCCTCAGCCGCCGTAAAGTGGAAGCCGTACTTGAGGAATTTTAACAGGCTCGCGCCTGCCATCACGGGGATTGCGAGGATAAAGGAATAGTCCATAGCCACTCCTCTGGAAATACCCAGAAGAAGCGCGCCGACAATCGTGGCGCCGGACCTCGATGTTCCGGGGAAAACAGCCGCGATCAATTGGAAGATACCAATCAGCGCCGCGTCTTTGATTGTCAGCTCATCCAGCTCGTAAACCTCAGGCTCTGCGCCCGTTTTCTCCTGTCTCGTCTCAATGATGATAAACGCGACACCAACCAGAATCAGCATGACGGACAAGACCTTCCAATTGTAAAGGTGCTCATCCAGCCAGTCGTCAAAGAACACACCGACAATCGCCGCCGGGATGCAGGAGATAATAAACTTCACCCACAGACGGATCGTCTCATGCTTGATAACGACTCTCGTACGTTTTCTATGCCGATACAGGCCGAGAGGCCAGACCTTGTTCCAGTACATGATTATAACGGCAATGATCGCGCCGAACTGAATCACAACCAGGAACAAGTTCCAGAAATCCTCCGATACGTTCAGCTTCAGAAACTCGTTCAGAAGAATCATGTGCCCGGTGCTGCTGACCGGAAGCCACTCTGTAATGCCCTCTACTATTCCAAACAGGGCAGCCTTGATAATTTCAATAATATTCACTTCTATAAACCTTATTTATACTAGCACCGCGCCAGTCGGCGCGGCTTTTTTGCATTCCGCCGGTGCGGGCATTCCGCTTTACGGCCGTGCGCTTCTTTCTGCGCCAGCCGGTGCCACGCCCGCTTATGCGCCGTAGCACTCCTTAACAAATTTGCGGATGACGGGAATCGCACGCTGAACCTTCTCCGTGTCGATGCAGTATGCAACGCGGAAGTAGCCGGGTGCGTGGAATCCGTCGCAGGGGACGAAGATGAGGTCGTAGTCCAGTGCCTTTTTGCAGAAGGCAACAGCATCGTCCTCCAGGGCCTTCGGCATGATATAGAAGGTTCCGCCCGGCCTCGGCACTTCAAAGCCCAGTTCCTTGAAGGTATCATACAGAAGTTTCATGTTCGTCTCGTACACGGACAGATCCGCTGTGTCGTCAACCGCCTCCGCCATGGCCAGCATGATCAGCGAAGACGGGCAGTTGTGACCGATTCCTCTGGAAATCTGGCCAAACATCGCCACCATTTCATCCGCGTGCTCGCAGGCCGGATTGACCGCAACATATCCGATACGCTCGCCGGGGACCGAAAGCGACTTCGAGAAGGAGTAGCAGGTCAGTGTGTGATCATAGAACGCCGCCGGATAAGGCACCTCGTTCCCGTCAAATGCGATTTCGCGGTAGGGCTCGTCGGAAATAAGGAAAACAGTATGGCCGAATTCCCGGCTCTTTCTCTTTAAAATATCAGCGAGCTTTGTCAGTGTTTCCGCGGAATACACGACGCCGGACGGGTTGTTCGGGGAATTGATCATCACCGCCGCGACATTTTCCGTCAGCATTTCTTCCATCGCATCAAAATTGATCTGGAAGTCTTCAAAGCGGGCGGGGAGGATCTTGATCTTCGCGCCGCTGTCATTGATATAAGGAACATACTCA
>CADBPC010000160.1 GCA_902796425.1 uncultured Lachnospiraceae bacterium
ACGCCTCCTGCGACAGAGGTGGTGCGCCTGGAGTAGTAGATACCGTCCTTGCTGTGTACATCAAAGTCCTGCGAGGAATCCATAAACTCCGTGTGAAGGTTGTACTTCAGGTGAACGCCGTCATAGGAGGAAATCGTGTCAAAGAGCTCATAGAGCTTTGAGTCGGGTGCTTCCTCATCCTCATCCAGGGCAGCGAGCACCTCTTCGAGGGACATGATTTTATAGCCGGAGATATCCGCGCCTTCCTGCGCATAGTGAAGAAGATAGGTGCCGTCGCCGTAGATATCAAGGGACAGAGTTCCGTTTCCGAGTTCGCACTGTGCGCTGCTCTCATCCTCGAGTGCTATGCTCAGCGTATCGCCGTCCGCAGTCCATGAGGTCACGCCGATGGAGTCGTCGTCCATGGTCATGGAGCCGGTGCCGTCTTCCGCAAGCGTAAGGACGGAGGACATTTCCATATCTTCGGCACGGACTGTGTAGCCCTCGGCCCCAACGGCAAAGAGCGTATATTCGCCCTCAGCGGGGAAATCCTTCTCTTCGGCCTGCGCCTCTGCGTCCTCCGGGTACAGCAGGTCGAGATACTCGTCCATTGTGATCGTCTCTATGTCCGGTTTTGCATCGGGGGCCGCAAATATGACAGCCAGGCCGTCCACAAACGGAACAGTCAGGATGCCGTCCTTGAGCGTCGCGTCAAACTCAGAGACACCGGCGGTGAACTTTACGGATTCTCCGTCCGCGGTCCACTCATCGATGGGACCCTGATTGTTCTCGCCGAGATTAAGATATCCGGTTCCGTCTTCGTCAAACTTTACGGACGCGCTTTTCATCTGGTCATATGCGACATACTGGTCTCCGACCTCCTGCGCCTCTACATCAAACTCACCGAGAACGGCGGCGTATGCGTCACCGAAGACCGCGCAGTAATAAGCGTATTCACCAACGGGAGAAGCAGCCTTTTTAGCTTCCTCTTCGGCCTTCTTCGCCTCTTCCTCCGCCTTTTTGGCTTCTTCGGCTTTCTTAGCTTCCTCGGCAGCCTTGGCTTCTTCCTCAGCCTTTGCCTTTTCTTCTGCTTCCTTTGCGGCTTCCTCTTCTTCGGCTTTTGCCTCTTCCTCTGCCGTCACCTCCGCGGGAGCTTCAGAAGGAGCCTCAGGAGCTGCTTTTTTGCCGCCGCAGCCGCACAGTGCGAGCATCAGAATAAGGATCAGTAATAAAGACAGCCGTCTGCGAAAAGCTTTCAATTTACCCATAACAGAATCCTCCTTTTATCAGCAGCTGATCACACACCAGGCCGCAGGGCATCCGTGCGTCCTGTAGGTCTCTGTTTCCAATAAAACAGAATCAGAAGCGGAATTCCATAGGGTCACAGTATTTTTCAATGAGAGATTATGTGAAAAACCGCAGGGAGCCATTCTGGCCTCTGCGGTTTCCTGACGGAGCTTTTTACAGCCGTTTTACCATGCATATTCTGGCGGATATTTAGTTTAAATACCGGCAGGCCGCGAGTGCTGCGACGGCGCCGTCGGCACACGCCGTGGTCACCTGGCGGATGCTCTTGCTCCTGCAGTCGCCGGCGACAAAGATGCCGGGCGTCCTTGTCGTACAGGTCTCGTCGGTGTCAAAATAGCCCCGGTCGTTGAGATCGGCCAGATCCTTAAAGCCTTCGTTCTCGGGAATGAGCCCGATCGCGACAAACATGCCGTCCGCGTAAAGCTCCTGCTCTTTGCCTGTCTGGCTGTCGGATGTACGGATTCCCTTAAACTCCCCGCTTTCCGTAAGGAGCCCTGTGACCCTCTGGTTTACGTAGACCGTCACATTGGAGCGCGCCTCCAGGATATCCTGCAGCTTTTTCTCGCCGGTCAGGAAGGGCATGTCCTGTACGATGGTGACCTTCGCGCACTTGTCGGAGAGCAGGATTGCCTCCTGCAGTGCGGAGTTGCCGCCACCGACCATGATGACCTCGCGCCCGGTATAGAAATCCCCGTCGCAGACCGCGCAGAAGGAAATCCCTTCGCCGACAAGCTCATCCTCGCCGGGCAGGCCCAGCATCCGGTGCTTTACGCCGACTGCGATGACGACCGCGCCGGCCTCATACTCGCTGCCTTCCTCAGTGACGACGATCTTTTTGTTTCCCTCGTCGCGGATCCCGGTCACGGTCTCGATCTCGATATCCGCGCCCTGGTTCATGACCTGTTCCATCATGTGGTCCGCCAGCTCATTCCCGCTTAAGGACGTGTAGCCGGGATAATTCTCCACCTTGGGGGAGTGGGTGATCTGGCCCCCGAACCCTTCCTTCTCGATGATCAGGACGGATCTGCCGTTTCGCAGCGCATAGAGCGCAGCTGTCATACCGGCCGGTCCGCCGCCTACTACAACGATGTCATGCATATTACTCACGGGAATCTCCTTTATGCGAAGGGAGACAAGCCGTCCGGCTTGTCTCCGAAATCACGTTTATAAAAGACGTTTTAAAAACACGTTTCCATATAAACTGTTTTATCAGTCGGCCTTGTGCATCAGCCAGCCCTTGATATCAGACACGCCGCGGAACTTTTCAAACTCATCGCCGTGCACCAGCACCAGTGTCGGCGCCTGCTTGATGCCGAACTTCGCGACCAGTTCCCTCTCCTCATTGGCATTCAGGGCGGTATACTGCACGCCTGCCTTGTCGAGAAGGGCGCCTGCCGCCTTGCAGTTCGGGCAGGTCGGTGTCTTGAAGAGGATAATCGCCTCATCGCCGATCCCGGCTGCAGGAGTGGGCGCTGCTGCCGGCGCTGCCGCGGGAGCAGCAGTTTCGGGGGCCTTCACCGCCTCGGGAGCCTTCGCTGTTTCGGGAGCCGCAGCCTTTGCGGGCTCAGCGACGGAGGCCGCAGGTCCTGTCACCGGTGCGCTGACGACATGCATGGGCGCCGGTGCGGGCTGGACCGCGCTGGTTCCCTGCGTCTCGTAAACCGAGGTCTTCGGCAGCATGACGCGCTCGGAGCGGTCCTTGATCGTCAGGTGTGAGCGGCCGATGTCGTAGACGAGACGGTCGCGGAACTCCTGGGCCTTGCCGTCGTTCCAGTTCTGTACAGGACGGTAATAACCGGTTATGCGGCTGTAAACCTCGGTCTTTTTCCCGCAGATCGGGCAGGTGTACTGCTCGCCGGAGATATAGCCGTGGTCGCTGCATACGGAATAGGTGGGCGACATTGTATAGTACGGAAGCTTGTAGTTCTCCGCGATCTTGCGGACAAGGCTCGCCGCTGCCTTCCAGTCGGGAAGCTTCTCGCCGAGGAAGGCGTGGAAGACCGTGCCGGAGGTATACAGCGTCTGCAGCTCATCCTGGATATCCAGTGCGGAGAAGATATCCTCCGTGTAGCCGACCGGCAGATGACTGGAGTTCGTGTAGTAAGGCGTACCGTTCATGTTCGCGGTGATGATGTCCGGATACTGCGCGCGGTCGTGCTTTGCGAAGCGGTATGCAGTGGATTCCGCGGGGGTTGCCTCCAGGTTGTAGAGGTCGCCGTACAGCTCCTGGTAATCGCTCAGGCGCTCGCGCATGTGGTTCAGGACATCCTTTGCGAACTGCTGTGCCTCGGGATGAGTCAGATCCACCTTAAGCCACTTCGCGTTCAGCGCGGCCTCGTTCATGCCGACAAGGCCGATCGTTGAAAAGTGGTTGTTGAAGGTGCCGAGGTACCTCTTTGTGTACGGATAAAGGCCTGCATCCAGAAGCTTTGTGATAACCGTGCGCTTTGTCTTGAGGGAGCGCGCGCTGATGTCCATCAGCTTGTCCAGACGGCTGTAGAATGCCTTCTCATCTGCGGACTCGTAAGCCAGGCGGGGCAGGTTGATGGTAACAACGCCGATGGATCCTGTCGATTCGCCGGAGCCGAAGAATCCGCCGTACTTCTTGCGCAGCTCGCGCAGATCCAGCCGCAGTCTGCAGCACATGGAGCGGACATCGCTGGGCTCCATGTCGGAGTTGATATAGTTGGAGAAATACGGTGTGCCGTATTTGGATGTCATCTCAAAGAGCAGACGATTATTCTCGGTATCGGACCAGTCGAAATCCCTTGTGATGGAATA
>CADBPC010000161.1 GCA_902796425.1 uncultured Lachnospiraceae bacterium
AGCCCGGCTCTATTCGCCGCACAGCTCCACGATCTGCTTCAATTCTTCAATATAGTCGTCTACCAGCAGCAGCTGATCATTCTCGCATAGAAGCACGGTATCGCCAATCTCGTCAAAGAGGGCTTCATTGATGGAATCCGCCGCCATGGTCGGCATCAGATGATGGTCCCTGAGAAGACCCTTCACATCCTCGCCGTTCAGGATCGCACGAACGATCCGGAGCTGTACGTCATTCAGCGGAAGATCCGATGCCGTCTCTTCCTCAGGCGTCATGACAGCCTCTTCAACTTCGCCCAGTTCTTCCTCCGTCAGCAGACTGTCCCGTGTGATGCGTGCATCTTTGCGGATTTGCTCCAGGCCGGAGAGGTCGATGCTGATCTTGGGTCTGGACGCTTCCATCACGGCATTCCTGTCCGCCCCGATCACCGCATCGATGAAAGGAACCGCCCAGGCATCCTCCGGTTTTTCCTTAAGATAACGGCCCGTTTTCAGGTAGCGGCGCAGCCGCGCGTCTGTCTCATGCAGAAAGCCCTGCAGCCGGGCTTTGTCATAGGACAACGATTCAAAGGCACGCACCGTCCAGATCCCGCCCCTGCACCGGAAGCTGCGGCATTCGTTCAGAACATAGTCTTTGTCCTCCGGCCGTTTTTGCTCATAATAGACCGCATTGGAAAGCGGATACCAGCGGCGGGTCTTCCGCTCGCCGAAGCAGAGGGCAAACAGTTTCTTTTCCCCCATGCGGAAGGATGAAGCAGAGCGCCACGCCTCGCTGAACAGGCGCCGGCCCCGCACAGCGTCAAACATGATGACCGGTGATTCGGCGAGCTTCCTGCCGCCGAACACGCAAAGAGCCGCGAAGACGGCGTCATCCGTACAGGCCTCCGGGTTTCGCAATACGGCGAGGGCCTCGTCCTTTGCGATCATATCCGCATCGGCATATTCCCGCACAGTCTCCGGCGGCAGGCCGTTCAACACGGCATATTCCATCATCCAGCGCCGAAGATTTTTCCGCATTCGCGGATCGCCGACGCCGGAATCCAGATAGCCCGCCTCAAACGCCCGCAGACGGTTCAGGACATCCTCCGGGCCGTTTGCGCCGACACCGTTCAGCAGTTCATAGAGATAGAGATAGGCCGCGGACGTGGGGATCGGATGAAAATCGCCCCTGCGCACGCCGGCGCGCCAGGTGAAGTATCCGCGAAGCTGCCTCGTTGTCAGGTCCTGATAAGCAGGAAAGTAGCAGATAAAGTCGGAGCCTGACCACGGACAGTCGTCCTCATAATCCTGCATGAACACGGCCTGCCGGTAAAAGCTTGCAGCTTTGGATGCGGCGGATGCCCGGCCATATCCGAATAAGCGGCGCATTTCGCGCAGTTTTTCCGGAATCGGCTCCTTCGAAGGCCGGTACCGGCTGCCGGAAAACGGGAGGGCCGTCTCCCGATAGCCCGTTTCCTGTGGTGTATGCTGCCCGCCAAGGACAATGGTGAAACCGCGGGGCGTTTCGGAGGCAATCGCCTGATCCAGCAGATGAAAAACGATCTGCGGCTCCGTTCTCTCGTCGAAGCAGACGCCGACCCATTTACTCCCATGCATTCGAAAAGGCGGCGAGAGGTACGGCCGCCGGATGCCTCCAAGGCCGCCGCATTTCACGTCGCAGCGCTGGATCTCTGTGCCGGTCTCCGTATCCCATTGCCGCATGAGAAGGGCGACCCACTTCCCGGTCTGTGCGTGACACAGAACCGAAAAACCCGGAAAGTCCGCCCACTTATGCTGTTCCTGTATCTGGTATTTCCCGCTGGCGTATGCCGTCAGCTCTGACAATTCCATGAATGCATCCCCCTCAGCCCTCAGATGGTATGATCATGGCGCGGCGTACTGTTCCATCTTCCGGCCGTTCGCAGCTCATGATCCGCATCCGCTCTCCTTCTCTTTGAGCGCCTGAACCAGCATCTCAGGGATCTGCTCCGGATAGCGGAGTTGAAGCTGCTCAAAACCGTTGATCAGTTCACCCATTGAGGCGTATCCTCCCATCACTGCGTCATTGAAGGAAAATGGTTCCTTTCCCGGAATCCTCACCTCATACTGGATCACACTCTTCAATCCGGGCTCAGCCGATACTCTCTCGATGGTATCTGCATCGGCCTCCTTCATCTTAAACTGCAGCGCATAGTTCAGATTTCCCGTATCGTTTAAATCAGAGCGGTCACTGCCCGCTTCGTCAAGATATACGTCATACGGAAGTCTGTCCTGCGATGCGGTGATCAGCGTCGTCAGCCCGGACCATCTGTTGTTGATTTCAAGAATATACCATTCGCCCTTCACAAGGACCAGATCGACCTCCACGATCCCGCAGAAGCCCATAAGATCGGCCAGTCTTTTCAGCTCCCTTCTGACATCCTCCACATGGAGCTTTTCATCGAGGACAGGACCATATTTCAGCGTCGTCGCTCCAAGCGGATCATTCAGCTGCCCCTTTACGGTATTGAAAATCCTGTATGGCGGAGATATCACATAATGTCCTCTATCTCCATGGATCTCTGCTCCGTATTCTTCCCCTTCCAGAAATTCTTCGATCAGAACATCTTCCAGAAGTTCCCCGGACAAAAGATAACGCGCCGCGTCCTCATAGTCTTTTGAAACATGAATTCCCATCGAGGAGGAACCTGTCGTGCTTTTGATCACGACAGGCATTTTCATATTCTCGACTTCCCAGAGAATATACTCCTGATATACATTTCCCGTAGAAACCGCATCCTGTTTCGACGAAGTAAACAGCTCGTGATGCAGGTACAGCGCCTCGGGAATCCGGAAACCGTTTGCCTTCAGGATTTGATGGGTCCTCCACTTGTCAAAACAGTTAAGGGCCGTCTCCCCCGAGTAGCAGACGGTCTCGATTCCTTTTTTCCTCAGCGCCTCCGCAATTCCCGCGTCCCTGAGGCCGTTCCAGTCATAACCGCTGACAGGTCCCGGCATCGCGATCGCCATGTCAGGCCGGATGGCCGTAATAGCCTCCACAAATTCCTTCAGCTTTGCCTCCATCGGGAGCACTTTTACATGGATCCGCTCAGGCTCCGTTACAAGCTTTCCATCACAGATATCAAGGAAATATCTTCCGTTCAGCTGTACCACCAGCCATATCTCATAATCGCTGCGGCGGGCCGCTGCCTCGTCCCATTGCTTTGCCCATCCGGGATAGACCGTACAATTGCTGCTCTTATCCCTGAGCTTACTGTTGCTTGAATATAAAACGATCCTTTTCATGCAGTGACGATTCCTCTCAAGACTCTTCCTCAGCGATCTTTTCTGCGCAGGCCGCTATTTTTTCGCTTATAACGTCAGGATATACCCGGGCAAGCCGCCTGATCTCGGCTGCCATCTCCGAATAATCTGCAAATCCCCCCAACGTGATATTCACGCCCAGAAAAACGATATCCGGTCTTCCGTAGAGCGAAAAGTCGGGGGACCCTTTTTCCATATATTTTACATGTTTTTCATTCTTCAGCTCACGGATCGCATCAAACGACTGCAGTTTTGCCTTGAAAGCTCTTTTGCCCTGTCGAGTATGGATTTTGCCTGAACGTCATCAATCGTGGACGGATCATAGATGAGATTGACCACAACGCCCCGCCCCGGAAATACGTAGCACATAAACTGGATATGGGCATTCGATTCCTTTATTTCTTCTGAAACGGGCGCATCCCTGTCCTGAAGGGAGATCAGCTCAAAATCCTTCGTCCTGGATATATAATCCATGCAGTTAAAGGTAATGATCGGCCATATGTAGTCATGATTCACAATCGCATTATAAGCGTAATCATCCTCAGGCGTACTGCCTGCCAGAGACGCCACGATATCCTGTTTCACATGTGAAAAAACATCCGGATCCTTTCGGACTTTGATCGGGATGCCCATCGGGAAGTACCCGGCCGTATCAAAATATCTTGACTCGTTGCGCCCTCCGAACACGTTGTAGATCACGGCTTCATCGAGGCCGGCGACATCCAGATAGGCCCGGCCGAGCAGGCCGAACATATACTCGGCGGGATGTATTTTGTATTTGTCCATGACCGGCTTCATGTCGGTTATATTCACACCGTCGCGGACCATCAATGTCGCTTCCACTTTGTGAGGCTTTTTGCCTTCTTTCAGAGGCTTCGAAACCGCATTCTTTAAAGCATACTCAAAGTAATCCGCCTGTTCGGAAGGCCTGAAAGCCGGGTTTCTTAAAGCCTCGCTGATGTAGGAAACAAACTTTTCCATAAAGACGTGATCCATCAGCACATGGTGCACATGAAGCAACACGATCACGTTTTCCCCGCTGTAAATACGTAAATCGAAAAGCCTTTCCGCAGTTGATATTTCATAAGGAGTGCAGAACGCTTCAATGTCGCTCTCTGAAGGCGCCCCGTCAAAGACAGGAACATCCTCCTCGGCCACCATCTGTCCCTTGTACGGGATCTGGTGCCACGCTCCGCCTTCCTGCCTGAATGTCGTATAGAAATACGGGAAGCTGTTGATGACGGCCACAAACGCCCTCCTGACCGCCCCGGCATCTGACCACTTTTCCGTAAAAATAAACTCCCTGTACATATCAGCCCCTGCGCTGTGGTACATAAGCGCATACTGCTGCGGTGCCAGAGGATACCGGTCTTTTTGCTCCTTCCGGCTCTTTTCTGCCTGATCCGCCCGGCTGATCCGTTCCGAAAGCGAGCGGATTGTCGTGCCTCCGGCCATCAGGTCGGACAGCTTCAGTTCCACTCCGATTTCGCTGATCACTTTGGAAGCAAGCTCTATATAGGATAAGGAGGTGAACCCGATTTCCTCAAAAGGAACCGTAACACCAAACTCCCCGTATCCTACGATCCCTGTACAAAGATCAAACAGAGTGCGTTCCATATCATTTGCGGGCCGGACGATTTCCGACGCTTTCCGGACCGGCCTGGGCAGTGCCTTTTTATTTACCTTCTGGTTCTGGTTCAGCGGAATGCTCTCAATCTGCATCGTCACAGCGGGCACCATGTAGTAAGGCTTGCGGGCCGCGATGAACTCATTGAGCGCGTTGATATCGATCTCCGTGTCCGACACAATATACGCCGCAATAAATTTTCCTTCACTGCCCTCGCTGTCAAACGCCTGTACCGTGGCATCCTTAATCCCGGGGAATTCACGGATCACAACCTCGATTTCAGGCAGCTCGATCCGGAAGCCCCTGATCTTCACCTGGCCATCGTTCCTGCCGACGAAGTCATAGCTGCCATCGGGGAGCAGACGTACGATATCCCCCGTGTGGTATGCGCGCGCATACTCAGGATCGTTTGAAAACGGGTTCCCGACAAACGCCTTGTCTGTCAGCTCAGGTTTGTTCAGATACCCGCGCCCGACGCCGCGCCCGGCGATCAGAAGCTCCCCGGGAACCATAGGCGGCAAACGGCGCATATGCTCGTCCGCAACATAGCATTTATAGTTTGTCAAAGGTTTTCCTATGGGGATCCTGTCATAATGCTTTTCCATAGGAAATACGGTCGTAAAAATCGTGCACTCAGTGGGACCGTATACGTTGAAAAGCTTTGTCGTGACCTCCGGCCTGAGCTCCACACCGGCCAGTCTTTCTCCGCCTGTCGACAGGAAGCGCAGCGTGGGCACATTGCCGACGGCATAGAACTGCCGTCCCACCTGGGTCGTCATAAAGCTGTGGGTGATTCCCACGCGATTGAACCACGCCTCCATCGCCTTCAGATCCAGCCGGATCTCCTCCTCCACGATACACGTACACGCACCCGCGGTCAGTGCAGGGTACAGATCCATCATACAGGCGTCAAATCCAAAGCTGGCATACGCTGCTACCCGGCCCGTTTCGTCGAGCTGATAATAATCCTGATACCAGCGGCAGAAATTGGCCAGGGAGCGGTGTTCGAGCATGACGCCCTTCGGTACGCCGGTGGACCCGGAGGTGTACAGTAAAATGAAGAGGTCCTCCGGTGCAGGGCCGGTTTTCACCCTTTCGCATCCGGGAAGCGAAGGGATGTCCTTCAGCAGCAGTACCGGTCCCGTATAGTCCGGCACCTTTTCAAGCAACTCTTCATCAGCAATCAACAGTTTACAGGCGGCATCGTCCATCATGAAGGCCAGGCGCTCTGCGGGATAGCCCGGATCGAGCGGCTGGTAGGCCGCGCCGGTTTTGAGCACGCCCAGTGCCGTGACGGGCATATATTCGCAGCGGGGAATCAGGATGGAAACAACACTTCCTCTTCCGATCCCCTGTCCGGCAAGATACCCCGCGATACGCTCGGATACCTCGTCAAGCTCAGAGTATGTAAGGACCTTGTCTTTAAAAAGAACCGCCTCATGACCGGGATATCGCTCAGCGGATGTACGGAACATCGATACAAGATCCGTCACAGGATAATCGGCCTGAGTGTCATTGAAGGCATCCATCTTCAAAATGTCTTCATCTGTAGTCAGGCAGATGTCTGAAAGCGTTCCTCCTCCGCACAGTCCGGCAATGATCTGTATGTACAGTGCGGCCATGCGGCGGATGGTCTCCTCCTTATATGTGTCTGCCGCATATTCGAAGCACAGTGCATAATCGCCATCGGACTGTTTGATCACATGCAGCGTAAGAGAAGCCATGACGTCACGGGAAGCAAACAATTCCATAGGAATGCTGCGCCCGTCCATGGAAAGATCCGTAAACATTTCCCCCTGATAGACAAAGAAATTGTCCGGTCTGACCGAATACGCACCCAGAAGAGCCGAATAATCCACATGGTCATGATTCACCAGGTCATGGAAAAGCTCCTGTACCTGCTTTATGAAAGCCAGGCCGCTCTCTTTCTCATCAATCCTGACAAATACGGGTATATTGTGCACCAGCATGCCCACCGTGTTCATGAGCACGGGATCATGCCTCCCGTTCTCCCCCGCAAAAAACAAAACGTTCTTCTGCCCGCACATAAGCGCCAGCATATACGCGTAAGCCGTCATAAACAGACTGGATTCGGTGAGGCCGTTCTGTGCAAGGGTCGGGAGCAGCATTCCCGAAAGCTCCTTCTTGCGCGTATATAACGTCGTATTGAATGTTCCCAATACACCGGCAGACTCCGCAAGCACCGGATCGTCATCGGCATAGAGCGCCGTATCGCCGTCCATCTCATCAAGCATAAGGCGGTATCGGTCTTCATCGGCTCTCATGTCCTCTTTATGTGCAGACTCATAAAGCGCCAGCGTGAGATTGCTCATATCCTCCTCCGCCATCGCATTTCCGTTATACACTGACGCAATATTTCTCGCGACGATGGACAAAGAGGTGCCGTCGCTGACCAGATGGTGGGCCGTGCAGACAAAAAACAGTCCCTCCGGTGTATGGAACACCGCGGCCCGGCAAAGAGGTCCCTCCTCAAGATGAAACGGCTCCTTGCTGACGCTTTGAGCCAGGACTTCCCGGTCTGTTTCCTCCGTCTCAATCTCAGCCACGGTGATGTGCACATTCTTGAGCGGGAAGAGACACGGCTCATTGTTCACGATTCGCGCAGCTGATCGGAAAACGGGATAATGGTTCAGCACGGTTTCGGCTGCGCGGATCAGCCGCGGCGCGTCCGTGCCGTCCGGTAAAAACAATCCGAACGTGTTGTTGTAGGCGGTCTCCTTCCCCGGCCGCAGACAGTCCAGATAAATGCTCATCTGTGCCCGGGTCAGGGGATATGCGTCCGCCACATGCCCTTTGAAACCGACCAGCGGGGACTGCTGACCCTTTGAGGCAGAAAGCGCCCTTGGTGTATGCGCGTCAAATATTTCGGCCGCGGCAACAGGCACCCTCATTTCCTGCAGTAGTCTTTGCAGCATGATGACCTTAATGGAATCCCCGCCCAGGAAGAAAAAGTCATCATCGATACCGATACCGGAGACGTCAAGCACCTGCTCATAAGCCCTGACGATCTTCTCCTGCAGCTCGTTTTCGGGAGCCGCGTAAACCGTCCGTCTTTCTCCCGCATCAGGATTTTTAAGAGCGCCGCGGTCGAGCTTGCCGTTTGCATTGACCGGCAGAGTGTCAAGGCGCACAAAAAAGGACGGGATCATATAATCCGGCAGCATGCCCTTCAGGGCCTCCCGGATCACTGATTCGTCTGTTTCTTTCTTCAAAACATAATAAGCCGTAAGGAACGTCTGCCCCGAAGCATCGGTAAAATCCTTTACGGCCGCGTCCGCAATCCCTTCGATTTTTCTGAGCTTTGCTTCGATCTCACCCGGTTCGACGCGCTGTCCGTTGATCTTCACCATCCAGTCCATGCGGTTCAGATAGACAATGTTCCCGTCAGGCAGCCGCTTCCCCAGATCCCCGGTATGGATCATCACGTCAAAACCGTCCCTTTCTTTAAAGGGGTTGGGAACAAAGACCTTCGCGCTCTCCTCCGGAAGATTTAAATACGCCTTTCCGAAATGGCCTGTCACGCAGATCTCGCCCTCTTCGGCTTCCTGCCCGTTTTCGTCCAGCAGATAGACCTCCGTTCCTTTGAAGGGTTTCCCTACAGGTGTGTTCTCATACGGGCGGTCCACTTCAAACTGAAGCACGCCTGCCACGGTCTCGGACATACCGTAGGTGTTAAAAATCTTAAATTGATCGCTCCATATGCCGCTTAAACGTTCACTCCCCGTCATGACCTTTTTCAGCGTATTGCCAGCGGGTTTAAAATAACGCAGGACCTTCGGACTGATAAAGGTGGCGGTGACCTGATGCTCTGCCAGGTATTCCGCAAGGAGCTGGGGATCGCGCATGACCGACGTCGGGATGATGACGTTTGTGCAGCCGGCTGCAAGTCCGCAGAACAGGCTTTTACTGCCTGCGATAAAGAAAAACGGGGCTCCCAGGCCAAAAACATCCTCTTCTGCGACGATCGGGTGAATGCTGCAGGAAAGCGCGCGCTGGTCTATGATCACGCCCTTGGGATTTCCGGTGGAGCCTGAGGTGTACACCAGAGCGGCCGTATCCTCATCGGAAACGACCGCATCTTTCTCAACAACCTGACAGCTGCCGGCATCGGCAAAGAATTCCGGTGTTACAACAAGAGCCGCCGAACAGTCCTTATAAATGTATTCCAGCCGTTCTTTCGGATACCGGCCGTTCACGACCGCAAAGGCTGCCCCCAGCTTTAATGAAGCCAGCATAGCCGCCACCGCGTCGATTCCGGCAGGCAGTACAAGCGCAACGGTATCGTTCTGCCTCACATCACAAAGGCGCATCTTCTCCGCAATCCGCCCCGCGTACCTGTCCAGTTCGCTATAGGATATCTTTCTTCCTTCCGGTTCGATGACTGCAGGCTTATCTCCCTGTTTTTCCACCTGCTTTTTGAACCGTTGAAGCAGTGTGCAATGGCTCATAATGATGGTCTCCTTTATCTAGATCACGATACGATTCCGTGTACTCCGATCGGATTCCATTATTATATCCAACACATTATTCGTAATCAAACTTTTTATTTTCAGAAAAGGTCCAATGCAGCAGCTCCTTAAATGTCATCATCCTTTAATTCCGGATAATAGCCATGATGCCCTTTGCGCTTCGCAGCGCGGCCTCTTTGAAATGGTTCCCGGGATTCAGTTCCCAGGTCACATCAATGCCAAGTTCCTTGTAATAGGCGATGAGTGCCTGCATATTCTCCTGTACAGTCTTAAACACCTTATTCCTGCTCTTTGCTTCTTTATCTCCAAGGGAGAGATACAGCTTCTCAGGTTTGCGCCTGATCTCATGTGTCATGCAGTATTCTTTGAATTCAGGAAACCACAGTGAGCCTGACATACTCGCCACACGGTCAAACGCATCCGTCTTATACATTGCATAAACGGCAAACAGACCGGCGAGAGAGTACCCTGCGATACCCAGATACACCGGTTCTCCCTTTATGTGTTCTTTTGCTGTCGGAATGATCTCATGAAGAAGCAGATCAAGATATTCGTCCGCACCGCCTGTGCAGGGTGTATCCTTCTCGGAAAGCGGCGGACAGTACCAGGGTGTCAGATCGTGATCCCAATTCAGATTTCCTATACAGAGAAGGTTGAAATCATCCGCTCCAAGTTCTTTTAGTTCATCCACTACAGACTGTCCATCACCGTCATAGTGATTCAGTATGATCAGCGGGCCGTTCTCTTTTGCAGATAGATACAATGTCATCAATTTCCCGCAATTGCTGTATTTCATAATCTCCATGGATCACTTCTCCCTCTTGACTTTTGCCGGTATTCTATTCCATCATGGTCTGGGGATTTAAGCACGAGAAGGACATTCCGGGTTCCATCGATGATCAGGTTGATATTGCCTCGTTTTTTATTACTGTTCGACTGTTCCGTTCCTGACTGCATCGGCAAAGGCCAAGATGCTTTCTGATTTCATGATAGCAAGTCCTTGTTTTTCATCGCCAAGTACCACCAACTGATCTCCAGGTGAAATCTCAAATATCTTTCTTGCTTTAGCAGGAATCACAATC
>CADBPC010000162.1 GCA_902796425.1 uncultured Lachnospiraceae bacterium
AGAGGGATTTGAACCCTCGCGCCGCTATTAACGACCTACTCCCTTTCCAGGGGAGCCCCTTCGACCTCTTGGGTATTTCTCCAAAATGTCAAACTCAAATCCGCGGATGCGGTACTGTATTCTTTTATTCCTTACAGGTACTTGACACAGGTACTTCAGGAAGCGGAGAGGATGGGATTCGAACCCATGCGCCCGTGAAGACAAACGGTTTTCAAGACCGCCCCGTTATGACCGCTTCGGTACCTCTCCAAAGGCCCTTTCGGGCTGTCCGCCGAACTGATCGCGAGCGATGCTTTGTGGCGAACGCAAGGGATATAATATCAAATACCCCCTGCCGTGTCAAACACTTTTTTCAAAAAAATCGAAATATTTTTTTGCCACCCTGGGATCCGCATAAATACGGGGTTTTTCACGCTTCACTGCTGCCGTAAATTTCCGCAATTGCCTGCCTGAGGATGTCCAGATCCTCCTGCCGCGTCGACCAGCTTGTCGCAAAACGGACCACGGTATGTGTGTCGTCGTATTTTTCCCAGAAGCTGAACGCGACCTTCTCTTTCAGCCTTTCCATCCGGTCGTTTTCAAGAATGACAAACTGCTGGTTCGTCGGCGAGTTCACAAAGAAAGGAATCCCCGCCTTCCTGAATATATCTTTGAGCTCCTCCGCCGCGTCGATCGCATGTGCGCTGATCGACATATAGAGGCCGTCCGTAAACAGGGTGTCAAACTGAATTCCTATGAGCCGCCCTTTCGCAAGGAGCGCTCCGCGTCTTTTGACAGAGGTCATGAAATGCTTCGGCCTGTTGCCATGCGTGAACACAACAGCCTCCCCGCACAGAGCCCCGACCTTTGTGCCTCCGATATAAAATACATCGCACAGACGCGCAAACTCAGGGAGTGTTATGTCGCAGGCACGGCTCATCAGTCCGTAGCCAAGCCTTGCGCCGTCGATAAAAAGCGGCAGATTTCTTTCCCGGCAGATACAGCTTATCTCCTCGAGCTCCATCTTTGTATACAGCGTGCCGTATTCTGTGGGCCAGGAAATATAGACCATTCCCGGGAAGGTCATGTGCTCATGGTTAGGATCGTCCTCAAACTCCGCAATAAACCTTTCAAGGTCACAGGCGCTGATCTTGCCGTCTTTCTGGGGGAGCTGGAGTACTTCATGGCCCGTATATTCAATCGCACCGGCTTCATGCGCGCTGATATGCCCGGTTGCCGCCGAGACCACGCCCTCGTAATCCGCGAGCATGGAGGAAATAATAACCGCGTTTGCCTGTGTGCCGCCGGCAAGGAATTCCACCTCTGCTTCCGGCATCTCAAGAACCTTTTTTATCATCTCCTTCGCGCTCTCACTGTAATGATCCGTGCCGTACCCGGGCAGCACCTCGTAATTGGTTTCGGCAAGTCTTTTGAGAAGCTCCGGATGAGCTCCCGCAATATAATCGCTCTCGAAAGAAATCATAGATAAAGCCTCTTTCTGTGATTTATGGTAAAATGCATAGCTGTATGCAAATCCGCGGCCTGTAAAGCAGCGGTACATTTAAGAGCAGGCCGCAGCCGTTTGTACTAATTATATGAAACAGCATTCAAAACCGCAAAAAGATTATCTGAACAGCTTAAGGAACGGGGAAAATCTTTCCGTCCGGCAGCTGTGCGCCATGGTCATCAGGCTGAGTATCCCCGCAATTCTTGCGCAGATCTCAACCATTATCATGCAGTACATCGACGCGTCCATGGTCGGAAGGCTCGGCGCCGGATGCTCGGCTTCCATCGGCCTTGTCTCTTCCTCCACCTGGCTCTTCGGCGGAATTGCGATGGCTGTCAGCATGGGCTTTACCGTTCAGTGCGCCCAGAGGATCGGGGCCGGCGACGCAAAGGATGCCCGCAATCTCGTAAGGCAGGGCATGCTGGTTACGCTCTTGTTTTCCCTTGCCATCGGCGCCGCGGGAACGCTTCTGTCGTCCGCCCTTCCCGCCTGGCTCGGGGCTGACGAGGCTATCCGTAGGGACGCTTCGTATTATTTCCTTATTTTTTCTTTGTTTTTCCCTGTCGACAGGGTCAATTTCATCTCCGGAAACTTTCTGCAGGCTTCCGGAAACATGAAGGTTCCGGGACTCCTGCATATAATGATGTGCTTTCTGGATGTGATCTTTAATCTGCTTCTGATATTTGACAAAACCACGTTCGCGGGAATCACCATACCCGGCGCCGGCCTCGGCGTTGCAGGCGCGGCTCTCGGCACAGGTCTTGCAAAGCTCTGCTCCATGATCCTGATGCTGTTCTTTCTCTTTGTCCGTTCCCCTGCGCTTTCACGCCGTCCCGGCGAGCGTCTCGTGATTAAAAAAGACCAGCTCCTGACCGCTCTTCGCATCAGCGCGCCGATTGCTGCGGAAAACATGGTCATGAACACTGCCCAGATTGCCTCGACAAAAATCGTTGCCCCGCTCGGGACGATCGCAGTGGCCGCAAACTCGCTGTCCGTTACGGCGGAAAGTCTCTGCTACATGCCGGGCTATGGCATTGCGTCTGCAGCAACCGCTGTGATCGGGCAGAGTATCGGCGCGGGAAGAAAGGATCTTACAAGGCGGATCGGCTGGATCACAACCGCTCTCGGCGTCGGTATCATGACCGTCAGCGGTGCACTCATGTACGCCGGCGCCCCCTATATGATCGGTTTTCTAAGCCCGGATCCCGGCGTCATACAGCTGGGAGCTTCCGTCCTCAGGATCGAGGCCTTCGCGGAGCCGCTCTTTGCCGCATCGATTGTTTCCACCGGCGTCATGCGGGGCGGCGGCGATACACTGGTACCCGCCGTCTTAAGTCTGGTATCCATGTGGCTGATCCGTATTCCGCTCGCATTTCTTCTGGCACCGCGGATGGGGCTTTCCGGCGTCTGGCTTGCGATGTGCATTGAGCTTTGCGCCCGCGGGGTAATGTTCCTGATCCGCCAGGCGCAGGGAAAATATGCCCGTTAACGGAAACGCGCCGGCAGCACTTTTCGGCTCCCGGCACATCTAAATTAAAGGTATTTTCCCGTAATACTGTCTTTGCACGCTCTGATTTCATCCGGGGTGCCCGCGGCCACGATCCTGCCGCCGTCCGCTCCGCCTCCCGGACCCATATCGATGATATAATCCGCGTTCCTTATGACATCCAGGTCATGTTCGATCACAATCACCGTCGCTCCGTTATCGATAAGACTCCGGAACACCTTAAGGAGCGTCTCAACGTCCTGCGGATGGAGCCCGATTGTCGGTTCGTCAAAGACAAAGACAGTGTCCGACTGGCCCTTCCCCATTTCGCTTGCGAGCTTAAGTCTCTGCGCCTCTCCGCCGGACAGACTGGGCGTCTCTTCTCCGAGCGTAAGGTAGCCGAGGCCGAGTTCCTTAAGGACAGACAGGCGCTTCGTTACGACGTTCAGGTCGCCGCATGCAGCAAGCGCCTCGTCGATGCTCATCGCCATCAGTTCCGGAAGAGAAAGAGCCTTCTCCCTGTCCTTATCCTGCCTGTGGACTCTCCGGATCAGGCCGGCCTCTTTGGAATAACGTGAGCCTCCGCATTCGGGGCACGGTATCTCGACATCCGGAAGGAACTGCACGTCCAGGCTGATCACGCCTGTCCCGTCGCAGACAGGGCAGCGAAGACTCCCCGTATTATAGGAAAAATCTCCGGCTTTATATCCTTTTTCCTTCGCTTCCGTGCATTTCGCGTAGACCTTGCGCAGCTCATCATGAATATCGGCATAGGTCGCAACCGTTGAGCGCACATTAATGCCGATCGGAGTCGCGTCGATCAGCTTCACCTGCCGGATCCCGTCCGCAGTGATTTGATGCACATGCTCCGGCATCTTTCCTTTCCCGGTAGCCGCTTCCAGCGCGGGGACAAGGCTTTCCAGGATCATCGTGGTTTTGCCGGATCCCGATACGCCCGTTACCGCGACAAGTCGTCCTTTCGGAATATCCGCTTCAAGCGGTTTTACCGTATGAATCTCACCGGTCGAGAGATGGATCGTTCCGAGTGCAAAAAGATCCTGCCGCCGGACAGGCTCTCCGATCCGGATGGTTTTGCCGCCGGACAGATAGCCTCCGATAACCGATGCCCAGTTATTCTCTATTTCGGGAACCGTCCCTTCGGCGATCACTTCCCCGCCGCCGGCACCGGCCCCGGGACCCATTTCGATCAGCCAGTCCGCGTGGCGCAGGACATTTGTATCATGGTCGACCAGGACAACCGTATTGCCGTCCGACATAAGGTCATCCATGACGCCCGTCAGTCCCTCAAGATTGGCAGGATGCAGGCCGATTGACGGCTCATCGAGCACATAAAGGACTCCGGTTGTCCGGTTCCTGACCGCCCTCGCAAGCTGCATGCGCTGTCTCTCTCCGGTGGAGAGCGTCGAAGCCGCGCGGTCAATGGTAAGATAGGAAAGGCCGAGTTCCGACAGTCTCCCCGCGGCTGTGCGGAAGGACTCACAGATGCTCTTTGCCATAGGTCTCATTTCTTCCGGGAGTGATTCCGGCACTCCCTCAACCCACTTTGTAAGGTCTGACAGCGTCATCCGGCAGGCCTGGTCAAGCGAGATTCCCCTCATCTTTGGCGCGCGCGCCCTCTCACTGAGTCTTGTTCCGTTACAGTCCGGACAGGTGCTCTGCTTCAAGAACTTCTCGACACGCTTCATCCCCTTTTCGTCTTTTACCTTCGAAAGAGCATTTTCGACGGTATAAGTGGCATTGAAATAGGTGAAGTCCATGTCCCCCGCCGCACCGCTTGTCCTGTTCTGATAGATGATGCGCTTCTTGACGGCAGGTCCCCTGAAGACTATGTCCCGCTCTTCCTGTGTCAGGTCTTTGAACGGCACGTCGGTGCGCACGCCCATCTCTCTTGCGATGTCCTTCATAAGGGACCACATGAGGGTCTGCCAGGGCGCCACCGCGCCCTCATCGATCGAGAGTGACTCGTCCGGAACCAGTGTTGATTCATCCACCGTCCTGATAACGCCCGTGCCATCACAGCGCCTGCATGCCCCCTGGCTGTTGAAGGCCAGCTCCTCCGCGCCCGGCGCAAAGAAAACCTTTCCGCATACCGGACAGGTGAGGGGCCGCTCTGCAGCCACATTCATTGAAGGAGGCACATAGTGTCCGTCAGGACATCTGTGGCTGGAAAGCCGCGAAAACATCAGTCTCAGGACATTCAGCAGTTCCGTGCCGGTTCCGAATGTGCTGCGGATTCCGGGAACTCCCGGTCTCTGGCGAAGAGCAAGTGCCGCAGGGACATATCTCACCTCGTCCACCTGCGCCTTCTGTGCCTGTGTCATGCGGCGTCTGGTATAGGTAGAGAGCGATTCCAGGTAACGTCTTGAGCCTTCAGCATAAAGAATTCCGAGTGCAAGCGATGATTTGCCCGATCCGGACACCCCGGCAATGGCAACCGTTTTATGTAACGGAATATCAATATCGATGTTTTTAAGATTATGGACTCTTGCGCCGCGCACAAGGATATGTGCCGGCTCCGTCTGCTTTTTTTCTTCCATTTCTCCGGGTTCTTCTCTTTAATACGTGCCTTTTCTGTCAAGTATCTCAATAATCTCGTCAAGGCTGCCTGCAAAAGAAACCTTCTTCCTGTTCTCTTCCGGAAGGAACCCCTCCTTTACCATAAGATCAAGCTGCGCCCGCAGATGATCGTAATAACCGTTCAGGTTGTAAAGGATACATGGACTCTTTGTCAGTCCGATCGAAAGTCTTGACATTACCTCCGAAACCTCTTCAAGAGTTCCGGTGCCTCCCGGGAAGGCAATAAAAGCGTCGGAAAGCTCTATGATTTTCAGTCTCCGCTCCGCCATTGTCTTTGTTACGATAAGCTCCTGGATGCCGTCCAACTGAAGGCAGCTCTCAACAAAAAATCCCGGCTCGACGCCGATTACATAGCCTCCTGCGTCCAGCGCGCTTTCCGCAAGACGCCCCATCAGCCCGACCTTACTGCCGCCGTAAACCAGCCTGTTGCCGCTCCTTCCGATCCAGTCGCCCAGTTCCTTTACCTTCTGCTCATAGACAGGGTCATTTCCTGGAAATGAACCGAGATATACCGCAATATTCATTCGCATCTGTCCTTTCCTGGCCGCCGCACAGATCCCGCTGCAGCGCCCTTTTCTGATGCTCCATGCTATCATCTGGCCGCAGTTTTGTCCACAAGAGCGCAATTAAGAAAAGCATCCGTCTATTTTACAAAAATTTGACACGATTTCCGTTTCCGGCGCAGCATTGAATGCTATAATTAACCCTGGTAAAAATCTAATCTATAATCAGGAGTTTCAGCAGTGAAAATAATAGCAATTATTCTCTTTATCGCAATGTATGCGGTCATGATCATCAAGTCTGACTGGAGGGTTTATGCCGCTCTTACCGTAGCGGCCATCTTCATCCTTCTTGGCATACAGCCGCTCTCCGGTGTTCCGGGCGCCATCGACTGGAACGTATTGATGATGATCTGCGGCACCATGATCGTTGTCGACTATTTCATCGATTCAAAGATGCCGAACCTGATCGCCGACTTCCTTCTGGACAAATCAAAGAATGTCATGATGGTGACCATCCTGATGTCTTTGTTCGCCGGCGTGATCTCCGCGTTCATCGACAATGTGGCAACCGTCCTGATGGTCGCTCCCGTCGGCCTTGCAGTCTGCAAGAAGCTGAAGATCAATCCGGTTCCGATGATTCTGTCCATCGCCGTTTCTTCCAATCTTCAGGGCGCGGCGACCCTGGTCGGCGATACAACCTCGATCATGCTGGGCGCATACGCGAAGATGGATTTCCTGAGCTTCTTCTGGATGCGCGGAAAGCCCGGTATGTTCTGGGCGGTCGAGCTCGGCGCCGCCGCCACCGTCCCGATCATGATGATTCTTTTCAGAAAGGATACGGCCCCCGTCTCCGCCGCCGAGTTTACCAAAGTGAAGGACAAAATGCCTTCTGTCATGCTGATCGGCGTCGTGTGCACTCTGATTGCGGCATCGTTTATCAAAAACAAGCCTGACGTCACAAACGGCGTCATCTGCATGTGCTACGCTCTTCTTACCATCGTGCTTGATTACCTGCGTACGCGCAGGACCGATAACGCCGTGCGCGCTCTCAAGGGGCTCGATTTCAAGACGCTCGGTCTTCTTGCAGGCCTTTTCATTGTCATTTCGGGTCTTACGAATATCGGTGTCATCGATGACCTTGCCGGTATTATCATGGGTCTTGGAAAGGACAACATCTTCATTCTCTATACTGTAATCGTATGGGGATCCGTACTCATCTCCGCTTTCGTAGACAACATCCCCTATGTGGCGACCATGCTGCCCGTACTCAGGGGCGTAACGACAATGATGGGCGTCGAGCCTTACCTGCTGTACTTCGGGCTTCTTTGCGGCGCAACGCTGGGCGGAAACCTGACGCCGGTCGGCGCCTCTGCCAACATTGCCGCGACGGGTATCCTGGTGAAGGAAGGACACAGCGTCAGCATGAAGGACTTCATGCGGATCGGCGTTCCTTTCACACTGACCGCTGTAATGACCGGCTACCTGTTCATCTGGTTTGTCTGGAGGTGAGCTGTTAATCCGTTTGGCGGCGAATTCCGTCAGCATCGAGTCAGCATCGAATTTTCACTAAAAAAATCGGGCGGAGAGAAATCTCCGCCCGATTTTTTTATTCGGATGTTCTGTAATTACTTGCCGAAGTTGAATGCAGCCTTTCCGGGATAAACCGCGGAATCGCCGAGAGCTTCTTCGATACGAAGGAGCTGGTTGTACTTCGCAACACGCTCGGATCTGGAAGGAGCACCGGTCTTGATCTGGCAGGTGTTAAGAGCAACTGCGAGATCTGCAATTGTTGTGTCCTCAGTCTCGCCGGAGCGGTGAGAAGCAATTGCTGTGTAGCCGGCCTTGTGAGCCATCTTGATAGCCTCGAGGGTTTCGGATACGGAACCGATCTGGTTAAGCTTGATCAGGATGGAGTTGCCGCAGCCGTTCTCGATACCCTTCTTAAGTCTCTCAGTGTTGGTAACAAAGAGGTCATCGCCTACAAGCTGAACCTTGTCGCCGAGCATGGCTGTCATCTTCTTCCAGCCTTCCCAGTCCTCTTCATCCAGACCATCTTCGATGGAATAGATGGGATACTTCTCAACAAGGCTTGCCCAGTGAGCGATCAGCTCATCAGAAGTGAACTCCTTGCCGGACTTGGGCTGCTTGTAGAAGCCGATGCCCTTCTCGCTCTTCCACTCGGAAGAAGCAGCATCCATAGCCAGAACGAAATCTTTGCCGGGCTCATAGCCTGCATCCTTGATTGCCTGAAGGATGTGCTCGATGGTGTCCTCGTCGTCCTTGAGGTTCGGAGCAAAACCGCCCTCGTCGCCTACTGCAGTTGTGCTGCCCTCAGCCTTGAGGAGCTTCTGGAGTGCATGGAACACTTCTGTGCACCAGCGAAGGCCTTCCGCAAATGTGGGAGCGCCTGCGGGCATGATCATGAATTCCTGAGTATCAACGGAGTTCGAAGCATGTGCGCCGCCGTTGAGGATGTTCATCATGGGAACGGGAAGCTTGTTGCCCTGAACGCCGCCGAGGAATCTGTACAGCGGAATTCCGAGAGCGATGGAAGCTGCTCTTGCAGCTGCGATGGAAACAGCAAGGATCGCGTTTGCGCCGAGATTGCTCTTATCCTTTGTCCCGTCTGCCTTCAGCATTGCCGCATCTACAGCATAAGTATCGGTTGCATCGATTCCTTCAACTGCAGGGGAGATGATCTTGTTGATATTCTCAACAGCCTTCAGGACACCCTTGCCGCCGAAGCGGGCCTTGTCGCCGTCACGAAGCTCAAGAGCCTCGAACTCACCTGTGGAAGCGCCGGAGGGAGCTGTGCCTCTTCCGACTGTACCGTCAGCAAGAATAACCTCAGCTTCAACGGTCGGATTTCCGCGGGAGTCGATGATCTCACGGCCGATTACTTTTTCAATTTCAAGACCTGTGTACATTTTGAATTACCCCTTTCTGGATATAAATTAACGCAGTACCACAGCCGTAACAGCAAGCAGCCGGAACCCGGCCTTCAGTACTGCAGTGTCGACTTTGGTAGCAACACCGTAATAATAAGGCAATTTTGCGGCCCGGTCAATGTGCAAAATAGCACGTCCGGGCAGGCTTTACACATCTGCCTGCAGCAGTTTTTCGCGAAGCGGGGGGATGAGCTGTTTCTTGCGGCTCACCACGTTTTCAAGATATGCCCTGTCCTCGCCGGCTTCCACTCCGAAGGCCTCCGCAACCAGCTCTCTGGCTCCCTTGCCGCTGTACAGCAGGAGCGTGCTCTGGCGCGGCACACTTGTCAGCATGTAGAACACCATGGAGCCCGCTGCCGCTCCGGCTCTTGCGGGGATTCCCGGCAGAACCTCGCCGATCATCTCCTCGACCTGGCTGAAGGCTTTATCGCTCACATAGAAGCCCTGTCCGACGGAAATCGAATGCTCGCCGATGGAGAATTCCTTGAAATCCGTGTAAAGGATGTCCTGGGCGCTGCGTCCCGTGAGGTCCTCGCCCGCCTCGTACATCTTCCTGCCGTATTCCTCGATGTCCTCCCCTGCAATCGCCGCAAGGTCACGCGCCGCCGCCTTATCAAGAAGCGTGCAGGTAGGCGAATGGAACATCAGCGTATCCGAGAGTATTGCCGACAGCAGAAGGCCTGCGATTTTCTTCGGGATCTTTACGTTGTTTTCCGCATACATTGCGTGAATGATCGTCGCGGTGCAGCCGACCGGCTCATTGCGGAAATAGACGGGTCCGCTTGTCTCAAGCGTTCCGATCCTGTGATGATCGATCACCTCAAGGATCTCCGCCTCTTCGAGACCGTCGACGGCCTGCGAGCGCTCATTGTGGTCAACCAGGATGACTCTCTTCCTGTGCAGATTCAAAAGGTTTCGTCTGCTGACGACGCCGCAGTATCTTCCTTCCTTGTCAAGGATGGGGAAATACCTGTGTCTTAACGAAGCCATTACCTTCCTGGCCTCCTCCACCGGCGTATCGACGTTGAAGGTCACCAGGCTGTCCTTTACCATAAAGTGTCCGATCGGCGCGGCCATGCTCACAAGCCTTGCCGCAGCGTAGGTATCATAATGGGTCTGGATAACCGTGCAGCCCATATCCTCCGCCCGCCGGATCAGCATGGGCGGCACCTGGGAATCCATACAGACGACAAGGATGGACGCGCCGTAATCGATGGCGCACATCTGGGCCTCGTACCGGTTCGTCACCATGACAAGATCGCCCTTCTGGACGGCATCTTCCATCGCCTCCGGGCTCGTGCCGACAAGGATTCTTCCCGTCTCGACACGCCCTTCGGGATTGCCTGTCAGCATCTTGCCGTCCAGCACCTCCAGGAGGTTCGAATAACTGGTTTTGGACTCAGAAAGGACTCTCGTGTCAAACAGGTCCATGTTTGCATTCGCGATATCCTTGACAGAGATCAGTCCCGTGAGGTTCTGGTCCTCATCCGTCACGCAGAGCGTATCGATGTGTCTGTCCACCATCCTCTGCCAGGCGCTGCGCATGCTCATCTGCTCGTTGACGCCTTCCTCCTGACGGATATCGATGTTGCTGATCGTGGGGCTCATATCAACGGAAAGCCTCGGCTTTTTTATTCCGAAGTGCTTCAGGACAAAAGCCGTCTCCCTGCTGATATTACCCGCGCGCCTTGCCTCGTATACCTCATTTCCCGTCTGGTTTTTGAGATATGCATAGGCGATGGCAGAACAGATCGAATCCGTATCCGGATTTTTGTGTCCGATGACACGGATGATCCTCTGTCTTGACGCGCCCGTCATGGCACTGTTTTCTGTGCCGCTGCTTGCTGTCTCCACTATTTTCACTTCCTTTGCGGCTGCTTCTGCTTTTACGGTTTCCTTCCCTTTGGCAGTTTCCTTCCGTTTTGCAGTTTCTTTGCCCTTTGCCGTTTCTTTTCTTTTTGCAGTTTCTTTGCCTTTTACTGCTTCGCTGCCTTTTACTGCTTCTTTACTTTTTGCGTTTTTCTGGTTTCTTGCCATGGCAGGACACCGGCCCCCTTAATCCTCCGCTTCAATCTGTTTGATCACGCACTCATTGCCCTGCAGCAGCCAGGTCTCAGAGCTGTGACAGTAAGGACACTCTCTCCCGTACTTCACTGTCTCATACACCGATCTGCAGCTGTTGCACCAGGTCTTTGCCGGGATGGTTTCCAAAAGGAGCTGCGACTCCTTCAGTACCGGATGCCTGACCTTGAAATAGTCCCAGCAGTCGACAAAATAATCTGTAACAATTCCCGACACTTCACCGATCTGGAGTGTCACGCTGCCGATCCTGGCAATATGATGCTCCTCGGCCGTTTTGTCGAGTGTCTTCGCAAGATTCAGGATGATCCCCATTTCATGCATGTATATTCCTCGCTGAGGCAAAATCCGCGGATGCGGCTTTGCCTTGTGCTGCGCCGGCACGCCGGTGCCGGCCGCGACTTCCTGCGGCTCAGGATTTCTTCTTGAAGAGGATCTTCATCTCGCGTGAGAGTGCATATTTTGCTACCGGCCAGAGCTTATCCTCGCAGCGGACCATATTGGAGGCATCCGGGATATCCCTCTCCAGATGGATAGCGTCAAACTCGCATCTGGTGGTGCACAGTCCGCATCCGATGCAGCGGTTCGGATCCACGGTTGTCGCTCCGCAGGAGAGGCACCTTGCAGCTTCCGCATGTACCTGCTCCTCCGTAAACGGAAGGCGGAGATCTTCGAATGTATCCGTCGCTTTTCCGGCGCGCCGTCCCGGAACCTGGCGCTTTGCATTGTCAAAGCTCTCAAGGACAATATCGTTTTTATCCAGCTCGATGAATTCGCGAAGGTCTCTTGCAATTGTCAGGGACTGTCCAGGATGGACCTTTCTGTTCAGGGAATCCGCTGCCTTCTTTCCGTCCGCAATGGCGTCGATTGCAAATCTCGCACCGTGGCCGACATCTCCTCCGACAAAGATATCCGGCTCTCCTGTCTGGAACGTGACGGGATCATGAACGACGCACCCGTTCGGCGCGAGCTTCACTGCCGTGCCCTCAAGAAGGCTGCCCCATTCGGGAGCCTGTCCGATTGCTTCCAGAACGTTTTCGCAGGAAACGGTGATGGTCTCGTTCTCATCGTACTGCGGATTGAATCTGCCGTTTTCGTCCTTTACCGAAGTGCACTTTTTGAAAACAACGCCGGTTACCTTTCCGTCCGCTGTCAGAATCTCCTTCGGGCCCCAGCCGTTTTTGACCGTGATGCCTTCACTTATGGCCTCTTCAACCTCATCTGCAGCCGCAGGCATCTCCTTTTCGCCCTCAAGGCACAGCATTGTGACGCTGCCGTCGGTAACACGTACCGCGCTGCGCGCCACATCGACGGCGACGTTTCCGCCTCCGATAACGACCACATCGCCCTTTAAGCGGATGGAACTGTCCTGATTGACCCGCTTAAGGAAGGAAACTCCGGATTCGACTCCCTGCGCGTCCTCGCCGGGAACGCCCGCAGCGCGCCCGCCCTGGAGGCCGATCGCAAGATAAAAGCCCTTATAGCCCTCATCCCTGAGCTCCCGGATCGTCTTATCCTTACCGATCTCGACGCCGCATATGAATTCCACTCCCATTGTGCGAAGGACATCGATCTCGGCTTCGAGCACATCCTTTTCGAGGCGGAAATTCGGGATTCCGTTCAGGAGCATTCCTCCCGGCCGGCTCTCCTTTTCAAATACGGTTACATCGTAGCCTCTTGTTCTCAGATAATATGCTGCGCTCATGCCGGCAGGACCTGCCCCGATAACCGCAATCTTATAGTCGGGGCCCCACATTCCGCCGTCATCCTTCTCGCAGATGGGAATGTAACGGTTCTCGGCCTTGAGCTCCCTGCCGGCAATGAACTTTTTGATTTCATCGATGGCAATCGGCTGGTCTACCGTGCCGCGCGTGCACGCATCCTCACAGCGCCTGTTGCAGACAGCGCCGCAGACGGCAGGGAAAGGATTGTCCTGCTTGATCAGTTTCAGTGCGTCGTCATATCTTCCGTCCGCCGCCATCTTGACATAGCCCTGTACGGCAAGATGCGCGGGGCATGCGGTCTTGCAGGGAGACGTTCCGCTCTCATAGCAGTTGATTTTCGCATCTTCCCTGTAGTTTGGATTCCAGTTGTCGGCAGTCCACTTCGTCTCATCCGGAAGCTGCGTGACAGGATAGGTCACCTCTCCGTGCGAGGTGCAGAGCTTCTGTCCGAGCTTTGCCGCACCTACCGGGCATACCTCCACGCACTTGCCGCAGGCTACGCACTTTGCCTTGTCGACATGCGCGCGATATGCGGAGCGGGACATGTTCGGCGTATTGTACAGCTGCGAGGTGCGAAGCGCGTTGCAAACGCCCGGCGCACAGTTGCAGATGGCGACGATCTTATCCTCGCCGTCAATATTGGTTATCTGGTGCACGAAGCCGTGGCGCTCGCATCTTTCGAGGATTTCCAGGACTTCGTCATAGGTAAGATACCTTCCCATCCCTCTGTCGACGCAGTATTCCGCCATATCGCCCACGCCGATGCAGAATTCGCCGTTGATCTCGCCGGACCCCTCGCCGCGCATTGTCTGCTGCTTGCGGCACGTGCACTGTCCGACGGAATATTTGTCATATTTGCTCAGCCAGTGGGTGATATGCTCGACACTGACGGAATTATTGACATGCTCGATCGCCTTCTCAACAGGGATTACGTGCATCCCGACACCGGCTCCGCCGGGCGGAACCATGGGCGTCACGTTCTCGAGCGGCATCTGCGTCATCAGGTTAAAGAACGTAGCAAGCTGCGGATGCTGCGCAGTGAGTTCATCGTTCATCATCATGAATTCCGCACTGCCGGGTACGAAAATCGGAACGTTGTACTGCTTGTGGTGATCCGCGTTTTCTCTTGTTGTCTCAATGAGGCCGACCCAGACAAGATGATCCAGCATCTTCTGCGTCTCCTCCATCGTCATGTTATTGATTTTCGCAAGCTCCTCAGCGTCATAAGGAACCCTGGTCTTCTTGAAATTCAGGAGGAACTGCGCTTCTTCCTTGGTCAGCACCATGTCCAGCGCCCAGTACTCGGGATCGTCCGTCTTCATACTGCGCGTGTATTTTACAAGGTACCTGTCCGTAATCATGGTGCCGAGTTTAAGGATCAGTTTCTCCTTCTCCTTGTCCGGCGCCCGGTAATTCGGATCCTGTACGAAATCCCTCTCATTTACCATGCGGTTTTTCTGCTGCTTCATATCTCCCTTATCCCCCGTAAATTCATATAATCTCGCTCTGTAATAAACGAAAACAAGGCACGGAGGCATTCAGCTCCGCGCCCTGTAAATATCTTAACAGATTCGTGTATATTCCTCAATGAATTATCAGCAATTCAATAAGCAGGCCCCATATCACGCCGCAGGCATACAAAAGCGCGGCAATGCACAGATTTTCCTTCAGGTGCCTGTTCGTCCTGAACAGAACGAGGAGCCCTACGCCCGCGCCGACAAGGAGCCCCGCCATCATCTGTCCCGCGCCGAGAAGCCCCTGCAGATACAGCTGCGTTATTGTGACGGACGCGGCGCAGTTGGGTATCAGTCCGATTATACCGGCAAGAAAAGTCCCAAGGATTTTTTTACCCGACAGGATGCGGACGATCGCATCCTCGCCCGCCGTTTCCACAATCAGTGTAATGACCGCCGAAATCGCGAAAATAAACAATGTGATGTGCAGCGTGTGGACAAAAGCTGATTTGATAATGCCGCCCTCGCCTTCCTCGCAGCCGCAGTGCTCCTGCTCGCACAGATCATGGATATGTTTTTCATCCTCCTTCGGGTTCTCCCATTTGCCGTGCATATGGCTCGGCCGGATCCTCTTCCTGTACTGGTGCAGCGCCCTTACGGCAAAGTCCACGGCAAAGCCGGTGACCGCGCCGATGGCCACCTTGCCGGCAAGGATACCCAGAATCGTCCGGGCAGGCACCTTTTCCGAAAGGAAGATCGGCAGCATCTCATCCGATGTCGAAAGAAAAACGGCGATCAGGCTTCCCAGGGAAATCACTCCGCCGCTGTACAGGCTCGAGGCGGCGGCAGAAAACCCGCACTGAGGCACGGCTCCCACGGCGCCTCCGAAAAGAGGGCCGAACCTGCCGACTCTTGCCAGCATATCCGTGGATTTGTCCTGCGTTTTCCTCTCCAGATACTCCATGACAAGATAAGTAACAAGAAGAAACGGGACCAGCTTAATTGTGTCCGTAAATGCATCAGCAAGTACGTCAGTCAGTAAACCCATAATATATTTCCTTTGTATTGAAAGCTCTCCGGCACGCCATACAGTATAAGCAATCGCCGGATAAATATGCAAAAATGCACGATCCGCATAGCTCCGGGCCGTTCCGCCGGCGATTCTGAGAATAAAAAATGCCCACCTGTTAGGGAGGAACAGGTGAGCTGTAGAGGGAAAATGAATGAAAAACAAATGTGTCTCACTGCTGGCGCAGCGATATTTGCCTTCCATTTATTTAATATTATTATAAATGATATGGAATAATGTGCAAGTAAAAAATGCAGGATCTGCCAAATTCTTCTTGCCCGGGCCCTGCGGCGCGCCCATGCGCGCCATCATCTGACCGTTATCAGTGACATGATATTGTCAACGCCGATAATGGACGCCGCGGCTTCTTTATAGGTTTCCGCATCCGGCCCGTCTATATATTTATAATAATTATAAGCTGTTTTCCTGCCTCCGCCCGTGGTCAGAAGACCATTGGAAAGCCCCTGTGAAACCTCGCCGGGATCATCCATCTCTCTGGACAGAAGAAACCCGTCAATATGTACGTTTGCCTCAGCCTGAAGATAACCGTAAACAACTGCCGCCGCCTGTATGGCCTGTCCCTTCGACGACGTATAGCCGACTTCACTGCACAGGACACTGCGGATCTCGTTGTCCGGCGTAAGGAACTCCTCCCTGGAAAGATAATCCGTCAGGACATCGATATTCTGCATCGCGATATAAGCCGTGTCATAGCTGTGCGTCACCTGGGGCTTTACCGTCCAGGCGTACGGATCCGTAAGCGGATAATTATACGGGTGCATTGCAACATGCCAGTCAATATTGCCCTCCTCCGTCATGATCCTGTTCAGCGTATCGAGGAAATCACGGCTGCTGTAATACTTCGATGCATCCAGCGTCTGCGCCCACTGCTGGTCGATCGGGATATAGAGCCTTGCGTTTGCGTTTTTGCTCCGGATCACGTTGTAAAACAGCCGGAACGCCTTCACATATTCCGCCGTAAAGGTATTAAGATCGACAGCGGACATATAATGCCAGTCGGCGCGGGCGTTGATCTCATTGCCGATGATCCAGTTGTCCACCGTTCCGCGGCCGTTTCCCGAATACCTCTCGGCAAGGAAGGACGCCGCGGCGGCA
>CADBPC010000163.1 GCA_902796425.1 uncultured Lachnospiraceae bacterium
AGGCAGCAAGTAATCGGCCCTTATTAGGGCCCATATCAAACCACCACTTGAAGTGGTGGTTATGACTTAGAATCATAAGGGCAAAGGAATGAGGCTGCCTGCGCCGGATGGCGTATGCAGCTGTGACAGGATATAGTGGATGAGCAGAAAATGGCGGATAGGGGGAAAATGAATTCCTTTGATGAGTTAACGGAAGTTGTACGCCGTCTCCGGGCGGAGGACGGATGCCCATGGGACAGGGAACAGACGCATGGATCCCTGAAGGCACCGGTGATCGAAGAGGCAGCGGAACTGATCTGCGGAATCAATATCTATGAGCAGACCGGCAATCCGGAAAATCTGAAAGAAGAACTGGGGGATCTGCTCCTTCAGGTGCTCATGCAGTCACAGATTGCAGAAGAGGAGGGTATCTTCAGCCTGGAGGATGTTATATGCGGAATCAAAGAAAAGATGATCCGGCGTCATCCGCACGTTTTTGGAGATACGAAAGTAAAAGATTCCGGAGAAGTTCTGGAAAATTGGGAAGAGATTAAGAAAAAGGAAAAGAGCGGGAAAGCGGATGCCAGAACTTATCTGGCCGGCGCTTTCGATGAAGCTGAGGAATTAATCGGCAGAGCAAGACAGCGGAAGGGACTATAGACCGGTAAGGACAGGTTCCGATCTCTCAGAAAGGTATTTTGAAGTTGATGAAAGCAATCCGATTCCGTAAAACCGTGCTTTCCATGCTGCTTCTATCCAGCCTGTTCATACAGTTTCCGCAGACTGTCCGCGGGCTGACTCCCGGGAACATAACAGAAGCTGCTCTCACAGAAGAAGAAACAGAATCAGAAGATTCAGGACCAGGAGATACAGGATCAGTAGATACAGGACCAGAAGATTCAGCAGATACAGAGAAAGCACTGTTTCCGCCCGCACATTCATTTGAAGTCGACAGGGTCTATACAGCCGGAGCACTCTCGCTGGAACTGATTTCTGTAATGATCCGGGCTGACACCTGGATCGAGGAAAACGGACTGGAGAACCCGGGCTATACGATAGATCTTTACTATCATATCCGGGTTAAGGAAGAAGATAATGATAAATCGATCTCTTATACTCTGTCAGATGTGCGGCTGATTGCAGAGGGCAGGGAATATGCCCTGAGAAATATCATCCGCAATGTGGAGGATGAAATCTCCGGGCGGAACCGGACAGCGGATCCGGAGGGCGGCTGGCGGATCTTCTGCAGGTCTTTCTGCCTGACGGAATATGGACCGGATGGAAAAACAGAGCTCCCGGTAATTCAGTCTGATATACCGATGGAGCTCCGGTTTACGCTGACCGATTGCAGCAATGACGCGGAAAGCATGGTAAAGCTGTGCCTGAATAAAGAACCCCTATAGGACAGTACAATTAAGAAAGGGAAATCTATGGATCACAATTTTTCAATCCTTTTCCTCGTCTTTGCCGCTGCGATTCTTCTCTATGCCGCAGTTCTGGCCATTACGAAGAATTATCATATGCTGCCGTACCGGGCTGCGGTCTCCGTCAAACCGAAGGATCCGGAGCGGTATACCTTTCAGCTTGCGAAGGCCGTGGCACTGGTAGGACTGGCGATTGGTCTCGGTGCGGCGGTAAGCTGGTGGAAAGCGGCTGCGGGGATAGTGATTATGATCGCCAGGACGATCGTATCGCTCTGGCTCGGGACAAAGATCGTGAAGAATTGATTCGGGACTTGTGTGAAAGGAATGAATCAGATGAAATACGAAGATATTATCCGTCACGAAGAAATACTTGAGTATTACAGGCGGGGCTGTACGATTCTGGATGCGCTGGGATACACAGATCATTCAGTCGCTCACACAAAGCTGGTAGCTGAAAGGGCAGCTGATATCCTGAGGTCCTTCGAGTATGGGCAGAATCTGATTGAGCTGGCAAGGATTGCAGGTTTCATGCATGATATTAGGAAATGCGATCAACAGACATCATCATGCGGAGTATGGCGCTTTGCTTGCCAATGAGATCCTGAAAGTGAACGGGCAGAGGGTTTTGTGATATCATTTTACAGGATCAAAGCAGCAGAGATTCGTAAAGACAGAGGATAAGGAAAGATCCGGGGAAGCTGAGCGTGAAAGGTATGAAGACAGAGAGAAAAATAACGGAAGCGGAAAAGAAAAGAATGGAGCGCTTCCGGGAGAAGGCTGAATCGTTGAAA
>CADBPC010000164.1 GCA_902796425.1 uncultured Lachnospiraceae bacterium
GGAAAACCGGAGCGTCCCATACGCGTACTGGACCAGTGGATGTACCACTCCCGTCTGTATGCGGCCGCGAGCTATGTGAGAAGCCGCGATGACCTGGAGCTGATCCAGCTCAACTCGTTCGGCTGCGGCGTCGATGCCGTTACCACCGACCAGGTGAGCGATATTCTCTCGGGCTCCGATAAGATCTACACCTGCCTTAAGATCGACGAGGTCAACAACCTCGGCGCGGCGAGGATCCGCGTGCGATCCCTGATCGCCGCTATCCGGATCAGGGATAAAAAGAAGTCCGTCCGGAATATTAAGAGCACCGCCATCACAAAGGCACCCTTTACGGAACAGATGCGAAAGGGCGGCTATACGATCCTCTGCCCGCAGATGTCGCCGATCCATTTCGACCTCATCGAGCCCGCTGCGAAGAGCTGCGGCTACAATATCGTGATCCTTCCGAACGACAATCACAAGGCTGTGGATGTGGGATTAAAATATGTAAACAACGACGCCTGCTACCCTTCCCTTTTTGTCGTAGGACAGATCATGGACGCGCTGCAGAGCGGAAAATATGACCTCAACCGGACAGCGATCATTATGTCGCAGACCGGCGGCGGATGCCGCGCCTCCAACTATATTGGCTTTATCCGGCGCGCCCTGAAAAAGGCAGGAATGGAGCAGATCCCCGTCATTTCCGCCAACCTCGCGGGACTTGAGGATAATCCGGGATTCAAAATCAACCTGAAGCTTATTGCAAGACTTGCCTTCGCGGCTATTTTCGGCGATGTCCTCATGCGCTGCGTGTACAGAATGAGACCCTATGAGCTTGAAGAGGGGTCCGTGGAAGCAATGCATCAGAAGTGGCTCGCAGTCTGCACAGATTTCCTCACCCGCACGTCCGGAATCAATATTCCGAAGGTTCAGCGGATCTGCAGGCAGATGATCGCCGACTTTGACAGCATCCCCATAAACGAGGTCCGCCGCCCGCGCGTCGGCATCGTAGGAGAAATCCTGGTAAAATATGCTCCCGCAGCCAACAACCATCTGGTCGCTCTTCTCGAGCAGGAAGGCGCAGAAGCAGTTGTCCCGGATCTGATGGGCTTTATACTCTACTGCTTCTATAACCAGGTTTATAAGGCAGAGTTTCTCGGCACGAGCAAAAAGGCCGCAGTGATGTGCAACACCGGCATTAAGCTGATCGAAAGAGTCTTAAAGCCCGTATACCGCGCTTATGAAAAGAGCACACACTTTGAATCTCCTGCAAGCATTTACACACTTGTGGAGTACGCAAAGCCGATCGTCAATATCGGCAACCAGACCGGCGAAGGATGGTTCCTTACAGGTGAAATGGTTGAGCTGATTAAGAGCGGCGTTCCCAACATCATCTGCATCCAGCCTTTTGCCTGCCTGCCGAACCACGTCGTCGGCAAGGGCGTCATGAAGAAGGTTCGTTCGATTTACCCGCAGGCGAATATCGCCGCGATCGACTACGATCCCGGCGCCTCCGAGGTCAACCAGCTCAACCGGATCAAGCTGATGCTGGCAGGCGCCATGAAGGCCATGAACGCGCAGAATGCGTCGAATCCGAATGTGCCGGCAGGCGAAGGCAGCACAGGCGCTGCAGCAGATGCGGACACCTCACAGACAAAAGGGCATAAAAAAGCAGGCGAAGGACACGCCGCCTGACACCTGACTCAAGAACAAAATCAAATATTTTTGAAAACAGGAACTGACCGGGAACTCATCTTCTTTCGATGCGATCCCGGTCAGTTCATTTCAAAATTGTCCAATGGACTTTCCTCCTGTACTATATGACTTTCGCATTCTTTCTAACCTTTTCTCTTTTTGTACCCCTTGTACTGTGATGTTCTGGTAACGATTCGGGTTTTCTCGTCGCCCTGATCTTACAGAAGCTTCATCACTTATCAGTTATACTTGAATACTTGGTGTTTGTGTTCTTGTTATCTTTCTTTGGAACTTAAATGAGCTCGGTGGTTTGTACCGTCCTTTCTTTTTTTATTTTTTTGTTTTCCCTCTTGTTGATTCTATATTAACACAAGGAGGATAATTGTCAACACAATTATCCTCCTAAATTTAAATTGTCTAAATATTCGTAATATTGCTGAGTTGTTTGATAATTATCTGAACCAGTCAATCGCCGGCCGGTCTTATACCAGCGGATACTTTTCTGTCAGTCCGGCAACGATCGCTCTTGCCTTCGGAATACCCTCTTCCTTCTCTTTGACAACCGCAGCGATTGCTTCCGCCACCTTGTCCATATCCTCGGTATTCATGCCGCGCGTTGTGACGGCCGGTGTTCCGAGACGGATGCCGGATGTCACGAACGGAGAACGCTTCTCGTTCGGGATCGTGTTCTTGTTGGCCGTGATATGTGCCTCATCGAGCCACTTTTCGACTTCTTTACCGGTAAGGTCAAACTTTGTCAGATCCATCAGCATCAGGTGATTGTCCGTGCCTCCGGATACGATATCGATTCCGCGCGCCTGAAGGCCCTTGCACAGCGCCTGGGCGTTGTCGACGATACCCTGGCAGTATACCTTGAAGGAAGGATCAAGCGCTTCCTTGAAGCAGACAGCCTTTGCGGCGATAACGTGCTCTAGGGGGCCGCCCTGGATGCCCGGGAATACAGCCTTGTTCAGCTTGTACTTGTCCGCCGCTTCCAGATTGGCAAGGATCAGGCCGCCGCGGGGTCCGCGCAGGGTCTTGTGTGTAGTCGTCGTAACGATATCAGCATACGGGAAGGGACTCGGATGAAGGCCGGTAACTACAAGGCCCGCAATGTGAGCGATATCCGCCATAAGGACGGCGCCGACCTCGTCCGCAACCTCGCGGAACTTCTTAAAATCAATTGTGCGTGCATACGCTGAAGCACCGGCAATGATCATCTTCGGCTTTGTTTCTTTTGCGATTCGCATCAGCTCGTCGTAGTCAATGAAGCCGTTCTCGTCAACTCCGTAAGGAACGATATTAAAATAGGTACCGGAAATATTCGCGGCACTGCCGTGGGTCAGATGTCCGCCCTGGTTCAGGTCCATGCCCATCAGAGTGTCTCCGGGCCTCAGCACCGCAAACTCAACAGCAAGATTGGCCTGCGCGCCGGAATGCGGCTGGACGTTCGCATAGTCACAGTGGAACAGCTCCTTTGCGCGTTCGATGGCAAGTGTCTCAACCACGTCCACAACCTGGCAGCCGCCGTAGTAGCGTTTTCCTGAGTAACCCTCTGCATATTTATTCGTGAGCGGGCTTCCCATTGCTGCCATAACTGCCTTGCTGACCCAGTTTTCCGAAGCAATGAGTTCGATATGATCGTTCTGCCTGCGAGTCTCCTGTTCGATGGCTTCGGCGATCTGAGGATCAACTTTTCTTACCTCTTCCAATGAATACATCGGGTTTCCTCCTGAATTGTATTTAAATTACATAATCTATGTAGAATTTAAAAAAGTATACCAAGCGCCGCCCTTTTCCACAACAAAAAATCGCTCCCTGATTTGTAGAATATACACAAATTTTGGTTGCATTTTTTGTGCAAAAGGTGTAGTATCCGTATGCTGATATGATTTCAGCGGCCGGGCGCGTGCGCCTCAGGCTATTACAATCAAAAGGGTAAACAATGCTATTTATCAATAAATCAGATACAACTACATATGGCAATTCAGACCGGATCAGCGCATACACTGCATGGTGCCGCGATTTCATAAGAGACTTCGTAAGGCGCAATGATCCGAAGTACCGCACTGACTGCGATGTTTTTATCCGCTGCTTTTTCAGGGCGCTCTGGAGCTTCTGGAAACACGCTCTTCCGATGATCGTCTTCATGTTCGTATATTATGGAAGCTTTATCCTGATCGAACAGACCGACAGACCGCATTACACCGAGATGCACGTATGGATCGATGATCTCATTCCTTTCTGCGAGATCTTCATTATTCCGTACCTGTTCTGGTTTATCTTTATGGTACTGAGCTGCGTATATTTCTACGCCTTCGACCGCCCCACCTACCTGCGCGTCGCAAAGCTCCTGTGCTTCGGAATGACACTGTTTATCGGACTTTCGATCGTCTTCCCGAATATTCAGTACCTTCGCCCCGCGGTAATGCCCAGGGATAACATCTTTACACAGATGATCGCGGATCTTTACGCGAAGGACACGCCGACAAACCTTGTGCCCAGTATCCATGTATATAACACCCTCTGCGTTCTGCTCGGCGTCAGGATCAGCACCGACCGCATCCTGCAGAAGCGCGCTGTCAGGATGACGATGCGGGTTTTCGGCGGACTGATCATCCTGTCCACGATGTTTATCAAGCAGCACTCCTTCATCGACGTCACCTGCGCTTTCATTACAATGTTCGCCGCGTGGGAAATCATGAAGAAACTCGAAACACTACGCGAAGACCGCGCAGGCGAAAAGCGCCGCGGGATTGCAGGAGCAAGGTAAGAAGGCGCAAAAGTGCACCGTCACAAACTTTTAAACTCCCTTCCGGACAGACATGTACATTCTGCCTGTCCGGAAGGGAGTTTTTTATGCGCTCAATACTATAAAAGGATTTGCTGCTGTCCCTATTGCAGGAATGCCTCGTGCACGTGCATTCGCATCAGTTGAAATTAAAAAAGTGCTGGGCGATTTTGTAGGCTTCGACGGTGAGTTTTCTGCCGCCGCGGCCGGGAAGGTTCATGGAGATGCCAAAGATGCCGCTTCTCATTTTGAGGAACAGGAGGTAGTTCCTGTCATGGAGGTAGTCCCAGAGTTCATCTTTTTTCTTCAGGTCCTCGGGGGTGTTGGACACGATGGCGAGGACGGAGGAAATGGTGGTGATGATCTCAAGGTAGTTGTACATGTACTGTTTCAACCGTTTGTGGCTCGCAATCAGGGGCTGGTTCTTTTTGTCTGTAAAGTAGTCGATCATGATGCGGTTGACGCGCATCTGCTGGTCGAGTCTTGAAATCATGACTTTCTGGTTGACGGACTGGTCCACTCTTCCGATGTAGTAGTAGTACAGGTTGATATCCATGTAGTACATGGTCTTGACGAACGGAAGGGGCTCGAAAACGTAGATGTTGTCCACGTAGAAGCAATGCTCGGGGAGCTTCAGGCCGCAGTCTTTCAGAAGCTGTGTGCGGAATATGACGGAATGCATGAGGATATAGTGTCCCTTGCGGAAGTGCTTCACCTCATCCCATGTAAACAGGGTATCCGTGGGGAGCGATGCGCGGTACTGGATGACCTTGTGGCGCTTCTCTCCTTCTTTGTTGTAAACATAGTTGCACAGGAACATGTCGGGCAGGGTCTCATTGTCGACCAGGCCTTTCAGCGTTGTGAGAACCTTTTTATAAGAGCTTTCCTTCAGCCAGTCGTCGCTGTCCACAACCTTAAAGAACAGACCGGAGGCATGCTCAAGGCCTGTGTTGACCGCCGAACCGTGTCCGCCGTTTTCCTTGTGGACGACGCGCACGATATTGGGATGGAGGGTCTGGTATTTATCCGCTATCTGTGCGGTTCTGTCCTTTGAGCCGTCGTCTACGATAATGATTTCGACATCGTCGCCGCCGATCAGCAGCGAATCAATGCATTTCGACATATATGCTTCCGAATTGTAGCAGGGTACTGCGATTGTCAGTAGTTTCATTCTTTCTCCCAAATATTCCCTTGTTCCCGCACTGTAGTTCACGTGCTGCGGTGCTGTCTATGCCTGCTGCCGGACCTTAGGCCTGCTGCAGATCACTATCAGCTTCTCTACCGCGAGCTGTGCGTCAATTTTGCCCATTTTGTAATCAGTGTCCGCCTGGACGCAGCTGCCCAGCGCGCCGGTCAGTTCTTCCGTGCTGTAGCCGCGAAGAACAGGCCGGATTTTGTTGGACAATATCCACGGATTCAGGTGCAGGAGCTGTGCTGTCTCTCTCTCTCCGGTTCCCGACAAGAGTTCTTTCGCCTGCAGCAGCTGGTTGTACTGGCGGATCATAAGGCTTAATATGACCTGCGGCGGCGTCCTGAGCGTTATCATCTCTCCGTATATCTCAAGGGCGAGTCGGCTGTTGTGATCCGCTATCGCGCTGATCATGTCAAATATGCGGTCCTTTGTCCTTACGCTGCAGATGTCCGCCACATCCTGCTCTGTAATCCCGGGCTTTCCCAGGCAGTAGGAAATCAGCTTCTCCGCCTCGCTTTTGATATTCAGCATGTCATCGCCGGTGCTGTCCAGGAACCGCTGCAGCGCGCCGGAGGTTATTCCCAGCTTTTCCTTGGCAAAAAGCGACATGACCCAGCGCCTGAGCGACGTCTCGTCGAGGCTCTCGCAGGGCAGAACAAAGCCCGCCGCCGACACCGCCTTATACAGTTTCATCGTGCGGTTGACGGATTCCTCTACAAAGACCAGATAGGTCGTATCCGGCACGCCGCCCTTAATATACTCTGCCAGCTTCTCCGCTTCCGGGCCTGCCTTTTGTCCGAACAGCCCCGTATTCTCGATGACGATAACCCTTCGCTCGGCAAAAAAAGGCAGCGTTTCCGCCGTTTCCACCACCTGGGCCGCCTGGAGGGACGCCCCGCTGAAGGTGGTGCTGTTCATCGCATCCCCATCCCCCAGGATGGCCTGTCTCAACTTGTCGCGGTTCTGGAGGCGAAGATAATCCTGCTCACCGTACAGAAGATATACATGCGAAAAATCCGCTTCCCTGATCTGTCTGTTCAGTTCGCTTTGAAGTTCTGTGAAGGATGGCCCCTTCGATGAATCTTTTTTTGCCATGGCTTCATTTTATACCAGAAAAGTGTTATTTGAAATACGCATCTCCCGAGGAGTTCATGAGCCGGGCGCTCATAAGCGCCGCAAGGACAAGTCCCGTCAGGAGCCCCCCGAGATGCGCCTCCATGCTGACCGACCGGTCGACAAGGCCGGGGTACAGCATCAGGAAAACAGCGATCGCTACCCGCTTAAGAGGAAGTGCCGGGAGCCGCCCCATCTTCTGCGCAAGACGCCGCACCTCATCTCTCACCTCCGGAGACGTCCTCATCATCAGCTCCTGCACCTCCTGCCTCGGCATTCCCGCAAAGCTTCCGGAAAAACCGGCATCTGCAAGCCTCTCCTGCAGGCGCTTTTGCAGCATGGCCCGCCGCACCGCGATGATAACCAGGACGCCCATCAGGCCGCAGATCGCGCCGGAAGCGCCGGCACTCAGGGCGTTCTGTCCGGCAGCGCTCCTTGTCTCCAGGAACAGAACCAGAAGATTTCCCCCCAGGCCCGAGACCAGGTACAGTATAAGAAACCGGACACGCCCGAGATACCTCTCCACATAGTTGCCCAGAACTGCAAGGGACATCATGTTGCTGGCGATGTGCTGTATTCCGAAATGAATGAACATGGCCGTAAAGAGCCTGAACCACTCCCCGCGGCCGAGCACATAAGGCACATAAAGTGCCCCGAACTTCAGCGCCGTCCCGGCGTTCTCGCTTCCTCCGAAAAACATCTCCGCAATAAAAACAGCGACGTTGGCCGCAATCAGCCCCCATGTCACATATGGTCTGTATTCTGTCAATGAATCCTCCTACTCCTTCAGGAATTTCACAGGCTTGTACAAATCCCTTACCTTCCGCAGAAGATGCATCGCATCTCTCTCATCCCTGTAGCCGTGGGCGGATGACATAATCACCGCCCTCATGTCGGGATAATCCTCATGATAAAAATCCATGAGGTATTTCCTTGCGCGCTCCATCTCGGCAAACGCGCTATAGATGTAAAGAGCAGCCAGGTCCTTTGCGCCATCCTGCGGGTACAGTGCCATTCTGAGGGACCCGCTCTCCACGACATTCCTAACGGTTTTCTCAACAGCTTCGGCATCCGCTTTATTCACTATAATCTTAAAATATACCACCTCAGAGGGATCATACACCTCGCCATCGAGATAACTGCGGTAAGGAGACCTCTTCATTCTGTCGTAAACAATCTGCTCCTCCGGCCGTATTTCCCCCATATGGAAAATATTGACTCTCTGCCGGTGAATCGTATAGACCGAGTAGCTGATGCCGTAGCCTTCAAGAGTTTTTGCAAGCTTTTCCACGTCTTCAAGACTGATGTGTTCAACCCATATATAGCGGTTATCCTCAGGATCAAAGATGGCCGCTCCGTCCATCACAATCATCGGCATCTTTATATTGCCTTCAGAGGACGGAAGCGAGAGGAAAGCCGGCGCATGCCTGCTCTGCAGACAGATCATGGCCTTATCGGCAATCAGCCTGTGCAGGGCAAATATAACGGAAGGCGATGCCTGCGAGAGATACCCGGGTGACAGGTCAGATGTATTGATGAAAAAAATCTGATTCGGGTCGACGATTCTGGGCAGCTCAATAATATTCACAATAATCGCGACCGCGGTTCCGATCAGGATGTCCGCCATCCTGTTAATCGTATCCGGAATCGGGTTTGCAATGTTCGGAAATGCGATGACCATGCCGATAAAGATAATTACCGCAAGACTCGAAGTATCCGGCATGCGGATAACCAGCGTGCTGTGGATACAGAGCAGAACGCCGAGCGCAATCAGAAGGTAAATCAGAATATAGTGGGATGCGAAAAAGGGAGAAGAATACAGGATTACCAGAAGTCCCAGGCCCCACACCGTACCGATGAGTGTCGCAATAAACCGACTGATCGCATACTCCCTCGCTGTCGAAACATAGGGCTGCATGCAGATAACCGCAGTGATTGCCGCCTCCGATGACATCTCACCGGCCCTGAAGCCTCTGAGATGATTGATTACAAGGCAGATAAACACCGCGACAGCTGTTTTAACGATTCTCTCTCCGATTCTTGGGAGTCTTACAACTTTCCTGATCATAGTATCCATTTTAACATATATCAGCAAGGATTCTCCCACTCTCTGCGGACAGCAGCCCCTGCCGCTGCAGCACCGCCGCTGCTGCAGCAAAAAAGACCGGTAAAGCCGGTCTTCTTTGCTGTTCTTATCATATCATTCATTTTATGTAGTGTTTCCTGCCGCCTTCCGGCGCGGGTTCCACCCGCATGTCTTCTTCTATATCAACCACCTCCTGTTCTGCAAAATGCCTGATTTATCAGTAATTCTACTGGTATTTTCCTTTACAGCGCTCAAGATAGCGCGTGATCGCAAAAAGTGCTGCCGCAAGGAGAGCTAGAATTCCTCCCGGAACTGTATAAAGAACTGTTCCGCTTCCGCCGGTATTGGGGAGTGCGACTCCCGGAGTATTGCCGACCTTATAGGCTGCTATGGCCTCAGCGCTCTCATCTATATCCGTGGTCTCCGGATTATCCGGTACCGCCGGCGTCGTATTGACAAACCTTATCCTGCCGGAGGAGCCGTCCTTTTCCGGCCAGTTTTTGACAAGGCCTTCGTTCACATCTTCTGTAGCCGGGTCGTCCGCCGTCTTTTCAATCAGCGAAACAGCGCCGCCGGAAACCTTAATATAGAACTTTCCGTCATCCGTAAGGACATACCCGGCAGGAGTCTTCTTCTCGCTGATCTCATAGTATCCGTCCGTAAGCCCTTCGAACGATGTCTTCCCGTCATCTCCGGTATCATCGGAGAGGATCTCAAGCGCACCGTCCCCGGTCAGGTAATGCCCTGTATCATCCGGGTCGAGCTTTTTAAGAAGGAATGCCGCGTTTTCGAGCGGAGTTTCCATGTCAGAGACATCGACCTTTATGAGCTCGAGTGTCACCGGAACCGGCTCATATGTGTTGATATACTTCGAATTGTTCGGTTCGGACTCGCTGCTATAGTTGACAATGAATACAGCTTCCTGGGCTGATGCATTATGCGTGAAGGCGACAATCGTCTTCCCGTCCGCGCGTGTGCTGAAGGTCACCTCCTTGCCGCCGTACTGGAAGCCTGTCGGATGCTCTTCAATACTGAAGAAGATCGGCGGCAGCTTAAAGCCGCCCTGCGAGGGCCAGCCGCTCTTAACAGCTTCCCTTGCCACCGAATTAAGCGACTTCTTCGAGATGACGAGCGTGCCCTGATTTGCTGTCAGCTTTGAGAGAAGGACATCATTGTCCTCCAGGATAAATTCCAGGTCGGCATTTGAATCCGAGGTTCTTCTCTGATTGGTTACTTCCGTCAGAGTGGCCGTCGGTGCAGTCACCGTCATCTCATGCCACTCACCTGCTGTCTGAGTCACGTCTGCGCCGTTTAGATCCGCACTCACAAAAGTGTAGCCGGTGCCGGTATCATAGCCGGTCTCCTTAATCATGAAACCGGAGGCATTCGAGGGAACGTTGGTAATATGCCAGCTCAGCACAAAGCCGTCCGTTGTCTCCTTTATCTTAATATGCTCCCCTCCGGCGGTTACCGTCTCATCCTGTCCTTTCCGAAGCGCGATCTCGACCGGTTCCGGATTTGATCCGACCAGGTAACTGATGACGATTCTGAAATTCTGGGGAAGATCCGCCGCGGATCCGAGTCCCCTGAACTCCTTTACGATATCGAGAGCAATTCTGTCCGGACCGTCGTTGTTGTAATAGTTATTCGTAAATGTCGCAGAGGCGTCCGGCTGTGCCGCCGTCAGATCCTCCGTTGTCACATGTACCAGAACCGTGCCGGCATCTATATCCGCTGCCAACGTATTCCCGTCTGTGCGGACAATATCCGTCAGAAGAAGTCCGTTTCTCTCCTCCGTTTCCGTTATGATGTAATCACCTTCAGGAAGGTTATTCAGTACAGCCCAGGCTCCCGAAACAGCCGCCGTGTCGGCCAGTGCCTCCTCCGTATCGGCAATCTTATAAGAAGACGCCTGCCCGTTTGTCACCGTGATCTGAATATACTTCAGCATCTCAGGGGAAACACCCTCTGGCGTTGTCACTGTGAAAATATAGTTCCCGTCCACGTACTGATACTCTTCCGTGGATGGTGCGGCGCCGTCGACCTGGACGACCTTGGTGAACTTGAGTGCGCCCGGCAGCAGCCTGTTCGTAAATACAATATGGTTGTCGCGGTTCTCAACGATCGTTCCCGAGATTCCCCTTCCCGACAGATCCGTGACCGTCTGGGAAGATTCGACGTCATCGCCGTTCTTTATTTCCTTTGCAATACCGACCAGCTGATAGCCGTTTATAGCCGACTCGGTTATGGCATAAACCGTTCCGACCGGTATATTCGCAATATTCAGCGTCTCGCTCCGGGTGATCTTTAGCACTGCCTGTGCTGTTTTGCCGTCCGAAGACGCGATCATCTGGTTGCCGGCAACAACAACCGTAACCGGCTCGCCGTCCTTTATGTAGGTAACAGTCTGGTTCTCTGCCAGATCCGGATTAAAGCCAGTACTCGTCACCTCAAAGGTGTCGCCATTTTCATCCGTCAGCACCCAGGTTCGCTCTTCTGTCTCATAAATCTGATAGTAGTTGTCACTGCTGTCATGATAGAACAGGCCGCTGATTCCGTACCACGGGATATGATCGCCTTCAAACGGCCCCGGATCCGTGGAGTTCTGCAGGATGACCGTATACTCAAATTTAGTCTCATCCGTCACGATCTCCTGATTGTCCTTGTCAACGACCACCTTATCCACGTGGATATAACCGCGCAGCGTGTTTTCAATAAGGAGAGACGCCAGTCCCTGCTCGGCTTCCGTCATCTCCGTAATCGTCGCGTTCTTCCCGTCCAGGGTGAAGGTCACGCTCTGGAGGGTTCCGTCAACCAGCATGGGATGATACACCGGTGCAGAGAAGTCAAATTCGTATCCGATCGTTCCTGTCTGATGCTCTTTAATCGTATAGTCGTGGCCGGGCTCGAGAATATAGTAGGTTGTTCCGCCATAGGTGCCGGACGGGAAGTCGTTTTTATTCAGACCGCGCGCCTCCATCTGCGCCGTACTCAGCATCAGTCCGGTGGCGATGGAGAATTCCTCCGCCCACCTTGTACCGATCTGATGCGTATGTCCCGCATAGGTGACCGTCTGCAGCGGAGAGTCCGCAGCCCAGACATATTGGCCCTTCTCACTGTCCCAGCCAAGAGACGTTGTTACGTACGGCGTCGTGGAGTTGCCCTGATAAACATCAAAGTCTATATGAAATTCCTTTGATGTGCCGTCCGTGTTGTAAAGATACTGTGCCAGGATGCCGACATCTCTTTCCACGTTCCACTGCTTCTCGATTCTCGACATGGACGATGTCAGAGGCATCGGATCCGGGGGATCGACAGATGTGGGATAAGGGCCTGTGATCTCTGTCACTTCCTCGCCGTTTTCTATCTTCTGGTCAATCTTGTAGTAATTGACACTTTGCTCTGTGTTGGACAGAGCAGCATAAACTCCCGTATCTTCATAACGGGTAATATACGGATAATCCGGGAAACCGCCCTTTCTGTACTGTCTTCCCGCGCCGTCTGTAAGGAGCGGCCGGCTGCCCCAGTCCGCTGTCGCCTCTATATCCGGCCGTTTCCCGTTGTTTAAGTCGGCGACAAGGTCATAGGCTTCCTGATTCGGCCAGACAACAAAACTGACATCATAGGAATACCCGTCCTTCAGAATGCCGAGCGGGGAAAGATCCCATACGACATTCTCTCCTGTTGTGGCAATCGGCATGATATACGTATGGCCGTTTCCGTCATCGTAATAATAGACTTCTACATTGACCGTCTGAGTCTGGATTTTGCCGGAGCCGTCCGGGATCGGATTGCCATTCCCGACGGTTACAACCTTAGATACAGGCACCTGTCTCTTTTCACCGACATGAACAGATCCGTCAGCCAGTGTGAAGACCGGCAATCCGTCCGCAACAGTCTCTCCCTGCGTCACGCCGTTGGGAGCCACCTTGACCTGATAGGCCAGTGCGCCCGATTTGTCCTTGATCGTATAGGTAAAGCCCGACACATCCCCGTCCACTACGGTGGACGATGTCACTCCTGCGGCGATACCGTCATTGACGACCACATTTGAGAAGCCGACAGCCTCGGTGATCGAATTGAAAATCGCATCGAACGCGCCCCGAAGGTCATCCGTGTTATGCGCCTCAAAGTAGAGTTTATTCTCCAGGCTCTCCGCCGTATTGTAACCATATCGGATGGCGTTATGCAGCATCAGGGCGCCGTCCTCATTGCCATTATATCCGCTGTAGCTATCCTGAGTGGAGTTATAGGCATAAACACCGTACAGACGCGCCCCGGCATCCACGATTGCCCTCATCTCGTCCTTCGAGGATTCTCTGGAGAGGAAATAGCTGTAGAAATCAGGATAGCCGTTGCTGACGGATTCATGATCTGTGCTATGCGTTATGGGATCGGGAGACTCCTGGTTGTTATTCTCGCCCATCCCAGAGAAGTTTGTATATTGGGATGGCTCGCCGTCCGTAAAGAAAATGACAAAGGTCGGGTCATCGTCTGTGTCATTCTGCAGTTTGTTCAGCGCTTCTTTTAACGAATCCTCCCAGTCCGTTCCTTTGTGAAGATAATAGTATCTCAGATACTCATTGACGACACTGTCAAAAGTATCCTTATTCGTTGTCCAGTCAAGGCGCTCCACAACACTTCCGTCAAAGGTAAGCATGGCGACTTCCACCGCGCCGGGATTAGAATTGTTATAGGCCAGCAGCTTGTCTCCGAGTTCCAGTACAGCGTCATGTGTATCCGTGATGCGGGAGCGGGAGTTATCGTTCGAGGTATACGCTCTCATACTTGATGAAGTGTCTACCACAAGCAGAACATTTGCCTTGTTCGTATCTGCTGCGTCACTCGCGTGCGCGTCCACCTTCAGAGACAGTGTATAGGTGCCGTCCCCGTTGTCCTCCATTGTTTTTTCCAGGGATGGATCTTCAACATCACCCGGATTCACATTGCCTGATCCGACAGAAGACTGTGTCGGCAGCGGATCGAGGATGACATAGATATCCTTGTTGCCGCTTTCGGCATACTTAATTACACTGCCGTCAGGAACAGGCCTGCGATTGATCTGACCTGAAAGAGAAAACGCCGTCAGACTATTGTATGCGCGGTTGCCCATTACAATTCCCATTGGATTGTTCCATGGCACCGATGTCTCACCACTGTCAGAGTACATGGTAATATCCGAACCGGTGCCTGTAAGACGGGAATCAATCACGTAGCCCTCATAGGTCAGTGTTTCTCCGGAAGCATTCTGACCGGCAAGATGTGTATTGGCATAGGTATACACTTGCTGCTCCGGACCCACACTTGAAAAATCAAACTGAGCCCTCAGATCAACATCGCCGGAAACAGAGAAGGGAATTGTAAATGTTCCATCCCCATTGTCTGTCACGGCAGCATTGCTGCCGGTATAGCTGACGCCTGTGAGGACATTGCCGTATCTGTCAACATAATGCACCGTGACATGCGGTGGAATCGGCCGCCTTGCCAGACGGATGCGGCTGTTCAGGATGCTGGTTGCGCTTTCACCATCTTTGTCGACCGTGCTCAGCCAGAAGGTATTGCCGCCGTAATTCCAAAGCGATACACCGTTGCGGTTCTGGAGCAGGTAAGTCCCGTCGCCGTTTGGTACGACCCTTATCAGCGTTCCATCCGAGGCCGAGCCGTTCCCCTGCTGGGATTCCAGCCGAAGAGCACGGACATACTGGTGATTATTGTTCGACGGCATGTCACTCTTTGCATTGACATTAGGATCAATATACAGGTATCCGTTTGGACTGCTGATCCGATAATAGCTTCCGCTGCTGTCGCTCCTGACATATTCAAATGTCCAGAACACATCCGAACTCGACGAGTAATCAACTCCTCCCTCGCTTGAGTAACTGCTGCCGCTGGCAGACATATAGTATCCACGGGAGTCTTTCGTTCCGTCAACGTTTCCGTTTAAAGACACCCAATTGGTTCCGCCGTCCCTGTTATTGATAATCGCCAGCGACTGCCCGTCAAGTCCCAGCGGATCATCCGGATTCGGCTCCGCTGCATCGGTGACCGTTACCGTGAAGATTTCCCCGTCCTTCATGGTAATCGTCAGTATCTCTTCGCTGGTAAACGGCTGGATACTGATCAGAGCCCAGTCTCCTGCCTTGATGATACCGGTATTTATCTCATCGATTTCTTCCTGCGTAAGCTCCGCGCTGTACTGAATGTCCAGCCCACGGTCATCCTTGATCTGTCCGACCGTGATATCCGCATCAGCCCTGCTGACATCCACGAGCTCCGGATCACTGAACTCCACGTTTAATACATTGGAAACAAACTCTTTCGCATCATCCGCAGCAACAATTTCCAGCAGCTCCATCAGCCCGGTGAGACTGACATATCCGCCTCCGGGAATGCTGAATTCGAACGTTTTCCCGTTCATTTCATAGGAGAAGTCAACCGTGTAGCTGAGGACGAACAGGCTGAAGCCGTCTGTATTGAAGGAAAATCCGGTAACTGTCTTTTCCCCACTCTCGGCAGGCTCAGTTTCATCGAGCACGAGGCCGCTGATTTCCTGTATCCCGCCGTCATGCAGGTGATAGAGATGGAAGTTCCTGCCCGTCAGAGCCTCAGGAAGTCTGACAGAAACATCGAATCCGTCCTCATATTCCGCCTGCTGCTGACTATCCATGTCGAGCGAAATATCAAAAACCCTGTACTGAGGCTTTACGATCGGCGAATACTCCATGACGGCTTTTGCCATGGCAAGTCCGTTTGCAGATTTCAGGGACCGCCGAAGGGGTAATTCCGGAAGCTGTTCATGCGTGGGCTCAGCCGTACCTTCAGCTTCCGCAGCTCCCACACTTTCCACAGACGCATTATCCAACGCTTCTTCACCGCCCCAGGATACGTTTTCCAGCGCTTCATCACTGCCTTCATCGTTGCCCACGGAAGCGTTTTCCAAAAACTCCTGCAGCATAAGAACTACTTCATCAGCATCAGCTCCGCCTGCAAGGTATGCGCTGCCGGTCATATCTTCGGGAAGATAGGATCCGTCGGCGGGCATAATCTCGGCAAGGCCCAGTTCGATCCTGTCCTTACCGCTTATGGTAATCACAATTCTCAGTGCCTTTTCATCATCCAGAAGGACAGAAAGCTCCGCCTCTCCGGTAAACGGCAGTGTATCTACGATCAGCCTGTCGTTTTCATAAACGATCCTGTCGTCTTCTGCTCCGCTCAATATCGTCACAAAATCCGAAGCATCACAGTTTACCTCCCTGACGCGGGTCTTTAAGAACTCCTCTGCTGGCTCTGCGTCAACTGCACCCGAGGTCACCAGTATCTCCGACAACAGCGCGGATTTTCCGCCCTGCAGAGCATAGGAGTACTTAATCTCCGTAATCTCTTCCTCTTCATTATTCTGCGGATCCGCTTCATCTTCAGCTTTGCAGCGCAGTGTCATTTTCAGCGGTGCGACTGCCTGCTCCGGATTCTCCTCTCTGAAAGAAATGCTCCTCTCTTCTCCGGGCATGACAATATCACCCGCCGTAAGGTCGAGCTCGACTACACCATTGATATAAAGACCCTGTTCCATCGCAGACGCAATAACAGAATCATTTATTGTAAAGCAAAGCTTCCCGTCCGGGATCCTTCCCTCCGGGTCAGCCTCCACATATCCGATAACTCTTCTTAAAGCGCTGCTGTAACCATCCCGATAATCCTCGAACGTTACAGATATCTCACCGTTTCCATAACCGTAAAGAGACGCATAAAGCCCGTCCTCATAAACCTCCGCGTAGCCCGTGACAGCCCCGGCGAGTTCTACTGGGAGCTGATAGACGATCCGGCAGGGGCCGGTAGGAGTCTCATTCACACCTTCTTCGACAGAAGGTTCTGAAGATACTGAATCCGTAGACAGATCATCAACATGCTCCGGATCTATAGACACCTGATCCGAGAGCAGAGTATCAACAGGTTCAGGATCCGAAGTCAAAACATCAACAGGCAATGCATCCTGGGGTAAAAGGTCCGAAGGGAAAATAGAAAAATGCAGCATAAAGCGGAGCCTTGCATCCTGCCTTACTTCATAAAGGACACAGTCTCCCTGAGCGGCCGCCGCGGCCTGATCCGCTGCTGCTTCCTCTTCGTTCATTTCTTCGTTATTAATGTCACTGTCGTTAAGTGCCTGTGTATAGGGAATAAGAAGTGACCATTCAGAATAAGAAAGGATACCCTCCGGCTCTTCGGTGTTAAGTGGAACACTCTGACGGACATCCGCACCGGTAAGATTGTTAAGTAAAGAAAACTCTGCTGGAGCCGGTAGGATATCTTCATTTAACAAAGTCTCCTCACCGGACATATCCTCCGCAAGTGTACCCTCTTCAAGTGTGCCCTGATCAAGTGTACCCTCTTCATGAGATCCTTCTTCAAGAGATCCCTCTTCAGGCGTGCCCTCACCGGGTGTTCCGGCCGAAATGACCTCTTCCGTACCTGTAATAATGCCGGATTCATCTTCGCCGGTTCCGTCAGCACCTGCGGCGAACTCGCCGGCAGGGGCTGATGCGGGCTCCTGCGCATCCACAGTGCCGTCCACTATAGCGCCATCCTGTGCGCCGGCATCGACATCTGCCAGGACCCCATCCTGAATCTGTGAATCACCTTCTGCAGCGGGAATTTCCTGTGCTATAGCAGCGCCTTCTGCAAACGTGTAATCCTGAGTAACTGCGCCTTCCTCAGTGGGTGCTGTGTCTGGTGAATCTCCTGTACCCTCCGCAGCCTGATATTCTTCCGAAGCAATGCTCTCTGCCGGAGCTGCAATCTCAGCTGTATCTGTAAATTCTTCCTGTCCATTTTCAGATAAAAGTGAATCGGAATTTTCGCCTTCAGAATAGTATTCGGCTATGACAGGGGACTGATCTTCTGTTACTGCATCCGCGGGACTGCTGAGCTGAAGCGAAGTAAAAAGGACAACAAAAATACCGAGGATTGCGACGATCCTCGCCCAGACTTTTCTGCGATGCTTCGCTTTCAGTATATCCTGGATGCGTTGATTTAGACGTGAATTCATATCAATGCCTCCGACAATACCGGATTAAACGCATACGGCAAAATTCCCGCACGGGCGGGATCGCACAGCGTTAAATATGTTTGCTTTCTGAATTAATCAAGCCTGTAATCCGGAAAGCAAAGCATAGACATTATGATTCACGGTCCTGGATCAGACGTTAGATGTGTTGACAGTTCTCATTCTGAAATTACCAAGATGTTCGATGCTAAAATGGCCGGTGATCCGGTATCATTCCGATAACACCGGTTCTGTTACTAGTTATATTTAGTATAGCAATCCTTCTATCAATAATTCAATCAACTATTGGTCTAGTTTTTATTTTTGCATCATTCACTTTATTTATTGCAATATATGCATATTGTATACACAATTGCTATAGGAGCAGAATTATCTTATCTTTATGTCCCAGGCTATAAATTTCGACATAAGTTTTATCTTCTAATGCTGTTTGTCTGCTGACCATTACGGTCAGCAGATGCGATTTTGGTACTGTTCCGGTCAACTTTCATTCAGTAGTCTGTCTCCCCGCAAAATGTTACCTGTTTTCAGAACCATATATTTGCCGCTGCCGATCGTCTGCGATCCGGATCCTGTCGTAAATGTCAGCTTTGAGTTGACGTCGTCCGGGCTTCCTGCCCATCCCGCAAAGCCTGTATCTGAGATTCACTCTCGCGTTGTTATTATCATTCCGGTTGATATTGATGTACTGTTTCTGGCCGTTTACGAGCGTGTAAATATTGTAGACGCCGGGAGTTCCCGTCGCCTCAAAGGTATATTCAGCCGCACTGTTTATGTAATTGGTCTTTTTTATTTTCCATAACTCCGAGGTCTGACCGCTCAAATAGTCTGTATCATTTGTCAGATAATAGCTTCCGGAGCCGATCTTTACGGACTGACCATTCAGATTGTCAGGCAGAGTGCCGCTCCCGCCGCCTCCTACTACAACGCCGTATACCGAGAAGGATGTAACCTGGCAGCGGAAACCCTCCGCATCGCTTTGCTCCGGTTCTATTACCTCGATCCCTTCCTCCGCGAAGTGAACCACAGATGCTTCCACGCCGTCACCGGACGGAGCATCCGCGAGCTCTATGTTCACAGAAACCTCGCCCGCGGGTTCGACCGCCTCATCCCCGTTCATGATCGTGATATCAAACAGCCTGACAAAAGAGCCTTCCTCTTTACCTGAAGCTTCGAGCGTCTGCGCATAATATTCCGCAAACCGCTCATCCTCCGGAAGGATCTCATAAACCTGCAAGTCCGAGCCGTCCGGTATCCCGGCCTCCTCGCCGTAGGTCACGGTGATCGTATAGGTATCCCCGGAAGCGCTGATACAGTCTCTGCGGATCTGTCCGTCGGTCACATAAATACGGAAGCACTCACCGTCCTTCATCTCCACTGTGAGATACTCGTCTGTATCAAAAGGCCTCAGGCTGACCAAAGCCCAGTCAGGATCGTAGAACACCCTGGAATCGGCTGCTTCGCGCTCCGCGGCAGTCATTTCAACGCTGTATTCGCATTCAAGGCCATACTTCTCCTTCAATGCCCCGGCTGTAATCCCCTCCGTTATCGGGACAGCCTTAACCAGGCTCTCATCCGAGAACCATACACCGGCTATATCCCGGATGAACCGGTACGGGTCTGTGTCCTCATCGGTCACCCGGAGCGCTTCAAGAAGCTCGCAAAGACTCACGGAGTCTCCGCCGTCAAGACAATACTCGTACTCCTCCCCGTCGATATTCCAGTGGAAATCAACCGTGTAGCTGAGCACGAAGGTACTGAAGCTGTCCGTATTAAATGCAAATCCGAAGGCAGTCTGTCTGCCATACTCATCGGGCTGTGTACCATCGATCGTCAGAGCATTGATCTCCTGAACAAGTCCGTCGTGGAGATGATACAGGTGAAAATCGCGTCCGGTGACATATTCCGGGAGCGTAACGCTGACATCAAAGCCGCCCGCATAAAAGCTCTCCTCTTCCTCCGTCATTGCGATGGAAATGTCAAAAACCCGGTATTCCGTATTGCCCTCGTCAGCCGCCGCGTATCCTGCCGCCGCGTACGCCGGTGTGACATCCATGGGAGCATTCATGCTCATCTTCATGGAAAGTCTCGGCGCAGGCATTTCCTGCGCCGCAATACCTTCGCCGCCGGCTGCCTCCTGCAGTCCGGTTCCGAATAGGTATTCCTGTACCATTGCGATCGCCGGCTCCGCCTCATCACTCATGACAGGAGATGCGCTCCCGGTCATATCTTCCGGAAAATAAGATCCGTCCGCGGCAATCACAGTAGCAATGCCGAGTTCCAGCATTTCCATGCCACAGACAATCTGGGGTTCCTCAGGGAAAACAACTTCTTCGGATACTTCATAAAAGGGGTTCGGGCTGCTCGTCTGTGAATTCCTCAGCGGGCTCGCAGTCATTTTCTTCAGCAGATTCCACGGCGAATTCTTCACAGTTCCCCTCTTCATCAGCTGCGAAGTACTCTTCAGCAGGCTCAGAAGGTTCGTGAACGAGTTCTGCAACAGGTTCCCCGTTATTCTCTTCACCGATGTAGCTTTCTTCAACGGCGTAGTTTTCCTCTATAACCGGAGAGTTCTCTATCGTCGTAGTTTCTGCTGGGCTAGTGAGCTCCACTGATGTGATAAACACGACAAATGCTGCAAGGCATGAGACAACTCTCATCCATGCCGCTCTTCTTCGTTTTGCCTTTAATATGTCCTGAACTCGCTGATTTAGACGTGAATTCATTCTGTCGCCCCCTATTGATGTCATTCATTATTTCAAGTCAGCCTAATGAAGTGATCAAAGTGAAAACACATAATCTCGGAACCGGCTGTCTGGCCGCAAATACTGTTACGTTCTGAACAGATGCGGTACTGGAAATGGTGATCTGATTTCAGAGAATATTTGCATCATATACATATTATTTGATATAGAAATTATATCGTTCTGCTATCATTGCTTTGATCATTATTGTATTTCTTTTTGTCATATACCAATCTTTTTTTGATACTATTTGGCCATAAGAAAAGGACTGTGAAGTCCGGGTTTAATCCCTTTCTTCACAGTCCTTTCGGCCTTCAGCACAGATTAGATCACATGCCGCTGTTATGCCGCTGTCTTATTTGTTTCTTCGGCATCTTTGTCTTCTTTTCTTCTCTTGAAAGTAAGCCCTTAATAATCCGCCGGTGTGTCAACTGGTAGAGTTTCCTTCATAATGGTAGCTGAAGTAGCTGGTAGCAATTCACTCCA
>CADBPC010000165.1 GCA_902796425.1 uncultured Lachnospiraceae bacterium
TGTTCTGAATATTTTCTCTTGGAATTTATTCAGGGTTGCATTTCTGTTTGATTGTCACGTATTCTGTTGGTATTGTTCGTTCGCCTTTCGGCGGCGCGTCCGTGGGACGCAACTCATATAGGATATATCGTTCGGATCATTCTGTCAACACTTTTTTTAAATTATTTTGTGATGACTTTTTGCGGACCGAAGATCCTATGGATCGTAAATCCGCTTCCGAACGGCTCCGTAATGTGCTTCTTTTTCAGAGGCGAGTTGTATTGTAGCAAAGGCGTTTGCCTTTTGCAAGAGGGAATTTGAAATTTTTTAAACGTTTTCTGCTGCCGCTGTTTTCCGCCTGTGTGTCAGTTCTCAGCCAGGTGCCTGTCCAGCTGGCGCTGCACATCTTCCAGAAGTATTCCGATCCCTGCATCCTCCATTTCCTTCTTCATCTTCGGCACGACTTCGTCCGGATCCGAGGTCCCCGTGCGCAGGTCTGTCGCGTAATTGGAGTAGATTGCAGTCACCGCTGCTATGATATCCTCCGTCTTCGAGCGGTCGTAGACAAAGCCCCGGGTCCTGCTCCGGATCGCATATTCCTCATATCCCTCGTACACCTTTTTCCACTGGTCCGGGTCTGCAAGGAAGTCTCTGCTGACTGACTCGACGGATGCGTTCACAACCGATCCCATGGGGTAAAGTCCCACATTGTAGCGTTCGGCGCCGGTAACGGTGCGAAGTACCGTTCCGTTCTCCAGGTACTCAAAATGTTTTCCTTCTATCCCGTAGCCGAGAATATCCCGGAATTTCCTGTCGGTGTTGAGGAGCTCCAGATATTTCAGTGCCGCCTCGGCGCGTTCTTTACTGCAGGCTGCGCAGATCGCCGTCATCGCTCCCTGCTCCGTCGCGCGGGAAAGATACGGTCCGTCGTAAATCGATGTCTTTACATGAAATCCCCAGTCGGCAGGATTGGAATATCCCTGGTAGCCTCTCCAGGCAACGCCGAAGCGGACCGGTATCGTCCTGTCAGTCATGGTGGATTCCACTGCCGAGGCGTCCGGCTGGATATATCCCTTCCGGTACCAGCTGTGAAGGAGACGGTACCTGTCCATCAGCCTCTTGCTCTCCCAGAAGGGGATTGCCCTGGGCTCTCCTTCCTGATCGTAAGGCACGACAATGATATTGCTCACGATTCGTTCGAGGAAATTGGTAAAGCCCGGGATCCCGCTTTTGCTCATTTCGAGCGGATACTTATGCGGATAATCCTTCTTGTAGGCCTCAAGGTATGGCTCGATATCCGCAAATTCCATCTTCTCCGGGATGGACATTCCTTTTTCGCCTTCAAAATAATCGGCATTGAGGCGGAACATCATCTCCGAGCCCATGTCCTTTAACGTCGGAACGCCGTAGATCCTGCCGTCCAGCTTTGCCGCTTCCCAGTAGACTCCGACGGTGTCATACAGGTCCGGGGCGCAGTCCTGCACAAGGTCGGTAATATCGTAAAACAGTCCCCTGGACGCATTGGTGTCATAGATGTTCAGCCATTCGCAGGTATAGATCATGTCATAGTACTCGCCGGATGCCATGATCAGGTTAATCATCTCCGAAGGCTGGATCTCCAGGTCGACCACGACCCCGATCTTTTCTGCGGAATATGTATTTGCCGCGGCAACTACTTCTTTCAGATCCGCCGGGACCTCCAGTCCCGCCCCGTAGGTGACCCACCGGAGGCGGATCAGTCCGTCATCCTCCCGGTCCTTCATCCCGCAGCCGCATAAGGATCCCGCAGCAAGCGCGAGCACAAGAGACAGCAGGGCAATTCTTTTTCCAATACTCATCGGCAGCCCCCTTATCCCTTCACGGCGCCGACAGTCAGTCCCGTCTTCAGGAATTTCCGGAAAAACGGGAACAGGATCATGATCGGCGCGATCGCGATGACGACCATCGCCATGCGAAGCGTAACGGACGGCGCGGTGTATCCCGTCATCCCCGACAGGTACTGGGCATCCCGGCTCATTGCCTGGATGCTCCTTTCGATGTTGACAAGTACATACTGCAGCGGATATTTCTCCGTATGATTCGTATCAATATACAGCAGCGCCGGATACCAGCTGTTCCAATACGCAAAGATCTGGAATACCGCAACTGTCATGACGACAGGCCTGCAGATGGGCAGGACAACTCTAAGGAAGGTCCCATACGCCGAGGCGCCGTCCAGTTTTGCCGACTCGATCAGTGAATCCGGTACCGACGTTATAAAGTAGTTGCGCAGCAGCATCAGGTACCATGTGGAGCAGAGTCCAGGCAGGATCAGTGCCCAGTAGGAGTTTCTAAGGTGAAGGATCTGCGTGTTGACCATGTAGCTGGATACGAGTCCTCCGGAAAACAGCATCGGAATCATAAGGAAAATCATCAGCGCACTCCTGTGCCTGAATTCTTTTCTCGAAAGCGCATAGCTGCAGGGGCACATCACCGCAAGTCCGAGGAGCGTTCCCACAGCTGTAATAAATACTGAATTCATGAAGGAAGAAGGAAGCGTTGATCCCGAGCTGAACATGTACCGGAACGCCTCCAGCGAAAATTCCTTCGGGATAAAGCGGTAGCCGTACACGGCAACGCTCTCCTCCGAGGAAAACGCCGCCATAATTACCAGAAGGACCGGAAGGAAGGCAAGGATGATCAGCACCAGGAAGAAGAGGCTGACCAGGTTATCGGTCTTTTTGTCAAACGCACTGTCCTGCGGTCGGATATATTCTTGTGTCCCGGCGGTCTTTTTCATATCATCGAGCTTTCTCTGTCAATCCGGCGGATAATCAGGTTCGACGAAATAAGGAGAATACAGCCCACGGCACTCTGGAGAAAGGCCGCCGCGGAGGAGTAGCTGAAATTCGCCTGCTGCATCAGAGCCTTGTAAACATATACATCCAGTGTCTGTGTGACCTCCTGGAGAGCTCCCGAATCCATGGGGACCTGGTAGAACAGGCCGAAGTCGCTGGAAAGAAGGCTTCCGATACTGAGAATGAAAATCGTTGCGATCGTCGGCTGCAGCTGGGGAAGCGTGATATAGCGTACGCGCTGTGCGAAGCCGGCTCCGTCAATGACAGCTCCCTCGTAGAGTGTCCTGTCAATGGCCGTGATCGCGCACAGGTAAATAATCAGGCTGTAGCCGCAGCTTTTCCAGATTCCGACAAGGATCAGGATCAGTCTCCAGTACTGCGGGGACTGGTACCACTGAACTGCTTCTTTCCCCGCCGCCCGAAGCAGCATGTTAATCTGTCCCTGGTCGGTCGCAAGAAATCCGTAGACGCAGTAGCCCACGATAACCCAGGACAGGAAATACGGCAGAACCAGCGCCATCTGCACCAGACCCGAAAAGAACTTCCTGTGGATCTCGGCAAGAAGCACCGCAAGAAAGACCGGAATGACGATCCCGGCAATCAGAAAAATGATGTTGTAAAAAAGGGTATTGGCGAGCACCGCCCTGCTCTGCGGATTCCTGAAAAGATAGGAGAAATTCCGGAGGCCCGCCCAGGGGCTTTTTACAAGAAGATTGTACACAAGAGATCTGCCGGGAACCGGCGTAAAGTCCTTGAATGCGAAAAGCACGCCGAACAGGGGCAGGTAGGAAAAAAGGCAGTACCAGATCACTGCCGGCAGTGTCATAATGCCCAGCTGCCTGCTCTCCTTCCGGTTTTGTTTCAGCAAAGAACTCTCTTTTCTCATCATAGCATCAGACCAGCAGATAATGACGCAGGAGATATTCCAGAAGATACAGAATGGCAAAGCCTTCCGCGAGGCCAGCAAACAGGCCGAGCACCTGGTCGATCTGCTTGATTACGGGAATGCTGACAACAATCTTTATGGATGAAAGGATCAGGCTCAGCAGCTTGTAGGCGATGATAAAGATAAGGAGCAGCACAAATCCCGCGACCGCGGAAGGAAGGCCTTCTTTCCGGAAGGTCTCCAGGAACCCCGCAAGCCCGATCATCAATGCCAGCGCAAAGCATATGGACAGAAGGGTCCTTATTTCCGAAACCAGTCCGTTGTGGAACCCTCTTGTCATCATTCCCATGAGAACCGCAACAAATATTGCGGCGAAAAGAATCAGATATAAATTCATAAGTCAGCCGGTTATATTTACTCGAGGATCATCTGCTCGATTGTGGTCTTTGTCACGATCGTGAGCTTCCCCGGGCTCTGCGAGGGTATTACCGCAATGACGTCGTCCCGGAAGGTCCCTCTGTACTTCCTGACGCCGCTCAGATTATAGATCAGGCATTCCTGATCGCTGTTGATGACCACCCTGTCACCGACAAGCTGGATATTTGTAAAATCAAGTGTAAACGGTATGGTGACCACGAGCTGGCCTTCGTCGTTATAGATGCGAAGGCTGTGGTCTTCCTCGCCGCTGGTATCCGGGAACAGGAGCGCTATGTGCTTTCCGTCGCTGTAGACTCCCTCGAGCTGCGCGGAAAACATCGCGTTCGCTGCACTCTGGGGTATCTCCTCTCCCTTGAAAAACACGATTCTGGAATCCGAAACCGCGGCGCAGCTCCCGTTTCCGAGATAGGTAAAATACGGAAAAATTTCATCGGAGTAATTGTATCCGCTGACATTGTTCTCCACGGAGTTCTGTCCCACTGAGCCGAAGTTATAGAACGCGATGCTGGAGCCGATGCTGGAATTCCCCATCGTAAGATGCGCAACGCCGACAACCTCGCCGTCCGGCGAGATAGCCATGCTGACCGGATATCCGGACTGGGCCATGGTCGTCTTGAAGTACGCTATGGTCTCTCCGTTCTGGTCATACAGATAAATCCAGGTGATGTCCGTATCCTCCAAGACCGCGGCAACCTCGCCGCTCTCGCTGACACGGATCGCCCTGACCGGCAGGTTTGTGTTGACCCTGCCGAGCTCCTGTCTTGAATTCAGGATGTAGATCGTGCTGCCCCCGAGGTCGCATACAGCAAGAACCTGGCCGCTCACATCGATGACCGGCTGCTGCATCTCGAAGGGAATGTTCCAGATCATTTTCCCGCCGGTGTCCATGCAGCTCGCTCCGTCGCGGCTGCACGTTACGACTGCGTCCCCGAGCGCGATATAGCGCGCCCCCTCCTGGGAAATGACGTCGGCAATCTTATTGTAGGACGCGCCGGAATAAACCCGGCCCTGGAGCTCCGCCCGGATGATGAAAATCAGGATCGCTGCCACTCCCGCAATCAGAAGCGCACGCAAAACAGAGCGGTTTCTCGGCAGGCCTGCTCCACCGTCCTCGTCCTCTTCGTCAAAAGCATAAGCCGCTCTTGAAGATCCCCGGCGCGCGGCATTGTCATACTGCGCGCCGTCCGTATCATAATAGGAATTCCCGTTGGGATTTCTGAACCGAATAATCGCCATTATCTGATCGAGAATCTGTACTCCGTCGTAGAATCATACACATTGTCGGGACCGAAGACGTATCCCGGGAAAGAGCTGTGATGAATTGTATCGGGATAGTACTGCGTCTCGAGGCAGAACCCGTCTCTCTTTCCGTAGACAGCGCCTTCCTTTCCCTTCTCGCCGTCGACATAGTTGCCGGCATAGAACTGGACTCCGGGAAGTGTCGTGTACACATCCATCTGTCTGCCGCTGCGTGTGCTGAAGGCCATCGCCGCATGCAGGAGCTTTCCGTCTCCTTCGTATCCCTCGATGCAGAAATTGTGATCAAAGCCTCCGGTGATCTTGAGCTGCTCGTCATCCGCATCGATGTCGCGGCCGATCGGCTTTTCCACAAGGAAATCGAAAGGAGTGCCCTCGACGCCGCGGATTTCTCCGGTCGGGATCGAGCCCTCTCCCACAGCGGTAAAGCCGAAGGAGAAGATCTGCAGGTACTGGCCGAGAATATCGCCGGAATTGTGTCCGTCGAGGTTGAAATATGCGTGATTGGTCGGATTCAGGATCGTCTCCCTGTCGGAGGTGATGTGATAGTGGATCCTGAGTCCGTTTGCATCCGTCACCGAATAGGTAACCGACATATTCTTGTTGCCGGGAAGGCCGTACTCGCCGTCGGGGACAAACAGTGTGAATGTGACAAAATCCTCGCCCTCGATCGCTTTCCAGATTTTCTTGTGTGCGCCCGTGTCGTGATCTGTATGCAGGTTGTTGGGGCCGTCGTTGACGGGAAGATGATACGTCACGCCGTCAAGAGAAAACTCCGCGCCTGCCGTGCGGTTTGCAACCGGCGCTACCAGTGCGCCGAAAAAGCAGCCGTTTACAAAATAGCCGTCCGCATCGTCATATCCGAGGACGATGTCCTGCATCGTGCCGTTCTTGTCCGGGACGCACAGATTGACAAGCGCCGCACCGTAATTAATGACACGCGCGCTGATGTGTGCGTGCTCAATTGTATAAGCGTAAATATCCTCGCCGCCTTTGGTCTTTCCGAAAAGTTCTTTCTTGACACTCATTTTTTCTGCCTTTCTCTTTGTTTTCTCCGCCGTTTCTCCGCCGCTGTTTTTCGCTGCCGGGCGCTCAGAGCTGCGTGCGTCCCTCAAGGGCCCGCAGAAGCGTCACCTCGTCGATGTACTCCAGGTCGCCGCCGACCGGAACGCCGCTGGCAATCCGGGTGACCTTGATCCCCGCAGGTTTGATGAGCTTGCTGATATACATTGCCGTCGTCTCACCCTCGAGGCTGGAATTGGTGGCAATGATCACTTCCTCCACCTTCTCGCTCTGGAGTCTTACCAAAAGCTCCTTCAGGCGGATGTCGGAAGGCCCGATCCCCAGCATCGGGGAGATCGCTCCGTGAAGGACGTGGTAGACCCCCTCATATTTGCCCGTCTTCTCATAGGCAGCCAGATCGCGCGGGTTCTCCACTACCATGATCGTGCCGTGATCCCGCTTTTCGTCGCTGCAGATCGGGCAAATATCCGAATCGGTCAAATTCTGGCAAAGCCTGCAGTAATGCACATTCATCTTTGCCTGGATAATCGAGTCGGACAGCTTTCTTGCGCGTTCCTCTGACATTCCGATTATATAAAAAGCAAGGCGCTGTGCCGTCTTGTTACCAATCCCGGGCAGCGCCGCAAGTTCGTCTATCAGACGATTTATATGTCCGCTGTATAAGTTCAAATCCGTATCCCGCAGCCGTTATCAGAAGCCGAACCCGCCGGTCATTCCGCCCAGAAGCTGTTCGCCGGCTTCATCAGCCTGTTCCATGGCGCCGTTCACTGCCAGAATAATCATATCCTGGAGGGTCTCCACATCTTCGGGGTCAACCGCGTCCTTGTCGATCTCAACCGAGAGGAGCTTCTTTGCGCCGTTAATTGTTACCTTGACGGCACCGCCGCCCGCAGCCTGTGAAAATTCCTTTTCGTCAAGCTGTTTTCTGCTCTCCTGCATCTGGGACTGCATGCGCTGCGCCTGCTTGAGGAGATTCGCGTAATTTCCGGGAATCCCGCCGCCGGGAAAACCACCGCTTCTTTTTGCCATTCTTACTTCCTTCCATACTGATCCGGAAACGTTTTTAATTCTTCCCCTTACTTAAAGGTAGGGAGAAGTCCGGACCGGCTCATCTTCTTCGCCGATATCCATATTTACAAGACTGCGGATATCTACATAATTTTCCGCAAATTCATTGTTATTGTCAAGGAGTTTGTAGGTCACCGGAACGTGCCGTCCCGTCCTCTCCTCCAGATAGTTTTCGAAATATCGCCGGTTGTCCGCCGCCCTGTCGTGGTCCTTGCCGATAAAGCACTCGGCGCCGATAAAATTGGTAAACAGGACAATCAGCCCTCCCCCCTCGTCGACGCTCGGCACTGCCTGCATCAGATAGAGCTTCATCATATGACGTTCGGGGGGAATCGCGCCGATCAGCGCATTCCATTTGGCGGCAACCGCCTTTACATCCTCCGGGATTGCCGAAGGGAGCTTTTTCTTTGCCGTTTTTACCGGTTCGGTCAATCCTCCCTCGGGGGCTCCGGCTCCCGCTGCGGAGTTCCCTTCCGCACCGGCGCCTGCTCCGGCGGTCCCGATTACAAGGCTTCCTCTTCCCGCAAGAGCCCTCTGCGTGTCTGTCAGCTGCTGCTCCAGGGAGCGGACTCTCTCGGTTAGGCTGTCCACCAGCTGCATAAGATCCCCGCCTGCAGCCATTGAGGGCTCGCACAGGCGGATAATCGCCGCCTCCGTCAGGACTCTCCGGTTTCCGGAATAGCGGATCTGCTCTGTCAGGGCGGAAAAGACGTCGATATACCGGATGTCCTCCGACATCTCCGACGATCTTGCGTCCTCCAGCATCAGGGCAAGGTTTTCCTTCGATACATCCAGGGCGGCCGCCGTCTCCTCCGAGGCCTTGAGCAGCATCACGTTACGAAGATATCCGATATAGTCCGTCACAAACTGGATCAGTTCCCTTCCCTGTCCGAGGATATCGTCCAGGACCTTCAGGGCTCCCTTTGCGTCGCCGTGGTGCGTGCACCGGAACAGCCTGCTGAATACTCTTGTGTCCACCGCGCCCAGGATCTCGAGGACCCGGTCATAGGTCAGCACATCGTTTCCATAATTAAATGCATTGCACTGATCAAGGATTGAGAGGCCGTCGCGCATCGATCCGTCCGCTGCGCCTGCGATATACCGGAGGGCTTCGTCTTCCGCCTTCAGGCCTTCCTTTTGTGCGACGCTTTTCAGACGCTCTGCGATTGTGGACGAGGTCAGTCTTCCGAAGTCATAGCGCTGGCATCTCGACAGAATTGTCAGGGGCAGCCTGTTCGGCTCCGTAGTGGCCAGAATGAAGACCGCATAGGACGGCGGCTCTTCCAGTGTTTTCAGAAGAGCATTGAACGCGGAGGTCGAGAGCATATGGACCTCGTCGATGATGAACACGCGGTATTTCCCCTGCGTGGGGGAATAGGAAACCTGCTCGATCACGGCGCGGATATCCTCTACGCTGTTGTTCGATGCCGCGTCCATTTCCACGACGTTCAGGTTCGCGTCCTCACTGATCGCCCTGCAGGATGCGCACTCTCCGCAGGGATTTCCGTCCTGCGGGTTCTCACAGTTGACAGCCTTCGCGAAGATCTTCGCGATGGTCGTCTTTCCGGTGCCCCTGGTCCCGCAGAAAAGGTAGCTGTGTCCGATCCTGCCGTTATTGATCTGGTTTTTAATTGTTCTTACAATCGTATCACGACCGCAGACATCTTCGAATGTCTGCGGTCGATATTTACGATACAATGCCTGATATGCCATATTCTAATGCTGTGCGGAGGCCGCCCCCACGGGTCTTTCATCAGTCTCCGAATTTGATTCCCAGAAGTTTTGCTTCCTTAATAATAGTAGATTTCGGATCCACCGTCTTTAACTTGCCGGCGACCTCTGCGAGAGGCACCTTGACCATCTCGCGGTTCTTGTAACCGACCATGAAGCCGTACTCTCCCTTGAGGATAGCCTTGCCTGCCTCTGCGCCGAGACGGCTGGCAAACACTCTGTCATAAGGGCAGGGAGCGCCGCCGCGCTGCACGTGGCCGGGAACCGTGACGCGGACCTCGCGTCCCGTCTTTTTCTGTATCTCGTCCGCGATTTCGTAGGAGACCGACGGGAACTTGGACTTGGCAAGCTTCTTCTCGTATTCCTTCTTGGACAGCTTTGCGTCCTTCTTGGAGATTGCGCCCTCAGCGACTACGATAATCGTGAAGCGGCTGCCTCTCTTGTTTCTCTCTTCAATCGCCTCGCAGACCTTGTCGATGTCATAAGGGATTTCCGGAAGCAGGATGATGTCCGCGCCGCCCGCCATGCCGGCGTTCAGGGGGAGCCATCCGACCTTGTGTCCCATGATCTCAACGATGAACACGCGTCCGTGTGAGCTCGCGGTCGTGTGGATCTGGTCGATTGCTGTCGTCGCGATATCAACCGCCGACTGGAAGCCGAAGGTCATGTCCGTGCCCCACAGATCGTTGTCGATGGTCTTGGGGAGTGTGATCACATTCAGGCCCTCTTCCGACAGACGGTTCGCCGTCTTCGTGGAA
>CADBPC010000166.1 GCA_902796425.1 uncultured Lachnospiraceae bacterium
GATCGCTTCCGGCATCGTCAGCCACTGAGGGCGGGGATGCTTGGACGCAACGATGACATTGACATAGTTGCGGCTGCGGATGCAGTGGTCAAAACAGGACAGCAGGCAGTTGGCATCCGGCGGCAGATACAGACGCACGACGTCCGCCTTCTTGTTGGCGATGTGGTCCATAAAGCCGGGATCCTGGTGTGTGAAGCCGTTGTGGTCCTGCTGCCAGACGGTCGATGCCATGATCAGGTTCAGCGAGGAAATCTCCTCTCTCCAGGGCAGCTGGTTGCAGACCTTCAGCCACTTCGCGTGCTGGGCTGCCATGGAGTCGATAATGCGCGCAAACGCTTCATAGGTAGCAAAGAATCCGTGACGTCCTGTCAGCAGATAGCCTTCCAGCCAGCCCTCGCACATATGCTCGGAGAGCATGGAGTCCATGACACGGCCGTCCGCTGCCAGATGATCATCGGTGTCGTAGCGCTCCGCGTTCCAGTCTCTGTTCTCGACCTCGAACACAGCGTTGAGACGGTTGGAGTTGGTCTCATCGGGTCCGAAGATCCTGAAGTTCTTTGCGTCCTTATTGAGTTCAAAGATGTCACGGACAAATTTGCCGAGCTCGGTCATATCCTGTCCGTCGTTTTCGCCGTGGAGGATCTTCTCGGAGCCGTCCTCGGCCTTCTCTGTCGGGATCTTAACCGCATAGTCACGGAAATCAGGCATTCTCAGGTCGCGAAGAAGAAGTCCGCCGTTGCCGTGAGGGTTCGCGCCGATACGGGCGTTTCCGACAGGCGCCAGGGATTTGATCTCCGGAAGGAGCTTTCCGTTCTCATCAAAGAGCTCCTCTGCATGATAGCTGCGAAGCCAGTCCTCCAGAATCCGCAGATGCTCTTCGGGCTTGTCCATCATGATCGGTACCTGGTGAGCCAGGAAGTTTCCTTCGATGCGATGTCCGTCGACCACCTTCGGCCCTGTCCAGCCCTTCGGAGTGCGCAGGACGATCATCGGCCATACAGGACGGGTCGTGTCGTTGTTTTCCCTTGCGTTCTTCTGGATCGCCTTGATCTTCTCGATGACCTCGTCCATGGTCTGCGCCATCTTGCGGTGCATCGTCATGGGGTCGTTACCCTCAACAAAGTAAGGCTCCCAGCCTGTGCCGTGGAAGAAGTCGACGATCTCCTGGTGCGACATGCGCGCAAAGACGGTCGGGTTCGCAATCTTGTAGCCGTTCAGGTGAAGGATCGGAAGGACTGCGCCGTCGCTGACGGGATTCAGGAACTTGTTGCTCTGCCAGGAGGTGGCAAGAGGGCCTGTCTCCGCCTCGCCGTCGCCGACCGTGACGGCCGCAATCAGATCGGGGTTGTCAAAAACAGCGCCGAAGGCATGCGCGATGCCGTAGCCGAGCTCGCCGCCCTCATTGATGGAGCCTGGAGTCTCGGGAGCGCAGTGGCTGGGTACGCCGCCGGGGAAGGAGAACTGCTTGAACAGCTTTGCCATGCCGGCCTCATCCTCGGAAATATTCGGGTACACCTCGCTGTAGGTGCCGTCCATATAATCGTTCGCGATATAGAAGTTTCCGCCGTGTCCGGGACCCGACAGAAGAATCAGGTCGAGGTCATAGCGCTTGATAACCCTGTTAAGGTGTACAAATACAAAGTTCTGTCCGGGAACCGTTCCCCAGTGGCCTACGATCTTTTTCTTGATCATGTCCATTGTCAGGGGCTTCTTTAAGAGCGGGTTCTCCAGAAGATAAAGCTGCCCGGCGGAAAGATAGTTGGCCGCACGGAACCACTTATTCATTCTTTCCAGAAGCTCATCCGTAATCGGTCCCTTCTCGGGGCAAGTCAGATTGACGTCCTGTGCCATTAAATCATTCTCCTCTCTGCAATAAAATTAATATGTATCGTGATGCGGACTGCCTTGCAGCCGCAATATTTATTATACCATGATACGGTCGCCAAAACTCCATCCGGAGACTTTGCATCTGAATTTTCGGGAACAGACCATAGAACCGTCTCCCGGTCCGCATACTTTTTCTGCCCGTCCGTCCTGCGGCACAGGGGCCTTCCGGCGAACGTTCCGGCATGGCTGCAAGAAAGGCGCGAGCATAGCGCCGACGGCGGAGGATTTGTCTGCGGCGAACTTTGCTGAAAAATCTTCTTAATCAGACAGCTGCCAGCACAAAGTTCGCAAGTTTCCGGAGCCGGCGGCTAATGGGCGGCGCAGTGCCGACGAGCAGCCCCGGGTGAGCCGGCAGGCTCTCTGCCGCGGACGGATTATTCCGGAAAAAGAAAAGGACCGGAGTCTTTCCTCCGGTCCAAAACCATTTACACTCTGAGCAGGTTTTTACAGCCCGTATGCTGCAGCCTTCGCGACTGCCCTCTCGATGGCTTCTTCTCTGTCGGCCTCAAGAATCAGGCCCTTTTCGATGCACTCATCCGTCTTTTCGGTAATAAGCTTTCTGTAGGTCGCAAGATCAGTGTAGCGCTTCTTGATCTCCTCCGGCGTGAAGGGTACCTCATGGCCGTACACAAAGGCCGTAAGGGTATCGTCCGGGTTCTTTGCCGCGGTGGAGGTGCCGTAGTAAGCACAGACAGGATAATCAATCTGCGGAATTCTCCAGCCGCCGATGGAATTGCCGTCGCTGTCCTTGACGTTCTTTAAGTTCTCATCCACCTGAATCGGTTCAACCGTCATCGGCGCCTTTCCGATGCGGATCCATTTCTCCAGGGCGACGAGCGCCGCCTGGTACGGGAACTGATAGGGGAAGCTGTTGGGATACTCGTCGATCCCGCCGTAGGCCATATCCAGTCCGACCTTCTTCAGGTAATTGTCCTTTGCGTAGTACTCCTCTTCGCTGTAGGTCGTGTCGTGGCTCGGCCCCGCGATGTCATAAGCCCGGTAGAACGGCCCGTTCTCCAGCTTGGTCATATCCGTGCCGAAGGATGCATTCTCGCTCTCGGTATGCATGTCGATAAACGGTCTGTCGGGCTGCGCGATCCGAAGATTCTGCTCCAGGGGCGGCGTCTGCTCGCTCTGGTTGAGATTCGGTGTGGCAACAGCCGCGCTTCCCATGGAAAAATAACCGTCGAAGCAATCCTTGCCTTCCTTGTCGGCAAAATCAAGCATGTAGCGGATCATATATCCGCCGGACTGAGACCAGCCCATAAGGATGACCTTGACATCCTTGCCCTTTATGAAATCGCTCATCGGATTCATGGGATCCTCGCTGCGGACAAGTCTTGCTGTATCCATCAGCATATCCCAGTAAAGGCCGTTCTCTGTTTCGGGACTTGCCTGCCAGGTAAGAGCCGCTGCCGAGATATTCTTCTCGGAATCCGGATCGGGATTCGGCCACTTCAGGGGGGCGTAGCGCTCAGGATCCGCCTTCATCATCGGAGCGAATACGTTGGGCTTGCTGAGAAGCCCGATATATACGTCACCGCCGCGGATGATCTGCTTTCTTGTGATGATCCAGCTCCTGTCGAGGTCGTGTCCCGGTGTGGAGTTCATGATCTCGATGATAATATTGCCGCTGAACCTTTCCCTGTCCGCAGGCCTGCGCAGGAGGAACCTCGATGTGTAAGGCGCGTCACTGAAGCGGACCTGTTTTCCCCCATCCTGTGTTCTTTCATACACATTTGCGGTGCCGTCGAAGAAATACTCCTCCTCGACATAGCCGTTCTGCGGAAGGTCACAGAGCTTTACCGCAGAGGTAAAGGGTACGGAATTCTCTGTTACAGGGATTAATTTAACCGAACTGATCATATTGCTCCTTTCCGAAACATGCCGTCAGAGCGTCGGCACGTAGCTGTTGTCTCTGTCGTAAATCCTGTTGATATAGTAGCACACGCGGCAGTCGTTCATCGTCAGCTGTCTGTCGAAGATGCCGTCCTTCGTCACTTTTCTGAGGAAGCAGAAGCACCCTCTTCCGTCAGTCTGCTCCAGATGCTTTTCCATGCCCACTGAGCGCAGAAGATCCGCGACGGAATCCATGTGAGGGCTGCGGCGCGCGTAGACCTTCTTTCCGTCAAGCTCACTGATTGAAGCCCTGCGGTCTTCATGGGGCACATAGTACTCTTCGCCCTCGCCCGCGTGACCCTCAAGGATATATTTCAGCGTCTTGTAATATCTGTCCACGTAGACCGCATCGTGAATACCGTTGCCCGCGCAGAGTGTATCGTAGGCATCGCGGAAGCTCATCCAGCGGCTCATGTTGCGGAAGGTGTGCTCCACCGAAATCCTGCTGTCGCAGAAATTTCCGTTCAGCTCATCGCCGCAGAAAAGGATCCGGCTCTTGCGGTCCAGCAGCTGGATGGAGCCCTTGCAATGCTCCTCGATGTGGAAAATCTCAAGCTGGCGGTTTCCGAGGTCGATCACATCACCATCGTCCACGAAAACGACAGGATAATCATCCGGGAAATCAAAGCCGGTAAACTCAGCGAAGGGCTGGCAGCGGTTCTCGTAGCAGCTGCGGTGCATCATGACAACATCAAAGAGATAATTGTTCATGGTGTGATCCCAGTGGCTGTGTGTATTGACAAGTCTGTAAAGAGGCTTGTCGGAGAGTGTCTGGCAGAACGCGCGGATATCGCCCACACCGTTTCCGCCGTCGATGCACAAAAGCTCGTCGTCACCCTCTACTACATAGGTATAATCACCGTCCGAAAGGACCTGCCACACACCGTCGGCGAGCTTTTTTGCCTTAAAATACGGCTCGCTCATCGGACAGATATCGCCTTCCTCATCCTCGATCAGGATATTGTCCAGATGAAGTGATGAATAATCCAGCGGCTTCATATTTCTTTTCCACTTCATAGTATATGCACTCCTTTCAGCAATAATCTATACCTTACATCAATGCTCTTTGTTTGCATAGTTGCTCATGATCAGGGCGATCAGGAGGATGGCTCCCTTAACGATATTGATTGCATAGTAAGGGAAGGAAAGAGCATACAGTCCGTTCTCGACAACACCGATCAGCGCCGCGCCGACGAAGGTTCCGATGGCGTTCGGCTTGCCTCTGCCGGCAAGAGCCGCGCCGATATTGACGGCAGCGATGGCGGGCATCAGGAATGCGGAACCTGCGTTGGAGGAAACCGTACCGGCTCTGGATACGATCAGCACGCCGCCGACTGAAACGAACAGGCCTGTCAGCATGAAGGCAAGTGTGCGGTAGAAGTTAACATTGATACCGGAAAGTCTTGCGGCCTCGGCATTGGAGCCGACCATATACATAAAACGTCCGTGCTTTGTGTAGCCCTGGAAGAACTCGCAGATCGCAACGCACACCAGCATGATGATGATAATCCAGGGAGCCTTGCCGAACTGGAAGAACACACTGGGAATTTCCTTTACAAGCTGCTGTCCCGCCGCGCCGTTCATTCTCGGGTTAATAATGGAACCGCCGGAATAGGTCAGTTCAAATCCGTCCAGGATAAAGGACATTGCCAGCGTGGTCAGGAAGGTGGGGACGTTCATCTTGAAGGAGACAAAGGAGTTAAAGCAGCCGATCAGCATGCAGATCGCGAATGTAGCGATGATCGCAACCCACATGGGCATCCCGTACCAGGCGATGAAGGTGCAGGAGAAGGCAGCGGCCAGTGTCGCGATGGAGCCGAGCGAGAGATCAAAGAAGCCCGCGGAGAACGCGAAGGTCGCGCCGATCGCTATGATCGTGGTGATCGAAATCGACCGGAGGATAGTGATCATGTTGTCGGTCGACAGGAACAGTCCCTTTGCCGTTACCGAGAAAATAAGGAAGGTGATGATAATTGCCAGCACCGCGCCCCATTCCGTCAGAAACTTTCCGATGGAAAAATTACTCTGTTTCTCTTTCATTTCTTCTGTCCTCCTGTAGAGTAGAACAACAATTCATTCTCGTTGGTCTTTTCTGTAATCAGCTCCTGCTGCACTCTTCCGTTGTACATGACATAGACACGGTCCGTCAGATTCATGATCTCGGAAAACTCATCCGTTGCGTAGATGACGGCTTTACCCTGTCTTGCGAGCTCCACAATCAGCTTGTAAACCTCGCCCTTTGCGCCGACGTCGATACCCTTTGTCGGCTCGTCGAAGATATAGACCGCAGCGTCAGAGTCAAGCCATTTGCCGATGACTACCTTCTGCTGGTTTCCGCCGGACAGAAGGCCTACCTTCTGCTTTGAGGAAGGGGTCTTGATCGTAAGGGAGCGGATCTTTTCCTGTGCCGCGTCGTCCTCCGCCTTTTTATTGATAAAGGCCAGGAGGCCGCTGTATTTACCCAGGGTCACGGCGGACAGGTTATTGGTAATCGTCTCCCCGACAAGAATGCCTTCTTTTCTTCTTTCCTCGGGAACAAAGGCAAACTCATTTTTGACAGCCTGTGAAGGAGAATTGTTGACAACGGTCTTTCCGTTGACCAGGATTTCACCGCTGTATTTTCCGAAGGCGCCGAACAGAGTCTTGCAGAGCTCGGTCTTGCCTGCGCCGACAAGGCCGGAGACTCCGATGATCTCGCCCTTCCTGACATGGATGTCGATGTCGTGGATCGCTCCTCTGCTGTCGGAGAGCTTTCTGGTCTCAAGGACATCGTCCCCGATGCTGCGTCCGGATTTGTCGACACGCTGGTCGAAGACCTTGCCGAGCATCAGCTCCACGATGTAATCCTGTGTAATGCTCTTGTCGAGATCAAAGGTCTTTATGTGCTGACCGTCCCGGAGCACGGTGATTGTATCGCAGATTTCAAAGAGCTCGTTCAGGCGGTGGGAGATAAAGATGATGCCGACACCGTCTGCCTTCAGTCTGCGGACCAGGTCGAAAAGCTGCTCCGTCTCCTTCTGGGACAGCGGTGCTGTCGGCTCGTCAAGAATAAGGAAGCGGCATTTTCCCATCATGGCTCTCGCAATAACGACCATCTGCTTCTGCGCCAGGGTCAGCGTCGCAACCATCTGCCTGGAAGTGATCGGCAGTTCAAGACGCTGCAGCATTTCCGTCGCTGTCTTGTGGAGATGCGCCCAGTTGACAATCCCGGCCTTCCCGATACCGTTTGTCAGATAGTCCATCATAATGTTCTCGCCGACGGACAGGTTCGGAACAAGGGCCGTGTCGACTTCCTGATATACAATTTCTATTCCAAGGTCTTTTGCGACTTTGGTGTTTGTTATCTGTACCGGTTTCCCGTCGATTGTGATATCACCCGTGTAGTTGGAGTTGACGCCGGAGAGAACCTTCATCAGGGTGCTCTTGCCCGCGCCATTGGCTCCGACGACCGCCTTTACCTCGCCCCCGCGGAATTCGCAGTCTACATTCTGGAGTGCCTTCACGCCCGGAAACTCGACACAGATATTTTTCATTATTATCTGGCTCATAGTTTACCTTTCATGGAGAAGTTGAAATCCTCTGTCCGGAACACGGCCCGCAGTCCAGGCAGATCGTGTCTTTGAGAGTAAAAAGAGGGGCTTAAAAAAGCCCCTCCCAAAAGTCTTTCTGTATCAGTTTGCGAATTTCGCGCGGAGCTCTTTGATCTCGTCAGTATCGTACAGGTCTGTAGAACCGAAATCTTCAAAGTGGTTCGCAA
>CADBPC010000167.1 GCA_902796425.1 uncultured Lachnospiraceae bacterium
GCAGGCTATGCAGCTGTCTTTCGATCTCATAGTGGTAATGAGCTATTATTACGATGAGATACGCCAGCAGCTCATCTCCATGGGCGTCAAAGAGGATAAGATCATTCACTTCCGGAGACTGTGGACGCTTCCGGAAATGAAAGAGAGGGCGAAGAAAAGCGCTGCGGCTGAGCCGGACATCGCAGGTCCACCTGCCGGAAACGGCAGAAGGATTTTACTGCTGTCCTTTGATCTTGAACTCGGGGGACCTGCGATTGCTCTATTCAGGGGCGCGCTTGCGCTGAAGGATGAGGGATATGATGTCTGCATTGTATCCATGACGGACGGAGATTTGAAAAACGCCTGCAGGAAGGTGGGAATCCCGGTATTTGTCCTTCCTTCTCTCCAGATTCTGACAATGAGAGACTATGCCTGGGCAGCAGGCTATGATCTTCTGATTTGTAATACGATTAACTATTATCATTTCCTGTCAGAGATGATTCCGGAAAAGCCCGTGATCTGGTGGCTGCATGATTCTGTCTTCTTCTATGCGGGCATTACGGGGGAGGACCTGAAGGCGATTGACCGAAGGAATCTCAGGATCCTTTCAGTAGGCCCCGTGCCGGCGGATGCTTTAAAGGAGTTTGTGCCGGAGGCTGAATGCGGAGAGCTTCTTTACGGAGTTGCCGACGAGGCGGAGCCGGACCGGAAGGGCTTGAAACTGTCTGCAGAAGGTTTACCGGCAGCAATACCCCCGGTCACAGACTCCGGGAATACAGGGGACATGAAACTCCGCTTCCTGACTGTCGGGTATGTTGAGTGGAGAAAGGGGCAGGATGTTCTGCTGAAAGCCGCGGAGCGCTTGGATCCCGGGATCAGGGCGGCCTGCAGGTTTGACTTTGTGGGACAGAAAAGTTCTGCATTCGCGGCGGGGCTCCTGGACAGGACTGCAGATGTTCCGGGTATTACTTTCCACGGGAGAATGGACAGAAATACTCTTCGCGCCATCTATGAAGAAACCGACGTACTGGTTGTACCGTCCAGGGAAGACCCCATGCCGACGGTTGCGGCCGAGGCAATGATGCACGGTATCCCGTGCATAGTGTCCGATGCCTGTGGGACGAGCGCGTACATAAAGAATTATGAGAATGGCCTGGTATTCAGAAGCGAGGACGAGGCAGACCTCGCCGGGCGAATTGCATGGTGCTGTGAGAGGCGGGAGGAGCTTGCGCAGATCGGAAAAAGAGCGAGAATCCTCTTTGAAACTGTTTTTTCGGATGATGTATTCCGCAGGAGCCTTTCCGGTTATGTTCACGGAATGCTGAAGGATACCGACGGGAACACTGCATTATGAAAAGACTGTGTATTTTCGTACTCTACAGCCCGGACGCTGTACTGGAGGACTACAAAGAGTATCTGATAAAGAGCCTTAAGAAATGCTGTGACCGGTTTGTGATAGTCGTAAACGGTCGTTTCCTTGAAAAAGAAAGGCTGCATGCCCTCGCGGATGATGTGATCTGCAGGGGGAATGAAGGGTTCGATGCCGGCGCCTACAAGGATGTCTTTACAGTGTATAAAGACAGGATCCGGCCGCAGGATTTCGGGGAGATCCTTCTTACCAACGATACGGTTTTCGGACCGCTGTGGAGCCCGGAGGAAATCTTTGAGAGGATGGAGAGCGTCTCCTGCGACTTCTGGGGCCTGACACGCCATCCGGATTATACGGCAAAGGACGGAAGGATTATCAGGGAACATGTCCAGTCCTGGTTCCTGGTCCTGAGAAGCAGGCTCTTTCTTTCGGAGGATTTCAGGGAGTTTTGGGAAAACCTTCCGGTGTTTGAATCGGTGCGCGGCGCCGTGGACGGCTTTGAGATCGCGTTTTCATCTGCATTTACGGAAAAAGGCTACAGATCCGCCGTCTATACCGATGAGACGGACGGAGGCTTTCTTAGAGAGGCCGCGCCCGCAAATCCCAGTACGGTTTATAATTACGAGTTGATAACGCGCTGCGGGATTCCGTTTCTTAAGGCAAAATGCTTTATCCTTTCGACGCCCGGCTACGAGAAGGTCTTTGACATTATCCGCTGGACAAAGGAGAATACTGCATATCCCGTCCGTTTCCTTACAGAAGCCATAGAGGCGATTGACGAAAGACAAGGGACGCGTGTGAGGATTCATTACCGGAAACTGGACGAATTCGTGAAAAGCCATGGAAGGGTTTTTCTTTTCGGAACCGGCGATTACGGACGAAGGATGAAGGCATACTGCGACTACAGGGGATTTGAGACGGCAGGGTTTCTGACTTCAAACAGGGAGGATCCGTCACAGGAAATTTTCCGGCTCGATACATTTGAGTTCCTGCCGGATGACGGAGTAATTCTTTCGCTCATGAGAGAGAACGCTCTTGCAGTGGCTCCTGCGGTTGAAGACAGAGTCGGCAGGACCAACATGTATCTTCCGGAGTACAGATAAGTGAAAATAGTTTCTGCCGCTGCGGCGGCAGGGGTATCGATATGACAGACCAGGTGATGACAAGAATCCTTCCGGATTCAATAACGGAATATGATGAGAGCAGGGCGGCAGCGCTGCGCGCGGCTGTTGTGATTCATCTTTATTATCCGGAAGGTCTTAAGGAATGCGAGGCTTATCTTCCGGAGATTCCGGAGGGAATCGACATCTTCCTGATTACGTCCAACGAGGAACTGCTTCCCGCCTGTGAAGTTCTCGCTGCAGCAGGAAACGGCATCAGAGTGATCAGGAAGGAGAACAGGGGCAGGGATGTCGCTGCTCTTCTTGTCGCTTTCCGGCCGTATCTCGGGGACTATGAGTATCTCTGTTTTGTCCATGACAAGAATTCAGGCTACTATGACAAAGAGGATGTCAGGAGATGGGGAGAGAATCTCTGGACAAACATGATCGGTACCCGCAAGTATATCCTGAATATCCTGCAGATCCTGGAGTCGGATGAGGCGGGGCTCCTGATTGTGCCGCCGCCGGTCGGACCCTCGCTGAACGTACAGTATGAGAATCTCTGGTACAGGAATTATGACAATACAGTGAGGCTTGCAAATAAGCTTGGCCTCGGCTGCCTTCCGGATGACCGGGAGAGCCCTGCTTCTGTCGGAACCGCCTTCTGGTGCAGGACAAAGGCACTGGAAAAGCTGTTCGATGCGGACTGGAAGTATGAGGATTTCCCGGATGAGCCTATGCCGGTCGATGGCACAATCAGCCACGCGATCGAGCGGATCCTCCCCTTTGTAGCGCAGGATGCGGGCTTTAAAACGCTGATTGTCATGAACGCCTCCTACGCACAGAAGGTGAACAGGCTTAATAACGAGATGATCGGAACACTCCTGGATTTTGTCAGGGAATACCACAGGATGTACTGCGTGCGGGATGTGATGCTGACAGACCGGCAGATCAGGGAGGATATCTTGCCGTTTTGTGAGAAGAACGACAATATCTATGTCTACGGCGCGGGCATTATGGGAGAGCGGATAATTTCCATGCTTCTCATCAAGAATATCCGGCCGCGCGCGGTTCTTGTATCCGACGGACACCGGATAACAGGGACGCTGTTTGGCATCCCGGTTAAGGAAATAGGAGAACTGTCAGAGGAACAGGTGAAACAGGCTTCGGTGATCGTTGCCGTATCGGAGCGTCTCTCCGGTGAGATTCAGAAGACGCTTTTCGAGAAAGGCATCCGGCGCATGCTGCGTCCTGTCCTTTAAAGACCGTCACCGGTTTATATCGTATTTATTGTTTTTATGAAGAGACTTGTTTCGCTGTTTTTCATATTTGCCGTGATCCTGGCTCTGGGAACCGCCGTGCGGGCAGGGGAGATTTCGGATTCTCCTGCATTCTTTGCTGAGGAAGAGGAGGAATTTATTTCCCTTACGGAGGATGATGCAGAGGCTCTTTTTGCAGGCTATGTCGAAAGAGAGTTCGGGCTGTCCAGGCCGCGGACGATGCTCTTTAAGGCCAGTGTTCCCAGGCGTTCGAGGCTGACAGACAATGAGAAGGCAATTTATGACCGGGCAGCGGACTTTATCAGAAAAGTCGCGGCTGGAGAGCAGGGATTTACAGAACTGACAGTGCCTGTATCTTCCACGTCGGCGGAGGTCACAAATGTCATCTATGCGCTTGTATACGATCTTCCTTATGACCTGTACTGGTTCGACAAGGCGAAGTTCGGCTTTATCAGGAGAACAGATTCCACGGTTCTGCGCTTTCGTGTGTCCGCCGATTACAGCGCGGACGGAACGCAGGGAACGCTCTATGCGGATACAAATAAGACCGGCGCGGTAAAGAACGCGGTTGCAAACGCGCAGCAGATCATTGACAGATATAAGGGCGCTTCGGATTATGAGAAGCTCAGGGGCTATCGGAACGAAATCTGCAGACTGGTCAGCTACGACTATCAGGCGTTCCTTAATACAGAGACTCCCTACGGAGATCCCTGGCAGATTGTCAGCGTCTTCGACGGGGATCCGGCGACAAACGTTGTATGCGAGGGGTACGCAAAAGCGTTTCAGTATCTTTGTGACAACACGGAGTTTGAGAGCGATCTGATTGAGTGCCGTCTGATGGACGGAAAACAGGACGATCTTCCGCATATGTGGAACGTTGTCAGGATGGACGACGGTGAGAATTATCTCGTGGATCTGACCACGTATGATGATGCCAGCCTGGATGACCCCTCCTATGATCCCGAGGAGTCAGGATATGCGGGCTATAACGGGAGCGGTGCCTTCCTTGTCGGAGGATCTTATCTCGGAGGGCCCGGGAAAACCGGGTACACTTCAAATCCGTACTGGATCTACGGGAATCCGGATAATACTGCGGGAAAGAGCAGGATCTACCGCTATCATAACAATGTTATAGCCCTCTATTCCGAAGCGGAAAGGACATTATCTCTTAAAAATTATGTACCGGAGCGCGCAAAACTCCCTGTGTATCGTTTCTATAATCCCTATACGAGGGAACACTTCTATACAATGGATGAGCGGGAGAAGAATGTGCTCTCCGCAAACAGCAGGTGGAATTTTGAGGGGATAGGATGGTATTCACCGTTATCCGGAACTCTTGTCTACAGGCTTTACAATCCGCAGGTCAACACGCATCTGTTCACCGCAGACACGGGAGTCCGGGACAGCTCCGTTTCTTCCGGCTGGATCTATGAAGGGATCGGCTGGTACTCCGACCCGGCACAGGGGCAGAGGGTCTTCGTCCTTTATAACAGCAGCTGGCCCGCTGCCGGAACGACACTGTATACCGCCGATACCTATGAGATCAGCGTCATTATTCACAGAGGCTGGGTGGAAGCCGGCACGGCGTGGTACGGGATGAAATAAATACCGCTTAACGAAGATAGATCGTCTCAAGAATCTTATTGCGCGCTTCCCGCAGTCTTTTCTTAAGGCCTGAATGCTCTACCCATGAATTGGCACAGCAGTGAATTGCAAAGTTACCCCGCTTCACTTCCGTAAGAGCACCCGCAGCAAAGGAGGATGGATAGATTTTCATGCCTTCGGAAAGGTTCTGTTCAGTATCCAGATAGCGGAATCCGAACTGCCTTGCAGTCAGGGCAAATATATCAGGCGCAATAATGACATTATACTGGGAGCCGTCCTCCTGCAGGTAGTGGCGCTGCCGGTAGTAATCCATACACTTTTGGAGAAATATGTGTCCGGAAACGGAGCCCATAAAGGCTGCCTGCATGCACATACCGGGGACATTCTGATCGGTTTTTGCGTATCCGTTCTCATCCACACGGTCCGCAAAGGGCCGGAATCCTTTCGGATGATATTCCATAAAGGAAAAAAACTGATTATCCAGGAACGGATCAATGGGCTTTCGGACATAGATGTCGGTATCCATATAGATACCGCCGTATTTATACAGAAGATACAGGCGCAGGTAATCCGTGACAAAGGCCCATTTGCGGACTGACAAAGCCTCCTGTACAAAGGCGGGAAACTCACTGAAATCAAAGTCTGCGGCAGACCATTCCTTCACGGCATAGTCAGGCAGTACGCGCTGCCAGGACGCCATACATTTCTTTATCAGCTCCGGCTTCTCCTCGCCGGAGAGCCAGACGCAGTGAATCTGTTTCGGTATCATAGTTCAGATAATATCCTCCAATACTCGGCGGCAATTGTCCTGCAGTCATAGATGCTTTTTAATTCCTCCGAAGCAAGTGCACGCTTTTCGAAAGGGACCGGGTGATTCCACTCGTACAGCAGGACCTCTGCAAGAGCAGCGTCGTCCTCCGGAGGGCTGTAAGTCAGGGCATAGCCGCGGGTTGTTTCGGGTGATGCGGTGCAGCCGGCAACGATCGTCGGTATTCCGTTAGAGATCATCTCGACAGCAGTCATTCCAAAGCCTTCAAACAAAGAAGGATTTACATAGATCCTGGTTTCGGAAACGATTTCTTCCAGCCGCTTTTCTGACACGAACCCGGTAAAGGTAACCCGGCTCTCCATTCCATGCTCACGAATGTATGAAATGAGTTTCGGATAATCGGGAGGAGGACTTCCGACCAGAATCAGGTCCAGGGGCACCTCTCCCTGAATTCTCTCAAAGGCCCGGATCAGGGTCAGAGTATTTTTATGAGACCATCGGATGTTGAGCGCGGTTATATATTTCCCTCCGGGATTACGACAGAAGGAGACAGGCGAAAGAGGGCTGAACACAGGATTATAGATCCGACGGACCTTTCCGGCATAGCGGGGAAGCGCATCCCGGCACATTTTAACGTCAAAATCGGAAATCGCTATAATCAGATCACGGCTGCGGAAATCATTCCACACCTGGAACTGTTCCTTCCGTCTTCTGAGCTTTGCAATCAATGGCAGTTTACCGCGAGGTACGGCAAAGCACTGGATGTCATGGGTGATCATCGCGGTTTTAATCGGAAACCTGCGGGCCGGGGTGTATTTATTCGTAAAGAGAAGTACATCTGCGCCGGATGCCGGCGCAAGCTTTCTTAAGGCGTTCAGATTCCTGCCGCGCTTTATGAACCGGATAATCCCTGATCCTGAAGTGAAATCGGGCAGAACCTTGACGGTCAGCGACGGATCAATGCCGGTAAGGATCGGGACGATCTTCCCGCGGCAGAAACAGACGATATCCTTTGAATGGCCGCACATAACCAGACCCCGGATCAGATTGATCGCGACAGCGTCTGCTCCGCAGGTGTTTTCACCTTCTATTCTGGTCAGATCGATTCCAAGTTTCATAACGAATCACAACCATGTATAATATTACTCAGAGCTGTTTACCGTCTCATTATAACGGATGCATCAGATAATTCACAGCCTGCTGGAATATCATTCTATATTTCTTCAGCCATCAGTTATCCTTTCCAGTGCCTGTAATTAAAGATTCTTAAAAGGTGAAGAAGTACCTGTTTAAAATGAAGGATAACTATTGGAGAAGCTTTGCTTCGGGCCATCTTCTGAAGGCTGCCGTAATAGCTATATTTTTTGTTCTGCGCTATATTGCGGAGTTCGGGCGGGGCGCAGAGCATCCTTTTCTTCATGCAGGCCTGTCTGCAGTTTTTTTCATTGCAATATATCAAAGTCTTTGCAACTTGTATGTACACTTTCAAAAGGACCGATCAGAGGCTTCTGTTTTTGCGGCTTCCCATATTATTTCACTGATTCCTGCGGATATTCTCCTGTGGATGGAGGCGGTACAGACCTGGCCGGGCGCAGAGGCACCTTTCATCAACCTTGTCGTTATTCCGGCAGCGCTGCAGACCGCAGCGGTTCTGCTGTATACCTTCCTGATCCGGCCGGTGCTGAACAGGAAAATGCTCCCGGAAAATGTGGTTCTGATTGCCACGCCTGAAGATGCAAAGACATATGAAGAATCTGCTGAAGGCGGTGATGAGGGAGGTTCCGTGCTGTCTGCTGAGAGCTTTGCCGGGAGAATTAACGGAAGGGATGACATGCCCTTCCGGATACAGCGGATTCTCTCAGGAGACACTCCGATTCAGGAACTGTGTGAAAAGATCGGTGATAACCGCATTGTGGTACTGTGCGGGGTTTCATTGGAGAAAAGGGCAGCCCTGGCGGAATACTGTTCACAATCAGACAGGCTTCTTTACTACATGCCGGATACGAAGGAGTATTCCTTCATGAGGGCGCAGCCGGAATACCTTCTGGACAAGGCTTTCATGCGAACAGACTTCCGGAGAGATGACCAAAGACTCCGGCAGGCGCTCAAAAGGGCGGCGGACTTTATTATCAGTGCGTTGCTCCTGATTCTTCTATCACCCCTTATGCTGGCAGTGGCCTGCGCGGTCCGGGCGGAGGACGGCGGACCGGCGCTGTTTTCCCAAAAAAGATATACCCTGGGCGGAAAGGTTTTCGATATCCTGAAGTTCAGGACGATGAAAGTGAATCCGGAAGAGAACGGGGTGTATCCTTATACGGAGAATGACAGCAGGATTACACGCGCCGGGAAATTTCTCCGCAGATACCATATCGATGAACTGCCACAGCTGATCAACATCTTAATGGGAGATATGTCCCTTGTGGGGCCGCGGCCGGAGCAGGTAGAGCTGGCAGATCTTTATGCAAAAGATGTCACAGATTATCCGGAAAGGCTCAGGGTCAGGGCAGGCCTGACCGGCCTTGCACAGGTCTATGGCAGATACAGCATCGAGCCCGCCGACAAGCTCAGGATGGACCTGATGTACATTGAGAATCAGTCGATCCTGACGGATCTTAAGATTCTTCTGCTGACAGCGGTATCCGTCTTCCGGACAGATGCGGCAGAGGGATTTGACGCGAAGAGAAGCGGTGATATTCATAACAGTGTTGGTGCAGGTCTACCCGAAAAAGACGCGGGGCAGAGGGAAGCGTACAAGAGGGATGACGGGCTTCCGGTGTCGGCACCTGCCTTCGAAGGAAACGGCTTTCTGCAAAAGCTTCCGGAAACGGCATTTTATATGCTCCTACTGCTTTATTGTCTTGGCAAACTAATCGGAAGAACAGCTTGGATTAGAGGGAACCAAAACGCTGCTCTGTTTGTCGGAATGACACAGTCAGTTCTGACGACAGGAGTATGGCTGCTTACAGCAGCAGAACTCTGTATCTATATATCCGGATTGATTCGGTCGGAGAGCGATAACGGAACCATGCTTCTGCTGAAAAAGATACTGCTTCAACCGTCCGTATATAGTCTTCTTATTACATTGGCGGGTTCTGTGGCTGCTTATATTCTCTGCAAAGAGAGTATGACCATTCCGATACTCCTTGTATATCTGTCTGGCTTTGCAAATGAAAAGAGAATGGCTGTACTCTTATTCATCTTTTATGTTATAGGGACTGTATTTGCTACGTGTACTTGGCTTTTGGGTATGTCAGAGGATGTCATTCTCACCTTTAGTTACGGAGTGTGTCACAGCTTTGGCTTTGGCAATCCGAACACCCTCGGCTTTTATTTCTTCTCGGCATTCCTGCTCCTGTGGTATCTGTACCGGGGCAGGGGAAAGCTTTCCTTTGCCGCGGCAGGCGCAGCCTTATCCGTCCTGTGCTTTCTGACCTGCGGCTGCAGGACTGCGTCCATCCTTATCCTGTTTCTTGTTGTTTACGGTATATGGATGAAGGAACTTCCGGAGAAGCCCCGCAGCGGGGCGGCACGCGCGGGTGTGATCCTGATGCCGGTTATCATGTTCCTTCTGTCCGCGGCTGCGGGGATTACTTTTTATCCGCTGGATGATAAGATCCACAGCAATTTCATCGTCCGTGTTGTCGACTGCGTCTACGCGTTCAGGGATGCCGGGCTCTCCTTATTCCCGCGGAGCTTTGAAAACTATGAGCGGTTCTATTACTTTGATAACGGATATTTTTACTGGATCTTCTGCAACGGGATCCTGGCGGCGCTCTCATTCCTTGCGCCGGTGCTGTATTTCAATTCTAAGGCAGTCGCAAAGGGCAGGAGAGTGATTAATGTCCTGATTTTCTGTGCGGCTGTTTATTACAGCATGGAGAGGCTTTCTCTTGTGCTCCTGTTCCTTGCCGTCGCTTTCGCCGGCGTATTCAGAAATGATGATCCGATAAGAGACAGTTCGGATGCCTTGGAGTGACGAAGTGATGGAAAGAATAAAAATCCTGAATTCTGAATTTGATAACTGCACAATGGAGGAGGCAGTGGAGGCAGTCAGAAGCATGGCCGCCGGTTCAAAGCCTTCCTATGTAGTAACCCCGAACCTTGATCACCTCCTGAACATGGACGAGGACAAGGAATTTAACAAGGCCTGCAGGGAGGCAGACCTGCTCCTTGCCGACGGGATATCCATTGTGCTGCTGGCGAGGTATCTTCATAAGCCGCTGAAGGAGAAGGTTTCCGGGAGCGATCTGTTCCCGCTTGTATGCAAAATGGCTGCACAGGAAGGATTTTCTGTCTTTCTTCTGGGAGCGGCGCCGGGGGTCGCGGAGAAGGCTGCCTTCAACATGCAGAAAGCCTTTCCGGGGCTTAAAATTGCGGGCTGTTATTCTCCTCCGGTCGGTTTTGAAAACGACGAAGAAGAAACAGGCAGGATAATAAAGACAGTGACAGACGCAAAGCCGGATATCCTGTTCATCGCCATCAGCCAGATGAAGGGAGAAAAGCTTATCTGCAGGTACAGGGACGCCCTGAATGTGCCGGTCACGTTATCGGTCGGCGCCGCGGTGGATTTCGCTGCGGGATATAAGAAACGGGCGCCCGGCTGGGTATCCCGGGCGGGACTGGAATGGCTCTACCGCACGATCCGGGAGCCGCGGCGCATCGGCGGGAGGGTCCTGCGCGATCTGAAGGGACTGATACCGCTCATCAGGAAATACAGATGAAACTGGTTATTGACCTCACATCTTTATACGATCATATTACGGGAATCGAAAGGTTCGCCATGAATCTTTCTCTGTCGATGATCCATGCGCATCCGGAGCACACCTATTACCTGCTGTTTAAAAATGAAATCCACAGAGATTTCCGGGAAACAGCGGGGCTTCCGAATGTGCGCTGCGACATCCTGCGCTGCAGGAACCGGGTGATTTTTAACCAGGCGGTTCTGCCGCTGAAGCTGTACCGCATAAAGGCGGACATATTCTTTTTCCCCGCGTTCTGTGCGCCGTGGCTGTTTTTCTCACCCGGGATCGTGGACACCGTTCATGATCTCTCTGATTTTGAGTCTTTCGAGGGAAAGGCGCCCATCAAGGTCCTTTATTCGAGGCTCGGGGTCCTGCATGCAAAACACTGCAGCAGGCATATCGTTACCGTATCCGAATTCAGTAAGAGCAGGATTATAAAGCTCCTTGGTATCAGGGAAGAGAAAATATCGGTTATCCCGAACGGCGTTTCCGAAAACTTCATACTCCCGAAAGAGAAAGAGTATCCCGGGGAAGAGAATCAAGGGGAGACAAAGTCGGGCAGCGGATCGTTCGGGAATGCGACGGGAAAATATCATCTTCCGCAGAAATACATTCTTTCCGTTTCTACAATCGAGCCGAGGAAGAATATCCGTCTCCTTATTCGGGCTTTCTTAAGAATTCAGGATGAGTTTCCGGAGCTTCATCTGGTGCTCTGCGGAAGGGCAGGATGGAATCTGAAGGAAGCGCTTGGAGAGGATATCGGTGACTTGGCGGAAGGTAAGGCGGGAACAGATGGTCAGAGAATCCATATTACAGGCTACGTGGATGATGAAGATCTGCCGGTCATATACCGGAACGCGCAGTGGTTTGTCTTTCCGTCCAGGTATGAGGGCTTCGGCATCCCGCCGCTGGAAGCGATGGCGTCAGGATGTCCTGTGATCTCCTCGGATGCGGCATCCATGCCGGAGGTACTGGGGGAGAGCGCGGTATTCTTTCAAAGTGACAGCGAAGAGGCACTGGTCCGGATTCTTCAAAGCTCCCTGCGGATGCCGCAGGGTGAGAGACAGGAACGAATCAGGAAGGGGCAGGAAAGAGCTTCGCATTTTACATGGGATCGTTCTGCGGACCGGTTGGATCAGCTTCTCAAGAGAATTTCTTCTTAATGACAGAAAGAAGGGTCTCCTTAAGATACAGAAAACTGGTGTTGCGGGTGACGGCGGAAAGAATGATATAGACAGCCGCGCCCAGGATAACCTGGAGAAGGATCGTCAGCGGATCCGAAAGTCCCGCAAAGCCGATCGGCAGGATGCAGGCACCCATGATCAGTGCAGGGAGGATACCGGAAAGCTCTGAGTGAAGCTGCTTTGTGAAGCCGTAGTCCACAAGACGCCCGTTCAGGCTCCCGTTGATCAGCTGGACAACGATAGTATAAGGAATCATGCTAAGGCACAATGCCCATGAGCCTATACGCACGGTAAGGATCAGCAACAGGATGCCGATCCCTTTTTTTACCAGTTCCGCTTTAAGAAAGAGTCCGCTTCTTCCGAGAGCTTTCACTGCATTGTTATTGCACTCCTCAACAGGAAAGAAAAAGTAGACAAGGCAGAAGATCCTGATGTAGGGAACACATGGACTCCATCTGTCTGTCAGAAGTACTCTGACCAGCCCCGGCGCAATAATGGCAAGACCAATCATGAGCGGCGCGGTCACATAGGCTGCGGTTTCAATGCTTCTTTGCAGCATCGAACGGACTCTGCCGGTATCGTGCTGCGAGGCTGAAAGAACAGGATACAGAGCAGTCTGGAGCGGGGCGTTGACATTGATAACCACAATGTCCGGGAGCTGCTTTCCCCTGTTGAAGAGTCCGAGACCTTCCGCGGTATAGTACCTGCCGAACAGGAACTGGCGGATGTTGTCATAAAGAGTGCCAGCAAGGGATGCAGCCATGATTTTCCATCCAAAGCGCAGAAGATTCTTAAGGCGCCAGAAAGAGAGACGCTTCTCAGGTCTCCAGCCGGATGCCAGGAACAGAATCAAAGAATCACAGACAGAGACAATCAGCTGCTGGGCGATAAGAGCACGAACGCCAAAGCCCTTATAGGCGAGGCTTACAGCCACTGTCGCAGAAAGAGCTGTGGAGACGAGCGTGGAGTAAAAAAAGAGCTTCAGCTTCAGATTCCGGATGACATATGCCTCCGGAACGGCATGAACTGCATTCGTAAGGAGCGTAAGCGAAAGGATCCGGATGAGCGGGACAAGATCATCCCTGCCGTAAAAGGCAGAGACCGCGGGCGCCGCAAAAAAGAGCACAGCATACAGAACAGCACTGACTGTCAGATGGAAGAAAAACGCACTCGAGTAATCAAGACTGATGATGTTCTCTTTCTGAATCAGCGCACTGCCGGTTCCGCAGTCTGACACAGACCGCAAGACTGCCGGCAGGACAGCCGCCAGCGCCAGTACTCCGTAATCCTCCGGCAAAAGAAGCCTTGCCAGTATAATGCTGACGATAAAAGCGACTGCCTGCGCACCGATGCGTTCCAGGAAACGCCATATCATATTGGTAAAAACACGGAATCTGTCCATAATCTTATTCCAGAAGCTTCAGCATTTTTTCCGCTGCTGCGCTCCAGGTGTGCTGAGAGAGCAGGGCGGTATAATCCGCGGGAGAAGCCTGCAGGATCCACGGAAGCTCATCGCCGTTCCCGAAAGGATCGATATAATGCGCGGATTCTCCGTAGATCTCATGCAGGACCGGGATATCCGAGAGGATCAGCCTCCCGGCCCCGGCGGCCGCTGCTTCAAGCGGAGGTATTCCGAAGCCTTCGTAAAAGCTGGGAAAAAGGAAGGCACTGCAATGCTGCATCAGCGACTTCATCACACCATCTGAAACATATCCCGTAAAGTGTATATTTTCCGGACAGCCGCGCCTGTCTTTTTCGGAAATCCCTCCCGCGATCACAAAGGTCATGGAGGGGTTGTTTCCTGCCGCGCGGAAGAACCAGGCGAGATTCTTATGCTTTGTTGAAGAGGAGGCAACGGCGAACAGGTATGGATCCCTGACATAATCCCGAAGCGTTTCTGGAATATCCTCCGGCACGATGCGGTTCATATGTTCCCAGCCGTTACCGACAATTGCGATCTTAGAGGAGGGCAGTCCGTAATACTTTATGATTTCTGCCCTGGAAAACTCGGACACGGTGACAATCCGCATCCCGGAGGTCATGACACAGTGGTAAACAAGCCTTTGATAGCATATAGACCGGATACTTTTTAAGCCCGAAAGAAAGAGATCCGGGCGCGAACGGTAGATTATGTCGTGCATCACAACAACACCGCGCCGGCAGGCAAGAGGAATAATGTTCTCATACGCAAGGAGCTTTGAATCTTTCATTTTCAGATAGCGTGCAAGGTCCAGCTGTCTCCATAGTTTTCCCTTGTGTGAGCCGTACCGGATGATGGGGATATTGTTGAGCGGCGCGGGTTCGGGACAGTATTCCGGGATGAGGACTGTAAAGCGGTTCCCTGCATCCGGAGTCATGTCAAGAAAAGCGGTGATTTCTTTAGAGAACCGCTGAATTCCAAAGGTATTACAAAGATTATAGGATCCGTCGATCACATAATGATTTCGCATGAGCAAATTATAGCAGGCAGTCAGCAGTACTATAAAATATTTCTTAAATATTACGAATTAGAAAATTTAATTAAATACATGTTGACAATCGGGGCGAAAGAGTGTAGATTGTGTATTACGTAAATGTTACGGAAAGGAGTGCAATATGAAACATTTGGTACTGAAAGCGACAAATATTGCGGTCTCTTCCCTGTTGGTTTTAACTCTTGCCTTTTCACCCATGAGTGTACTGGCGGATGAAATCGACACTACGCAGGTGCAGGAAGAAATCCAGATTACATCAGAGGAACCTGCAGGAGAGGTTGCAGAGGAAGCCGTCGTCACGGCAGAGGTGCCTACTGACGACGAGACAGTAGTAATTGAAGAAGCACAGCCTGAAGCAGCGGTTCAGCCTGAAGTTCCGGCAGAAGAAGTGATTTCTGCAGAGACCGATGCTGAGGTTCTTCCCGAGGCGGAAGTTCCTGCAGAGGTCAACGCGGACGAGGCAGTCCTTGTTGAAGAAGTTGTTGAAGAGACTGCTGAGGCATCAGTTCCGGAGACAGTACTGTCGGCAGAAGAGGAAGAGGTTCTTCCTGAATTACTGGAAGGCCGCCAGATTGTAGACGGTGTCGTACTCTCTGAGGTCGAAGAGTTTGTTACACTCGATGTTGCGGGAGCTCCTACAGCGGATGCCACATTATCTTCAGGAAATACAGTTACGGGAATCTTCGAAAAGACTGCACAGGATAAGGTGAGCTACATCTACAAGTTCGTTATTCCTCATTCCTCGAGAATCCGGATCGACTACGATGTCCTGAGCAACGCTCAGACCAGCAGATATGCCCTCTGGACAGGAATCGGCCTCTTTGACGGAAACGGCTATGAGCTGAACTGCCTGTGGTCGGTTGGCTCCTCCTGGGCGATCATTGAAGCGGGCAAGCATTCCTATGAGATGGATATCGAGCCCGGCACCTATTACGTCGCAGTCAACCGCTTTAACAGCACTTCCGGTCAGTTCAAGCTGGCAGTCAGCTGGCAGCAGGTTACCGACGAAACAAATGCAAAAAATGACGTTCCGATGAGCGCCACGATTCTCAGCCAGAAGAACAGTATAGTCAGTGGTTTCAACAAGCTGCAGAAGGGCCAGATTGCCCTGAACAGCCCGAGAGAGTTCTATCAGTTCTATCTATCCAGAAGGCAGCATGTAGTCATTACGCTCAACACGAATATGACGAACGGCCTGAGCAGATATAACATGCAGGTCCGTACAAGAACCAGTGATGAGTATATCGACAAAAACGCATACGTTTACTACGATTCGAAGACAGATCCGAAATACAAGGAGAAGGGTTATCTCGAGAAGGGCCAACAGACCTTTGACCTTATTCTTGACGAAGGAGATTACTATCTGATCGTTTACGGTCAGGATCAGGTCAATACCGGCGAGTTTTCGCTGAAGGTTGTCGCTGAGGAGTTTTCTCCCGTTGCGATGTACCGCCTGTACAACCGCAGCACCGGTGAGCATTTCTACACTGACAGCGCCAAGGAAAGAGATGATCTTGTAAAGTCCGGAAAATGGAGATTTGAGGGTGTGTCATGGTATGCGCCCAAGTCTTCCAACAAGCCTATCTGGAGACTTTATCATCCGGGCAAGAAGGCACATCACTATACAGGAAGCGCAAATGAAAAAGATACCCTCTGCGGACTGGGCAAGTATGCAGGCAATGGCCAGGGCTGGATTGTTGAGAAGATCGGCTGGTATTCCGCTCCGGATCCTTCATCATTAAAACCTGAGGAGCAGAAGTATGTTGTTCCGGTATACAGAGCTTATCACCCCGGCTGGCCGATGGTTTCGGCACACCACTACACAACCGATAAGCACGAGATCGAGGTTATCTGCGGCGGCTCCTTCGGAAGTTCAGGTTTTGTTAATGATCCTTCGAATCCCGGAACGGGCTGGGTATACGAAGGAGTTGCATGGTACGGTGTTGCAGCCGATGAATATTACCAGTAAGCCGACAATCGTTTTAATGACTTAGGTCGCTGTACCAAATGAATTTTCATTCATACGGTATTTATATAATCAGGAGATATGTGTAATGCACATATCTCCTGATTATATTTTTGTGAGATAATTGCAGTGTCAGATGCAATGAGTTTACAATTGTTCAGGCGATTCCGGATCGGTTACGGTTATGCGAACAGTCCGGAAACAGTCAGGATTACTGATCGGGTTTGACTGAATGAATAAAACAAATAAGAGTGTTGTACTGATAATTCTTGCGCTCGCTGTCCTTATACCTCTGCTGTGCGGTCTTTCAATCAAGGCAATGGCAGAGGAGTATGATACAGCGAATGCCGTGAAGATCATCGGAATCGATGGCCCGGGAGCAGGAGAACAGGACATTCATCTGCAGACGAAGCCCGCGTTTCAGGAGGTGGAACCACTCCTTCCGGCAACAATTCGGGTGCTGTCAGAAAATGGGGAAAGTGATGAAGTCAGTGTCCGGTGGAAATCCGCAGAGGATTTTGATCACACTGACAGGTACTACTACGTGCTCTTTCCCGAACTGCCGGGGCAGTACAGTGTGCCGGATGATCTGGAGCTTCCGTATATCGTCGTCTGGATTGACGGCGGCCAGGGGCAGGACGGCCAGGGGCAGGACGGCCAGGTGCAGGAGGGTGGCGCCATCGAAGGGGAAGAGGAGAACGTGATGCTGGAGCCATCCTTCTCCCCGGGAACGCTTCGGGGATCAGGCAATGAAGAGAAAACCTTCTATTTCCTGATTGATGTCATGAAGCTGAATAACGCAGCTGCCGCCGGCATCGTCAGCAACATCCGGGCAGAATCGAACTTTCGGCCAAATGCCCTTGGAGATAACGGCACCAGCTATGGCATCTGCCAGTGGCACAATACCAGGTGGACGGACCTTAAAAACTTTTGCAATGCAAACGGATATGACTGGACAACGCTGGAAGGCCAGCTGTATTTTCTGAATTACGAACTGATAAATAAATATAAGTTCGTAGTAACTTATCTGAGAAACGTTTCAAATGATGCCGCGGGGGCTTATAATGCTGCTTACTATTATTGCGCCCACTTTGAGATTCCCGCGAACACACAGGTCGTCGCCGATTCGCGCGGAAGAGTTGCACGAGATACCTACTGGCCGAAATATGCCGGTGCGGTATCCGCAGGAATTGACGCGCAGGAGGAAAACAGCGGGTATCTGAAGATGTACCGTCTGTATAACCGCAGCACCGGAGAGCATCTTTACACCTACGATATGAATGAGCGGGACACCCTTGTCATGCGCGGCAGCTGGAATTATGAGGGAGTTGCCTGGCTCTCGCCGCGAACATCGGATTACCCTGTGTACCGCATGTACAAAGCCGCTGACAGGGCGCATCACTATACAATGGATGAGAATGAACGGGACACCCTGTGCGGTCTTGGCAAATATGCGGGGAGAGGCCGGGGCTGGACCTATGAGGGGATCGGCTGGTATTCCGCACTGCCGGTATTTACCGACGAAAATTCCCCGGAAGCAGACGGATATGTGCCCCTTCACCGTCTTTACAATCCGAAATACCCTATGGTATCCGCACATCACTATACGGCTGACCTGAACGAGGTATCCGTCCTTCTGACAAGAGGCTGGGTATATGAAGGAACAGCATGGTTTGGCGCTAAAGCCGCCAAGGAGTAAGTTTATAATGGAAAATCTGATACTGAGTCTTAATATTGTCTGTCCTGTATTTCTGCTGATCATGCTCGGCTGGTTCCTGAAAAAGAGAGGAACCATGTCGGAGGAATTTCGCGCAAAGGCTACTACACTCGTGTTTTACTGGGCACTGCCGGCGTCGCTCATGAAGCAGGTGGCTGAGTCTGATATCGTCAGTATCTTTTCGCTCAAGTTCACACTGTACTCGCTGTTTTCGGTTACAGCAGTGTTCGCTGCAACCTGGTTTCTGGCGGAGCGCCTGATTAAGGATAAATCACAGATCAGTGCGATCGTGCATGGCGCGTTCCGCAGTAATTTTGCCTATGTCGGTCTTCCGATCATTGCCATGATCACGGGAAATGAGAATCAAACCGCAGCGATCATGATCATCACGTTCGTTATGCCTTTCTATAACATACTTGCGATTCTTGTGTTTAATCATTACAGCACGGATGGCAGAAAGCTTACGCTTCGCCAGCAGCTGATTACAATTATTAAGAATCCCATGATCATCGGTATCGCGCTGGGACTTCCGTTCTCACTGCTGCATATCCCTATGCCGTCCATTCTCGGGACGACGCTGTCGAACCTTGGAAGACTCGCCAGCCCGCTGGGACTTCTTCTGATCGGGGCAGGACTTCGCTGGGACTCGATTTCCGAAAAATGGCAGGGTATTACTCTCGGCGCCATGATGAAAGTTGTTTTTGCGCCGCTGATTTTCACCTTGCTGGCGATTCCGCTTCATTTCTCAATGGAAGAGCTTACGGCACTTTACGTTCTGCATGCTGTCCCCAGCGCAGTCAACAGCTATGTCATGACGGTTAAAATGGGCGGAGACGAGGAGACCGGCGCCGGCATAGTCATGCTGTCTTCCCTCGCTTCTGTTGTTACGATGACGATCGGAATATTCCTGCTGAAACAGGCGGGACTGATCTGAAGAACTCTGATCTGAAAAAAATTGAACTGAAAGATGAAATCCGTGCAACATATGGAACCTTTTTGCGGATATACAGGTGAAAGGCGATATCAAGTCATTGTCAGTATATTATTCGGGAGGTCTTAATATGAAGAAATGGTTACATTTGGCGGCGGCGGGAACCCTTGCAGTTACACTTCTGTCCGGATGCGCATATCCGGTGCCGGCAGCACCGGCGGCGATTCCGGCTGAACAGGGAGCACCGTCTTCACAGGAAGCACTGGCTGAACCGGAAACTGCAGCAGCTCCGAAAGAGACAGAAACTGAGCAGGCTGCAAAGGAAAATGTACAGGAAGCTGCAGGCGCTGACGAGGCAGCTGACAAAGCAGCCGTGACAGGAAATGAAGCAAAACAGGCTGTGGAGCCTGCGCCGGCAGAGGAGCATGTCTTCACCGAGCCCGCTGAAGAAGAGACAGGGCTTGTAGAGGAGGGAGTCTTCATGGCCGCTATGGCAGCGGCGCCGACAATGGATATGGCGGCGGAAGAGGAATACTGGTATCCGGAGGAGCCTGACTGGAATACAGAGGAGTATGACTATTTCGCAGAAAACTCCTTCCGGTCGGTACGGACATCACCGTTTTCCACTTTTGCGGCAGACGTCGACACAGCTTCCTACGCCAACATCCGTCGGATGATCTTTGACGACGACAATGTATATCCGGACGCTGTACGCATCGAAGAGATGATTAACTATTTCCACTATGATTACCCGCAGCCGGAAGAGGGTGAGCCGTTTTCTGTCACGACAGAGATAGCTCCCTGCCCGTGGAATGAGGATACAGATCTTCTGCTGATCGGACTGCAGGCGAAGAATCTTGATACAGAAGACATGCCGCAGTCCAATCTGGTCTTCCTGATCGATGTGTCCGGCTCCATGGATACCAAAGATAAGCTCCCGCTGGTTCAGAGATCCTTTATGACTCTGGTGGAGAACCTGGATGAGAGGGATAAGGTCTCGATTGTCACCTATTCTTCCGGAGAGAGGATCGTCCTTGACGGAGCTCCTGCAAGCGGGAAAGCCGAAATCATGGATGCAATCGAGGGACTCTATGCATCAGGTTCGACCAATGGCGAGAGAGCGATCAACATAGCCTATGAGCTCGCTGAAAAGAACTATATCAAGGGCGGCAACAACCGTGTCATCATGGCAACCGACGGTGACTTCAATGTCGGCATCACCAGTGAGGGCGAGCTTACAAGGCTGATCCGTGAGAAGGCAAAGGAAGGCGTTTTCCTTTCTGTTCTCGGGTATGGCATGGGCAACTATAAGGACAATAAGCTCGAAGCTATGGCAGACAACGGCAACGGAAACTATGCCTACATCGATACAATCGATGAAGCGAGGAAGGTCCTGGTCGGAGAGGCCGGCGGCACACTGTTTACGGTAGCAAAGGATGTCAAACTCCAGGTCGAGTTTAATCCCGAAGCTGTAAAAGGCTACAGACTGATCGGCTATGAGAACCGCACCATGGCTGCCGAGGACTTTGCGGACGATACGAAGGATGGCGGTGAGATCGGAGCCGGTCACCAGGTCACGGCCCTGTACGAGATCGTACCGGTTACGTCAGAATTTAATGTGTCTGCCGCGACATCGAAATATTCTAAGAACAATGATACTTTTATAAAGGATATGAACGAATTTGACGGAGAGTGGCTTACCGTCAATATCCGCTACAAAGAGCCGGACGAAGAGGAGAGCAGTCTCCTTGAATACCCCGTAACAGGAGACAGCCGGCGTGATGAGATGAGCGATAACATGAACTGGGCGGCCGGCGTCGCGCAGGTTGGAATGCTCCTTAAGGAGTCGGAATACGCCGGAACCTCCGACTACGACGAGATCAGGGACAGACTCCGTCCCATCGCGGATGACGACTTCAAAGAAGAATTCATCTACATGATCAGAAAGATCCGGTGAGTTCCTAAGAGACTTCGGCGAGGTTTGGTCAGACCCGGTGAGAGAATGACAGCATTCAATGTGCACATCATATAAGCGAAAGATAAGACAAGAAAAAGCAGCGCTTCGGCGCTGGGGTGATGTATAGGATTTAAGCATTATGCCGGTATGGATAACTGCTTCACAGATCGTACGATTTCAGCGCACAGAATTAATCCGGAACAGCAGGAGATGCATAGGAAAGCATACGAAAACTGGAAGGACAGGATCAGACAGTAGGCTCATAAAAGCATATAGTTTTCTCTGCCCCAGACTCAAGACTAAATGCAGCTTTCCATCCTAAAGATTCGATTTTTTCAGAGTCCAGTGCGGAGTTGCTCATCATGTTATAGCTCTTTATTTCGGCATCTGTTGGGTTTTCAAAAGTTAATTGAACATCTCCGGCAGCGGCAAGGGCTTCCGCCATTTCTTTTATTGATACAATTGAATTTTTGTTGGAGATATTATATGCTTCGCCGCTATTGCCACATATAAGAACTGACAGAATCGCAGATGCGCAATCAAGCGTATAGCAGTAGGAACGCAGCTGTGTCCCTGCACTTTTCATTACAATGTTCTGACCTGCTGCTGCATCACGGGTAAAGGCAGCAGAGGCTCTGCTGTCTGTGTTCGAGATAGAGGGACCGTATATATGCCCGGGTCTTACTATGACTGTATCGGTACCGTATTCGTGCATATAACAGGAACATAATGTCTCTGCAGCTCTTTTGCCATTAGGATAACATGCCCTGGGATTCAATATATCTACATAGCCGTAGTCGCTTTCCTTATAAAGCTGGAGAGATCCATCTGTGCGATTTCCGTAGACTTCACTTGACGAAATAAACAACAGTCTCGAACCGGCGTTCTTTCGCGCAAGTTCAAGGATGCTTTGCAGTCCGACGATACCCGCAAGAAGAGTCTCTACAGGTTCTTTTGCATATACCGAAGGATTTGCGTTACTGGCACCGTGAATGATGTAGTCGGCCTGAAGATTCAGTTTCTGCGGAATGGTTGCATCATAGTCAATAAATATAAAGTCACTGTCAGAAAGCACACCTTTAAATCTAGATGCTATTCCTTCGATACTACGGCCTGCCATTGCTAATTGGATTTTTGCGTTGCGGCTTCTGTTGAGCCATGTGATCACATCTATCACTGACGAACAGATCATTCCGGTCGCTCCGGTAACAAGTATTCTCTTCCCAAAGAGTGTATCCAGACTGGGGATATTTTCTGCTACGAGAGCCACATCTTCCCAGTATTCCTGTGTATATTTCATGCGTGGTGCCTCACTTCAGCCAGCTGTCTTTTTTGGTATGGAGAAGGGCCTCAAAAATCATCATATCGTCAACAGTAGTGATCTTTAAGTTTGTCTCTGAACCCTTTGAGAAATAAACCGTCTCACCTAATATTTGCATCAGGGTACAGGTGGCGGCAGTGTTCACGATGCCTTTCTTTTCTGCTTCTTCATGCGCCCACAGTAGTTTTCCTAGAGTATAGGTGTGAGGTGTCTGGGTTCGAAACAGCTGATCCCTGGGAATTGAAACAGTGGATGAGAATCCATCATCATCGCTGCGAAACACTGCTTCAACACACGGAATGGCGGCGACAGCAGAGCCACGTGTGTGAAACGTGGCCAATGAATCGGAAATGATTTCACTTGAGACAAGACAGCGGTTGCCATCGTGAATCATTACGATATCATCAGGAGTCAACTCCTGTTTCAATGCGACCAATCCGTTATGGATGGAATCCTGCCCTGTAGCACCGCCGGGAACCACCCATTTAAGTTTAGAAATGTTGAACTGAGCAGCATATGCTTGAAGAACAGCTTCCCATGCAGGGAGCGTAACCACCATAATGGAGTCTACGTTCGGATGGTTTTGGAAGGCCTCCATTGTATGAATTATCAAAGGCTTGTTATCCACATGTATGAACTGCTTTGGGATGTCCTGTCCCATTCTGGTGCCTGTGCCTGCAGCTGTTAATAAAGCAACTACCATCTTTAGCTTGTCTCCTGTTCGTGTACCGGATTCTTTCTGTAACTGTACATTTCCAACCATTATAGAATACATGGTTTAGCACATAACAGCAAGAATGCCACATCCTCTTAGGCGGGATGGATTGTCATCTAAACTATCCTATTGTCCATTATAAACTATTATTGGGTTAATGAAGGCGATACAACGTCCACAATAATGAACGATAAACTCTGAATTGGGCGTTTAAGTTCAATATTATGAATGTTATATAGTTTCAGAATATTTTTTATTCCACCCCTTTTTTCTTTTCGACCGTTCGAATACATATACAGAGAGATGGAAAGGAGCACCGTTATGCAGGGTGTATTTGAAAGAATCGAAAAGAAATATATGCTGACGCAGACGCAGTACAGGTGGCTGATCACCGACCTTGCACCGTATATAAAGCCGGACGCCTACGCCAATTATGAGATATGCAACGTGTACTATGACACGTTCGATTATGAGCTGATTCAGGAGTCGCTTAACAGGCCGGTGTACAAGGAAAAGCTCCGGATGAGAAGCTATGGAACGCCGGATGGCAGCGATAATGTCTTTATTGAGATTAAGAAGAAGTACGACGGCGTTGTATATAAAAGGCGCATCAGCACGGATATAAGGGAGGCGGTTGACTTCATGAAAACCGGCAGGATCTCCGATGACAGTCAGATTAAGCGTGAGATCGACTGGATGAGAAGAAGGTATGAGCTGGTCCCGGCTGCCTATATCCGTTATGACAGGGAGGCTTACAGCGGCATCGACGATCCGGAGCTTCGGATCACGTTTGACCGCAATATCCGCGGGCGCGACTATGACCTTGATCTTCGGAAGGGGCAGACCGGGGTGAATATTATCCCGAAGGGAAGTGTTCTTCTGGAAATCAAGATCGCCGGCGCGGCGCCGCTCTGGCTCTCGCACGCGCTCAGCGCAGACCGCGCGTTTCCCGTTTCTTTCTCAAAGTACGGATCCTATTACGAGAACTATATTGCAGGTGATCATGCACAGGAGGTTTTGAAATATGCTTAACGCAATTTTTACACAGGGGGAACTTACAGTTACTTCGTTTCTTATCTGCACTGCAACGTCCATGATACTGGGAACGCTCTCTGGGCTCCTGTGCATGTACAGGTCCAGATATTCACAGAGCTTTGTCCTGACGTTGGCAGTCCTGCCGGTCCTCGTCCAGGTGGTGATCATGCTGGTGAACGGCAACATCGGCGCGGGCGTAGCGGTTGCGGGTGCCTTCTCGCTTGTCCGGTTCCGCTCCGCGCAGGGCAGCGCAAGAGAGATCCTTCTTATTTTCCTGTCTATGTCCGTCGGGCTTGCAACTGGAATGGGCTATGTAGGCCTGGCGTTCCTGTTTTTCCTGATCGCGGGAGCGTTCCTTCTGCTGCTGCAGTTTATCCATTTCGGTTCGGGATCCGAGGATGTCAGAGTCCTGAAGATTAACGTCCCTGAGGATATCGACTATGATAACCTGTTCGATGATGTCCTTGAAAGATATACGGCAAATTATGAGCTCGATTCTGTAAAGACAGCCAAAATGGGAACGCTCTACGAGCTGGATTACAAGGTCAGCCTCAAAAATGTCCATGCAATCAAGGACATGATTGATGAACTCAGATGCAGAAACGGCAATCTTGAGATATCCTATGGCAGACCGGTAAATCACGAGCTTCTTTAAACCCCTGTACCTTTCCATATCCTCTTTGGTCCGAGGGACTTCTTGGAAAACGGCCCTGTTTATCATAGAATAGGATCAAAGAGGACATAAAAAGATGCCATCCATTCAGGAAATCCGTGCCGCCGGGGCTGACGAAGCGGCACTTGAAAATATAATAAGAGAGGATAAAAGCTTTATCCTTTCGTGCGCGGGAAATGCAGTGGGCCACTATGTCACGGATTCGGACAATGAGTGGTCCGTCGCGCTGAGCGCGTATTATGAGGCGGTGAAGTCCTACGATGAGAGCAAGGGAAGCTTTCACGCCTTCGCCGGGCTTGTGATAAAGCGAAGACTCCTTGACTATCTGCAGTCTGAGTACCGGCGCAAGGATGAAATCCTGATCGCACCGGACACTTTTGAAGGCAGTCTTGACGATGAGCCGGATCCCATCGATGTGTCGGTGTATGAAGCCGAGGCGTCCCTGTCCTTTCAGAGCGAGTCGCAGAATGCACTTCGTGAAGAGATCGAAGTACTCAGTCAGGAACTGGCAAAGTTCGATATTTCCTTCTTTGATTTGACGGAAGTTTCGCCAAAGGCTGAGAAGACGAAGAAAGCCTGCGCAAAGGTAATAAAGAAGATACTGGAAAACGATGCCCTGAAGGAGAGCGTGCTGACGACAGGACGCCTCCCCGGCAGCAGACTGATCCAGGCTGGGTTTATCTCGAGGAAAATCATCGAGAATCATCGAAAGTATATCATCGCGGCGGTAATCATTCTGAATGGCGACTATCCGCTGGTCGGCGATTACTTATCATTTATAGGAAAGGAGGGGAGACGTGAAGGCGATTGTTATGGAAGTAAAAGACGGATACGCGGCTGTGCTTCGCGAGGACGGCGTTTTCGAGAAAATAAAACGGGACTGCAGTGTCGGCGAGACGATTGAGCTTGAAACTGCCGGACGGAAAGCTTCTGCCGTGACTGCTTCTGCTGCACAGAAAGATGTCAAAAAAACCGCCGCAAAGAAGCTCTCTTTTCCCGGAGCCCGGAATCTTATTGCAGCGGCGGCAGCAGCGCTCTTTATCGTCAGCGGCGTCGGATATCAGAAGATGTCGGTCGAGGCATATTCCTATGTCACGGTGGATGTCAACCCTTCAATTGAATATACACTTAACCGCATGAACCAGGTGATCAACGTGGAAGCCGTCAACGAGGAGGCTGAGGAGATCGTTGCCCGGCTGAAGGCATCGGATATCAATCACAAATCACTGTTCGACAACATGGAGGAAACCGAGAACCTTCTGAAGGAGGCCGGCTATATCACAGACGATGAAGACTATATTCTGATGAATGTGGTCAGCAAAAACGATTCCCACAAGGAGAGAATCGAGAATGAAGTAAATAAGTTTACAAAAGATCCAGGCCGCGAGAAGGATACATTTGTGATCACAGAGGGTACGACTGAGGACCGGACACACGCCAGAGAGTACCGAATGAGTACGGGACGCTTCTGTGAGATACAGAGAATGGATAATCCCGACTTTGAGACA
>CADBPC010000168.1 GCA_902796425.1 uncultured Lachnospiraceae bacterium
CGGCGCGGACATCCTCTCCATAATCACTCCTTCCTTTGCGGCGGCGTCCCAGGATGAGCTTTACGAGCATTATAAAAAGGTTGCCGCTGCAGTGGATCTTCCGATTGTCCTTTACAACATCCCGGCAAGGACAGGAAATGCGCTCGCTCCGGCAACGGTGAAAAAGCTGGCGGAGATTGACAACATCGTCGGCGCGAAGGATTCGAGCGGCAATTTCGACAACCTTCTCCAGTACATAGAGCAGACCAGAGGAATGAATTTCTCCATCCTTGCAGGCAACGATTCCCTGATCCTCTGGAACCTTATCGCGGGAGGAACCGGCGCCATCGCAGGGTGCGCGAATGTCTATCCGAAGAACATGGTTGCCATTTACGAGCGCTTTGCGGCAGGCGATATCGAGGGGGCAAGAAAGGCACAGGACGCCATCCGGAGCTTCCGGAATACCTTTAAGTTCGGCAATCCCAATACAGTTGTAAAGACCGCGGTGGCACTCCTCGGACACCCTGTCGGCAAGTGCAGAAGTCCGTTCAATTATATTTCCGAAGAGGGCATCCGCCAGATTCAGAAGGTGCTGGATGAGAACGCCGCACTCGGAATGGAATAAACAAGTACAGCAGAAAAGGAGAACAGCATATGAACAGACCGATCCTCGGAATAACGATGGGAGATCCTTCGGGCAACGGACCGGAAATCAGTATCAAGGCTCTGATGGACGCCGCCATCTATGACAGGTGCAGACCGCTGGTTGTCGGAGATACGAAGTGCCTTGAGGCTGCGAAGGAGGTTGTTCCCGGAGCGAAGGATATCGTTATCCACACGATCAGTGATGTGAAGGAAGCCCTATTTACACCGGGCACGATCGACTGTCTGGACATGGATCTCGTCGATCTGGACAAGCGTCTGTACAAAAAGGATTACAAGGCCGTAAAGGAAAAGCTCGGGGACAAAACCGAAGAGGCATACCTTGAGAGCCACAGGATGTGCGGTGAAGCGGCCTTCCGCTATATCGAAAAGGTAATCCTGATGGCGATGGACCACACGATCGATGCAACCGTAACGAACGCGCTGAACAAGGACTATATCAATCTCGCTGGCCATCATTATTCCGGCCATACAGAGATTTATGCAGACTATACCCACACGCAGAGCTACACGATGATGCTCGCCCATGAGGATCTGAGAGTCGTACACGTATCGACCCATGTTTCGCTCCGCGAGGCATGCGACAGGGTAAAAAAGGACCGTGTCCTCGAGGTAATCCGCATCGCGAACGAGGGCTGCAAGGCACTCGGAATCGAGCACCCGAAGATCGGCGTGGCCGGCCTGAACCCGCACTGCGGTGAGAACGGAAGATTCGGAAGAGAAGAGATCGAGGAGATCCAGCCTGCAATCGACGCGGCACTCGCGGAAGGTATTGACATTCCGGAGAAAAAGCCGACACCGCCGGACACCGTTTTCTCGAAGGCGCTCGGCGGCTGGTATGACATCGTGGTTGTCATGTATCACGATCAGGGACACATACCGCTGAAGGTTAAGGGGTTTGTTTACAACAAAGAAAAACAGAAATGGGATGCTGTAGCGGGAATTAATGTAACGCTCGGACTTCCGATCATCCGCGCAAGCGTGGACCACGGAACCGGGGAAGGGCATGCCGGTGACGGCAGCGCAAATGAGTTAAGCCTCGTCAATGCGATCGATTATGCGATCCGCATGGCGAATGCTAAGGCGCATAGTGCGTCGTAGTGTATATATTTTCAAGGAGGTTACAAATGAATAAGAAGAAAGTTGTTTCCTTACTGCTGGCAACAATGATGCTCGGCGGCGTCCTTGCAGGCTGCGCTACAACAGCTGCTGCACCGGCGGCTTCGGCAGAGCCCGCAAAGGAAGAGGCTGCTGCACCGGCTGCTGAAGGGGAAGCGGCTGCGCCGGCAGCAGAGGCATCCGGATCCGGCACACCCGGCTATGAGGGTGACGGCGGTGAGTTCAGTATGTATCTGCGTTCCACATTCATCGACTGGATCAATGACCTTGAGTGGTACAAGGTCGCCGAGGAGAGAACCGGCGTACATGTCAATTATCAAAGAGGCGCTGATGAAGAAGATGCGACCTATCCCGAAATCGACCAGATGGTTCTGTCCGGAACTCTGACAGACTGCGCTCTGGCAAAACAGGATCAGGCGAATGTTTACGGCATGCAGGGCGCTTTCTATAACCTGAAGCCCCTCATCGAGCAGTATGCGCCTCATATCCAGGCATATCTTGCAGATCATCCCGATTACGAGAAGCTGATCACCGCTGAGGACGGCGCGATCTACGGTCTGCTTACCGAGAACGCAAACGCTCTTAAGTCCAGTATCTGGTTCTATCGTGCCGATCATTTTGAAAAGGCCGGTGTAGATCCCGCATCGATCAAGAATGTCGACGACCTGACAGATGCTCTGCGTACACTGAAGGAGTACTACAAGGATGTCCCGAACTATTATCCTCTGAACGGACGTGAGGAAGTCTTCCGTTTCATCACACTGTTCAACTGCGGCAACAGTGCGGATGACAGCGGCGTAAAGGGCTTCTATTACAACAACGTAGAGTGGGGCTTTGATCCTACAGCGGCTTATGACATGGTTGAGACCATGAAGCTTTGGTATGACGAAGGACTCATCAATCCCGAGTGGGTTGCCGGTGCATTCTCCGAAGGCGACTGGGAAGGCGCTATGTGGGAAGGCAGAGGCTCTATCAGCTATGACTTCTACACAAGACCCGCAACCTTCAACCTTGCAGGTAAGGATTATGATCCCGATTACAACATGCAGATCCTTGATTTCATAGCTGATAAGGATGGCAACCCGGTTCGTCAGCAGACTCCTACTCTGTACAATGAGAAGAGAGCTACCGTTATCAATATCAATGCATCGGAAGAGACTGCAAAGGATATCATCCAGTGGATCGACTACTTCTACAGTGAAGAAGGCCAGACACTTGCCAACTGGGGCGTCGAAGGCGTCAGCTATGAAGAGACACCCGAAGGCAGAAAGTTCCTCGTCAGCTATAACGACGAGCTTGCAAAGCCCGACGGAACCATGGAATGGACATTCCTGTCCGACCGCTTCACAGTCTGCAAGCCGGTTGAGGCAGAAGCATTCTTCTCATTCAACGATCCCGCGGTTGCGGAAGCGAGTGTGAGACTCTTCACAGAAGAGAACTTAAGACATGGCGTCAACATCATCTACAACGAGGAAGAAGCTACTGAGCTTGCAACTCTGACAGCATCTCTGGTTGATATGTCCAAGGCCGGCATGGTCAGCTTCATCACCGGCAAGACAGAGCTCAACGAAGAAAACTGGCAGAAGTATGTCGATGATTTGAAGGCAGCAGGCTATGACAGAGTCATCGAACTGCAGACCGAGGCTTATAACAATACATATAAGTAAATCGCATATTTATAATATCGACGGTTAAATGAAAGGGGCCGGGCACAGGATGCATTCCGGTGTCCGGCCCGTTAAGAAAATGCAGGAGTACGGATTATGTCAGCGAAGAAGAACAAAACTGCTGTGCAGGCAGTTCCGAAAAAACCGCTGGGAGAAAGAATAAAGAAGGACATTAAGAAGAACTACCTTCTGTATATTATGCTCATTCCAGGCCTTCTGGTGCTGGTCCTGTTTAAGTTCGGACCTGTCGGTGCGATGGTGATCGCTTTCCAGAAGTTCAGCGCTTTTAAGGGTATTTCAGGAAGCCCGTGGGTGGGACTGGATCAGTTCAGGAGGATCGTCAAGGATCCTTATATGCTCAAGCTGGTGAAAAACACGGTTATACTGGCTGTCCTGTCTGTGGTAGTGGTGTTCCCTGTTCCCATTATTTTCTCACTGTTCCTGAATGAGGTGAGAAACAGAAGGATCCGATCAACGGTACAGTCCGCAAGCTTCCTGCCGTACTTTATTTCCTCCGCGGTCATGGTCAGTATCCTGTATACACTGGTTTCACCTTCTTATGGTCTTGTCAACAAGATCATTGAGTTCTTCGGGGGAAAATCCATCTTCTTTATGGCGGAGCCCGGATGGTTCAGGCCGCTGTATATTATCCTGCAGATCTGGCAGACCTTCGGCTACTCGACAGTCATTTATATCGCTGCCATGATGGCGATCGATACGGAGCAGTACGAGGCGGCTGATATGGACGGCGCAAACCGCTGGCAGAAGATGTGGTACATTACACTGCCGAGTATTTCATCCTCGGTCATCGTAATGCTCATCATCAGCATCGGCAATATTTTCTCTGTCGACCTTGACAGAATCCTTCTGATGTACAACTCCAGCGTTTATGAGACGGCGGACGTCATTCAGTCTTATGTTTACCGCATCGCATTTGACTCTGCAGGCTTCCCGGATTACAGCTACGGCACGGCAGTCAACATGCTGAAGTCGGTTATCGCGTTTATCCTTGTTATCATCGCCAACAAGCTTGCAGCAAAGTATTCTGAGACACGGCTGTTCTGAGAAGGGATGGTGGAATGATGAAACATAAGAAGAAAATTGATTTGTTTGAAATAATCAATGATACAATATTGATTCTGATTGCTGTCATCTGCGTCTATCCCTTCCTTTACGAGGTGTTCATTGCGATCAGTGACGGAAGGTACCTTGCTGCCGGCCAGGTGACCTTCTTCCCGAAGGGCACAAACCTGGAGGTCTTTAAATATGTCCTGAACAATCCCAAGCTGAATATTACGCTCGGTATGAGGAATTCCTTCCTGTACACACTGTTCGGAACGATTGTGGGTGTAGTTACAACCTATATCACTGCTTATGCACTCTCGAGACCGCAGGTTAAGAGCAGGTTCCTTATCATGGGACTGTTCACGCTCACATGGGTTTTCGAAGCCGGCCTGATTCCGACCTATATTATCCTCAGCAAGCTCGGGTATGTTGACAATCCGCTGGTTATGATTATTCCCGGTGCGATCAATACGCAGTACCTGATCATCTGCAAAACCTATCTGGAAGGGCTTCCCTATGAACTGGAGGACGCAGCCATGGTCGACGGCGCAAACCAGTTCCAGGTACTCACAAATGTTTACCTGCCGATTTCAAAGTCGATCCTTGCCACGATCGGTACCTTCTACGCGGTCGGTATCTGGAATCAGTACCTGACTCCCCAGATCTATCTGAAAAAGTCGGAATACAAGGTTATCCAGCAGATCCTTCGCACACTGGTGCTCTCGTCCTCCACAGATGGCGAGACGATGCAGACCATCAATATCAACGGCTTTGCCCTGAACCAGTACAACATGAAGGCGGCGGCAATTGTTATAGCAATGGCACCGATTATCCTTGTATACCCCTTCGTGCAGAAATACTTTAAATCCGGTATTCTGATCGGATCTGTAAAGGGATAATCAAAAGAACCATGTCAATCTGGATTAATAACAGCCGGTGCTGCGTATGGCTGAGTTTCATGCCTGCCTGGCAGGAAGAGGATAACGAATGAGTATCAATTTAATTGAAAACGGCGCAATGGAAATGAACGGCGCACTGTATCACAATAACGTTCTGGATACAGTAGAGGCGCTGATCCCGAACCCGTACAACAGCTGCCATGCGGCAGACCTTCTGGAGCTGGACAACGGCGATATGCTCTGCTGCTGGTTCGCAGGCTCCGACGAGGGCAACGCCGATATCAGTGTTGTCGTCGCAAGACTGAAGGCGGGAGAGAGCAAGTGGGGAGAACCCGTAAAGGTCTCCGATGATCCGGAAAGAAGCGAGCAGAATCCTTCGATGTTCCTTACGCCCGACGGAGATATCTGGCTGATCTACACAGCGCAGATTTCGAAGAACGCAAGACCCGACGCGCACTCCCTCCAGTCGACAGCTGTTATCAGAAGAAAGATTTCAAAGGATAACGGCTATACCTGGGGTCCTACCGAGGACATCTTTACAAGAGAAGGCTCCTTCTGCAGACAGAAGATCCAGGTCCTTTCCAGCGGAAGATGGGTATTCGGCAACTGGATCTGCTTCAATGATGACACACATTACGGCAGCGATATCAGCGTCGTGCACATTTCCGACGATAAGGGCGCAACATGGAGAACGGTCGAGTTCCCGAACTGCAGGGGCCGCGTTCACGCGAACCTGATTGAAGTTGCTCCCGGAAAGCTGATCGCACTGTTCAGAAGCCGCAGCGCCGACAACATCTATATCTCCCATTCGGACGACAATGCGGAGACATGGACAGAGCCGGTGAGGACGAGCCTTCCCAATAACAATTCCAGTATCTCCGCAATTAAGCTTGCATCCGGCACGATCGCGATCGCTTACAACCCGGTCCGCGGAAATGATGATCCCACGATCACCTGCTGGCCGAGACTCAGATGCCCCGTTGCGATCGCACTGTCCGATGACAACGGTGAAAGCTGGGATCTTGCCCGCCTGATCGAGCCCGGCGACGGCTTTATCGGAAGCCTCAATGACGTCAACAACAAGAGATATGAATATCCCGTCATCATGCAGGCAAAGGACGGTACCATCCGTGCGGCGTACAGCTACGCGAACAGAAAGTGCGTCAAGTATGTCGTCGTGACAGAGGACTGGGTACGCGGCGCAGTGAAGGCGGAGAAGCCTCAGTATAATCCGACCAAGTAAGCTGCGGGACAGGCGGATCAGAATACTCAGTGCGGGTAATTACGCATGTAACCAAAAACACAATACTTCGGGGACGCTTTCGCTCCGCGATGCCTGCCTGCGTTACATAAGGCGCCAGAATACGGCGCCTAAGTAACGGGCGGCATCGAAGGCCCCGAAGCTATTTGTGTTTTTTTGCGTGTAGCAATGAGCCATGCGTGGACTACAACGATGACGCTGCCGATGAGCTGGCTCATCGGAGCGGAAACGTTGTAGTCCACATACGGCGAATGCCGGCATGGCTCTATGTAAAGTGGCGACTGCCGCGGCAGTGAGCATCCGCAGGATGCATACTGTCGGCATGGCTCAATGTAAAGCATTTGACGGGGCGGGTGTGGTATAGTAGTAAATAGGACGTTACGCGGGCCGGTGCGGCTGTGCCGGTGCCTTAACATGGAGATTTAGAGAAGTCAGGAGGAGAGGAATTATGATTATTGATTCGATCCGGAATGCGGGGAATTATTTTGACACTATTCCGCATATGAAGGAAGCGTTTGAGTGTCTTGAGAAGAATGCGGGGACCGATCCCTGGAGCGGGAGGCTCGAGTTTGACGGCGGCTATATTCTGCTGCAGTCCGGGGAGACAAAGAGCTGTGATGAGGGGCTGTTCGAGGCGCACAGAAAATATCTTGACGTCCAGGTCCTTCTGGATGGCGCAGAGATGCTTGTCTATAACGACATTGCATACCTTGAGGTAAAGGAAGCGTACGACGCGGAGCGCGACAGAGAGATGTCTGCCGGCGAGGGCGCTCTCATTGAGATGAGACCCGGGTTCTTCTGTGTCCTGTATCCGACAGACGGTCATAAGGCCTGCAGGGATAACGGAACTCATACGTCTTACAGGAAGGCTGTTATTAAGCTTCTTATTGATTAATCAGTATTTTGAAGCTGTGCGGGAAGACAGAAAAAGGTAAGGTTCCGGGAAGTGAGGAGAGATGAAGAGATTTGAGGGATTTTTAAAGGGAGTAAATCTCGGGGGCTGGATTTCCCAGTTCGCGAAATATGACAAAGAGCATTTTGAGACGTTTATCACCGAGAAGGATATCGAGTGGATTGCGTCCACGGGCTTTGATCATGTCAGAGTTCCCGTTGATTACAACGTGCTTGAGGATGAGGACGGAAATGTCATTCCTGAGGGCTTCGGGTATCTTGAGAATTGCAGAAGCTGGTGCGAGAAATACGGGCTTCACATGCTGATTGATCTGCATGAGTGCTACGGCTATTCCTTTGATCCTTTAAAGAAGGACATGGACCGCAGAAAATTCTTCTATGATGACGCGCTTCAGGCACGGTTTATGAATCTGTGGAGAGAGATCGGGACGCGCTTTGGAAAGTATCCTGATCAGGTTGCCTTTGAGCCTCTCAACGAGGTCGTCCTCATGGAGGTTAAGGAAGCCTGGAACGGGATCCTTGCGAATTACATCAGGATGATGCGCGAGGTCGCGCCGGACAGTTATATCGTGACCGGCGGCGTCTGTTACAACAGCGTCCTGACCGTGCCTTATCTTGACATCCCGCTCGATGACAGGATCGTCTACAATTTCCACTGCTACGAGCCGATGATCTTCACGCATCAGGGCGCGTACTGGCAGGATGGAATGCCGCTCGATTTCAGGATCGGATATCCGAAGACTCTGAAAGAGTACCGGGAAGAGGGAGAAAAGCTTCCGTGCGAGATCGGCGGCGCTGTCTATGAGGAAGGCATCCGGGAGATCGGAGAGGGCTTCTTTGAAGACATCTTCAGGCCGGCAATCGAGAAGGCCGAAAAGGATAATGTCGCCCTTTACTGCGGCGAATACGGCGTCATCGACCTTGCCGACAACCAGGACAAAATCCGTTGGCTGAAAGACATCCAGAACGTATTCAAAAAGTACGGCATCGGAAGAGCCCTCTGGAACTATAAGGAGAAGGACTTCGGCATGCAGGACGAGCGCTTTGCCGAGATCAGAGATGAATTCATTGCGGTGCTGTGAGTCAAAAGCGTGAGCCAGAGGGCAGTCCCTCTGACTCACCTTGCGGTTGTGAATGACATCGCCTTTACAGGCGTCAACTGCCCCTCCTATTCCGGTGCGTACAAAGCCTTGAAGGAAATGATGCCATTTCCGGTCACCGTCTTCTGCGACGATAACTTTGGCGGTATCGGTATGACCTGCGTCGCCCCGCCCGAAGTCGAGGAAAAAGACCGCTACGTCCACGCGACACTCCAGAGCAAGGCCTATACCGCCAGGATCGGGTTTAACGCGTTCATGAGCGGATTCGGGAGTCTTTTGGAGCAGTATATGCTCGATACAGTCTATACATATCAGGAGCCGAATTGAGAGCCGCGGGGTCTGCACCGTGACTCTTCTGATGTAAGAGGCTCTTGTGCGCTCACCGGTTTTTGTATATGCTGAAACCAGCCTCACGAAGAGAGGAAGGTGAGCGTATGGCTGAAAAGGTAACCACAAATACGCTGATGAAGCGCCTCTTCAGGGCTGTGGATTTTGATACTTATCTTCAGGGGAATGACAGCTATCTTCAGCCGCCTGATTTTTGTGCTCTTCTAAAGCAGTACTGCGATCAGAAGAAAATGCTTCCCGCACAGGTGATAGGGCTCTCCCAGATCGAGCGGACTTACGGACACCAGCTGTTCAACGGAACCCGCCGTCCCTCACGTGACAAAGTAATTCTTCTGGCCCTCGGCCTTGGCCTTGATGTGGATGAGACCCAGCAGCTCCTTCGGGCTGCGGGCAAAAGTCTGCTCTATCCAAGGCTGAAGCGCGACGCCGTGATTCTGTTCGCAGTCCGGAACAGACTCCCTGTCATTTCTGTCCAGGAAACCCTGACAAAATATGGCCTGACGATGCTTGGAGGGCAAAAGAGTGGAAATGAGTGAAAACAGCTTCGGCACTCTGATCCTTCCGGACGAGTCGGAGTATCCCTCCGGGCTGACAGCACGCTATGAGCTTCTGGAGTGTTTTTCCGAAAAGGAGAATATCCGGACTCTGCTTGCTGCGGACCGAAAGAGCGGGGAGCGGTGTGTCGTCAAGTGTTATTTAAAGGACAGTCCTTTATATGAGAGGAGCGAGCCGGAAGCTCTCCGGACAATAGACGCCCCGCCCATGCCCCGGTTCCTTGCAGAATACAGAAACGATCAGATGCGGTGTGTCCTTCGGGAATATGTGGAGGGCGAGACTCTTTCAAGTCTTGCTGAGCATAAGACCTTTACGGAAGAAGAGGTGATCCGTGTGGGGGCTTTGCTGTGCAGGCAGCTTTGGTCGCTCCACAGTATGAACCCGCCGGTGATTCACCGGGACATCAAGCCGCAGAATGTGGTCATAAGGCAGGACGGCACTGCGGTGCTGATTGATTTCGGCATCGCGCGTGTCACGTCGGATAAGGAGACGGACACGGAAGCCCTGGGCACGAAGGGTTTTGCCTCCCCGGAGCAGTATGGCTTTTCACAGACGGACGCCCGTTCGGATATTTATTCTCTCGGCGTTCTTCTGAACTGGCTGCTGCACCGCGAGATGAAGGTGCGGCAAAACGGTAAAAGCGCTCTGGGCAGGGTAATAGCAAGGTGCGTATCCTTTGATCCCGCAGGGCGTTATGCGGACGCTTTGCAGCTTGAGCGGGCGCTGCTGGCGGCCGGGCCGGGAGCCTGGAAAAAGAAAAAAATCATACTTGTGCTGGCGGCGTCATTCCTTCTTGCCGCAGGGATTTTCGCTGTTACTCTTTTCACCGGTGGAAGCCGCAGCTCTTATGAGTTTGCCGATCCGCTGATCGAAGAGGCGGTAAGGAAGAATCTGGGGATTGATAATAATGTGCCTGTAACGAAGGAACTCCTTGAAAAGGCAGCCGCTGTTTATATCGTGGCGGGTGAAGCCTTTCCCGACGAAGACGCCTTCTACCCTGCCATCAGCCGCTGGTATGCAGGCGGGCGGACGGAGCGCGGTCCTGTCACGGATTTATCTGATCTTGCTGCCATGCCGAATCTGGAGCAGGTCTGCATTGTCTGCCAGGAGCTTTCGGATATTTCGGCCCTGGCAGGACACCCGAAGCTGAACAAGGTCGAGCTGAAGCACAATTACATCGCCGATATTTCCGTTCTTGCGGGAATGGATCATCTCACGTCGGTGGGGATCAATGACAATCCCGTGCGGGACATTTCCCCTCTTGTAAACTGTCCGAACCTGCGCTTTCTGGATCTGTGCGATGTGCGCAGCTATGATCCTTCGGTGATCGCACAGCTCGGGAATTTTGATTATCTGGACATATCGAACCCCACCGAAAGCTACCGGCATCTTGGCAGCAAAAGTATCCTTGACCTTCGCCTTGCATGGACAGGCCTGGATGACCTTCATGTCCTGGACGGCGTGACCAGGCTGGAACGGCTTGAAATCGACCATACCGAAGTCACGGATCTTACGCCCCTTGCCCTGCACAAAGGGCTCAGGGTCCTGAAGCTGGGATATATTCCGGCCTCGGATTTCAGTGTCCTGACAGGGCTCCCGCAGCTTGAGGAGCTGTATGTCTGCGAGGATCAGAAGGGCGCGGTTGATGCACTGGGGGAGGTATCCTTCCGGGTCATATACGAGTGAAGGAAGACTGAAAACAGAACGAAAACAGAATAAAATCAGAATGAAAACAGGCTGAAAACAGACTGGTTCCGGATGGCCGGAAGAAAAGTGCCGATGTGTGCAGGGTGCACACCAATTGGCACTTTTTTTTATCTATACTTTTTGTAAATGTCAGTCATTTCCCCAATAACATGCAGAAAGACGCAGGGGGTGTCCATGTCCTATACCGCGATTGAAGAAATACGAAGAAAGAACAGGGAGCGCTTCGGGTTTGATGTGGGGCCCGGGCAGCCGCCGTTATATACCAATCGAAGAAGACGAAACGATCTTAAGTCCGCCGCGCTCCGTTTCCTCCACGGGCGGTGCGAAGCTCTTCGCTTTAATCCGTCAGTCGAAGCGGAGGAAAAAAGGACCGGCATTTATCAGGGAACGAGTCTTAAGCCCGGTCAGATCCCCTACAACATGCAGATGGATATTGACAGACTCTGTCTGGAAAAATCACTCGAGAGCTTTATTGATTCGGGCGTTGCAGAGGATGCCTACGCGGTCTATTACTGCTTTCTGGAGATGTTTTTCGGCCAGTATGAGAAGTCCAAAAAGATGGTGGAGCTCCTCAGCGAATATGAGGCCAACGGCAGTTCCCTTCTTATGAAGCACCGGGATCACTATTCCCACTCGGTCTATGTCTTTGCGCTTGGTCTTGCGGTCTATGAGACCAATGATGCATACAGGGAGAGCTTCAGGGCCTTCTATCATCTGGAAAACAGGAAGGATAATGAAGCCGCCGGCCTGTTTCTGGAATACTGGGGCCTGACCTCTCTTTTCCACGATATCGGCTATCCCTTTGAACTGCCCTTCGAGCAGGTGCTGAGCTATTTTGAGGTGGACCGGAAGGAGAGAGGAAAGGGGAGCCTTTATCTTGCCTATCATGACGTGGAAGCGCTGACGGGTCTCGATGAAGCGGCGCGCGGGCGGTTTGAGGAGCTTTACGGACGCCGCTTTATGACGGTAACAGAGCTCCTCGCCTTTGATATCACTGAAAAACTCGGCAGAGACTACGGCTTTGCCGAAGATTACATGCAGGATATCCTGAACCGCAAGCCGACCCATCCGGAGGATTTCGGATATTTCATGGATCATGCTTTTTTCAGTGCGGCAAGGCTCTGCCGGGAGCTGACCAGGATACGAAGGCCGGAAGACCTGGACAGGATGCATGTCGATGTGCTCTCTGCGATCATGCTTCACAACAGTCTCTATAAGTTTGCCATCGCGTTTTATAAGGATAAAAAGCCGGAAAAACGTAAGGCCTCCCTTCGCATGGAGCTTCACCCTCTTGCATTTCTCCTGATGCTCTGCGATGAGCTGCAGTGCTGGGACCGCACCGCCTACGGCCGCAATTCCCGCAAAGAGCTGCATCCCGTGGCAGCGGAATTTGATTTTTCAAACCAGGGGATCCGTGCGGAATACATTTATGATATCGCCGGCCGGGACAGGATCGAAGCCTATGAGCGCGAGCGGGCAGAATTCGAGGCCGGCAGGAGAGATAAAAAGCCCCGCCTTAAGGCGTACAGCGATATGTCGGGCGAAAAGCCGGATTTTACCGCAGATATCGAGCGGATCGTGGACACATCGGGAATTCCCCTGAAGGTAAGCCTTGAGATAAAAAAGGTCGGCAGGGAAAACAAGCGCACCTATCTTTCCGGGAGCAATTTCCTTCATTTCTATGATTTTGCGGTTGCCCTGCATGCCAGAAATATGCCGGGGAATCCTTCCAGAGAGGAGATGGAAGCCAGGTTTAACGAGTGCTCGCTTGAGTACAGGCTCTCCACACTCGGCCGCCCCCGCTATTTTGCCTCCGA
>CADBPC010000169.1 GCA_902796425.1 uncultured Lachnospiraceae bacterium
AGATTTCTTCTGTTCTGTAATCCATAACTGCTTCTCCGCTTCCTTCTGCAAATCCAGTACAAGTCAGAATCAGAGCAAGGATTGCAATGCAAAACAGAACCTTCGGTCTCATATCATGTCTCCTGTTATGCTTCATTCTTCCAGACTTCCTTTACCAACCGGAAGACGGCCCAGCCTTTGGGCCAGCCCACATACATCGTCGCATGGGTGATAATGGCCGCGATCTCTGCTTTGGTCACGCCGTGATTCTTCGCGTTCTGCAGATGATAAGTCAGGGAAGAATCCGTGATGCCGGAGGCCATCAGGCTGACCACGGTGATGATGCACTTGGTCTTGACATCGAGCGTCTCCTCATTCCACACCTCGCCAAACAGAACGTCGTCATTGAGGTGTGCGAACATCGGCGCGAAATCCCCCAGCTGCTCCCGTCCGGCGGTCTGTACGATCTTCTTTTCCATGATGGCTTTCCCTCCTGTTCTCTTTCACTTGAGCGTTCTGCCGAACTCGTAGGCTTCCTGCTGTTCCTCCGGCTTCCCGGCGGCTTCACCGGCGTCGTTGATGCCGCCGCAGAAGAGCGAGCCGGCGAGCTCTGCCTTCTCAAAGCAGTCGACCCAGCCCTGAAGGCCACTGACAGCTTTGTCCGGAGTTGTCGACTCGTCCTCGGCGGCTACGGAGAGCATGTACACGCTGCGGAACTTATAGTCCGCAGAGTACAGTGGATTCATGCGGTCCAGCAGGGTCTTCATCTGACCGCTCATCTCGTAGTAGTAGATCGGTGTCACGAAGACCAGCGTATCGGCATTCATGACCTTTTCTGCGATAGCGACAGCATCATCCTTCAGCACGCATTTCTGCGTCTTCTGACAGGCGAGGCAGCCCCTGCAAAAGCCGATGCTCTTGCCCTTCAGGCTAATTTCCTCTACCCGGTGGCCAGCGTCCTTCGCCCCGGCGATCAGGCGCTGTGCCAGGATGTCGGAATTGCTCTTTGCCCGAAGGCTCGTGGTAATCACCAGAACGTTGCTCATTTCAGATGTTCCTCCATAAACTTCTGAATCTTATCGAACGGGATGATGTCCTTTCGGTCATAGAGATCGGTATGCACCGCGCCTGGGATAATGACCAGTTCTTTGTTATCCCCCTTCAGCAGTTTGAATGCATCCCGGCTCATATAACAGGAATGGGCCTTTTCGCCGTGAATCATCAAGATTGCGCTGTCGATCTCCCCGGCATAGGTAAAGAGACGGGTGTTCATCAGGGACGTGCCCGTGGAAACCGTCCAGCCTTCATTGGAGTTCAGGGAACGGGGATGATAGCCGCGCCTGGTCTTGTAGTAGTCATGGTAATCCTTTACGAAGAACGGCGCGTCCTCCGGCAGGGGATCCACCACGCCGCCGGCCCTTGCGTAGCTGCCGTTTCGGAAATCCTCGGTGCGCTGGGCATTGATCGCTTTGCGGGCCGCCTGACGGGCTTCCCGGCTGTCGGCCGCATCAAAGTATCCATTCCCGGCTACGCGGGACATGTCATACATGGTGGAAACAACCGTCGTCTTCACACGAGTGTCGATACAGGCCGTCTGCAGCGCCATGCCGCCCCAGCCGCAGATGCCGATGATGCCGATGCGCTCCGGGTCCACCTTGTCGCAGCAGGACAGGAAATCCACCGCCGCCTGGAAGTCTTCCACGTCGATATCCGGGGAATGCATCGCCCGGGGAAAGCCTCCCGATTCGCCGGTAAAGGACGGGTCAAAGGCGATGGTCAGGAAACCGCGCTCCGCCATCTCCTGGGCGTACAGGCCGGAGGACTGTTCCTTGCAGGCTCCGAAGGGGCCGCTGACGGCGATGGCAGGCAGTTTGCCGGCGGCTCCCCTGGGGACATACATGTCCGCAGCAAGGGTGATGCCGAAATGATTGGCAAAAGTCACCTTGCAGTGATCCACCTTATCGCTCTTGGGAAAGGTCTTGTCCCATTCCTGGGTCAGGGTCAAAGTCTCGGTCTTCATCATGGACATTTCCTCCTTGCTTATTTCGCAGTATTTGCTCTATCCGTTTCTCTTATCAGCCAGTCCAGCTGATCCACCCGCCGCTGGCAGGTGTGAAGATCTTCCATGAGATCACAGCGCAGGCAGCGGAGCTGCTGCTTTGCTTCTGCCAGTCTGTTTGCTTCCACAAGCTCTGCCAGGCGGGCAGCCTTCTCCGGACTGTATCCGAGGTCTGTCAGGCATTGCCTTGCTGTTTCTGTGTTCATCGTTTCCTCCTGCGCTGTGTATTACTGAGGACATTGATATCATAGCATCTTGCAGAATTTCTCGCTAATGGTTATAATGAATATCATGATATTCCAAATTGGCATTTCATGGAGGACAGCATGGAAATCAGAACGCTGCGCTATTTTCTGGCGGTGGCCAGGGAAGAAAACATGACCCGGGCCGCGGAACAGCTGCACGTGACACAACCCACACTTTCCAAGACACTGAAGGCGCTTGAGGACGAGCTGGGCAAGAAGCTCTTCACCCGGCACAGCTTCAGCATTCGCTTGACGGAGGAAGGGGTTCTGCTGCGCAATCGGGCTGAAGACCTGGTGAGCATGGCCGATCGGATCACGCAGGAGTTCGTCACACTGGATGACATCACCGGCGGCGACTTGTACTTCGGCCTCGCGGAATCCTACCAGATCCGGTATCTCGCCAGGGAGCTCCGCCACCTCAAGGCGCAGTATCCGGGTCTTAAATACCACATCACCAGCGGCGACACTGAGCAGGTGACGGAAAAGCTGGACAAGGGTCTGCTGGACTTTGCCGTGATCTGCGACGTGCCGAACGGGAAGAAGTACG
>CADBPC010000170.1 GCA_902796425.1 uncultured Lachnospiraceae bacterium
CCGCATATGCGGCAAGGTCTGTCTTCAGCGCTTCTCTTCCCGCGGCTGCTGCGCCGGAAGAAACCAGTATCACTTCCATTCCCCGGTTTTTAAGGTCCGAGAGTTCTCCCGCCAGCCGGTCAATCCTGTGATAATCAAGTCTGCCTGTTTCCTCGTGGAGCAAAGAGGAAGAGCCGACCTTTACAACAATCCTCTTTCTGTCGCGAAGCTGACGCCGATATTCGTAATTTTCCTGTTCCCTGTCCATATCTTTATAAATCCTGTCTGCGGCCCTGAGATTATCCCTGCAGAGCTGCAGGGTAATACCCCGCCGCTACCGCTTCCGCCGCCTTGATTCCGTCAACCGCAGCCGACATGATTCCTCCCGCGTATCCAGCACCCTCGCCGCATGGAATAAGACCTCCGACGGATCCCTCCATGTTCTTTTCGCGAAGGATCCTGACCGGCGAGGATGTCCTGCTCTCGGGTCCCATTACAAACGCTTTTTCTCCCGCAAAGCCGGGCAGGATGCCGTCAAAATACTCCATCGCTTCGATAAAGTCCCTCGTCAGGTCCTCCGGATACAGGCTCGCAAGGTCTCCCCCGGCATACTGTCCCCGGATGCACAGATCTTCCGCTTCCTCAGTGCTGATTTCGGATGCCTCTGTCTCTTCCTTATGACCGGCATGACTGCCGTCAAGAAAATCCGCCTTTAAATCCGCATACCTGCGGACCGGAATCCTGCCGCCTGCAAGGCTGTACGCCTTCTGCTCGAGGGCTTCCTGGAACAGCATCCCGGCCAGCGGATCATCCGATCCGAACTCTCCGGCGGATACCGTCATAACAATCGCACTGTTTGCCCTGGCGCTGTCTCTTGCATAATCGCTCATACCGTTGACCGTAAGCCTGCCTTCCTGCGACGAGGCATTGACAACATATCCTCCGGGACACATACAGAAGCTGTATACGCCTCTTCCGGATGAGGCCTTAGCCGTCAGCTTGTAGCTTGCGTGCGAGAGATTAAGGCTCTTCATCTTTTCTTCGCCGCAGACCCCGTACTGCCGGAAATCAATCATTTCCTGCGGGTGGGAGACCCTGAAGCCGACGGCAAAATTTTTCTGCTCCATCCGGACATGGTTTTTATGAAGCGTCCGGATCAGGTCCCGTGCACTGTGGCCCGGGGCGAGGACAAGGACCTGCGTGTCAAGCTGCGCTGCCTTCCCGTCCCGCACATAGACCACTCCCCGGATTCTTCCGGTTGATTCATCCGTAAGAAGGTCTGTCACCTTCGCGCCGAAAATCACGGTTCCCCCGGCCCGGATAATTCTCTCCCTCAGGGAAATAATAACGCTTCTTAACTTATCGGTTCCGATATGCGGGAGGTTTTCATAAGCGATGTCCTCCGGGGCTCCGGCCTCGATAAAGCGCCGGATCACTTCCTCTATCCTTCCGCTTTTATCCTTGATCCCTGTAGTGAGCTTTCCGTCCGAAAAGGTCCCCGCACCTCCCTCACCGAACTGGCAGTTGGACTCGGGATCAAGATCTCCTCCCTCCCAGAAGCGGGTGACGTCACGGATCCTCTCCTCCATCGCCTTTCCTCTTTCCAAAAGAATCGGCCGGTAGCCGTTCTCGGCAAGATAAAGACTGCAGAAAAGGCCTGCGGGTCCCGCGCCGACTACGACCGGAGGGTTTTTAAGCCTTCCGTTATCCCCGGAGGGAACGGGAAATGTGTAGTGTACCGGCTTCTCAAAACGGATTTTGTCATCCTTAAGGCGGCGGACGATTCCGTTTTCCCGTCTCTCATCACCCAGTAAAACCGACACACTGTAAATATCAAAAAGCTCCGGCTTTTTTCTTGCGTCGACTGCGTGTCTTGTTATTCTCCATGTAAACTTATCCCCTGCAGAGAGCTTGAGCCTTCCCCGGATCTTTTTTTCCAGTTCCTTTGAAGGCGCCCCGCAGGGAAGCTTCACCTGTGAAATTACGATCATGTTCCGTCCTTTGCCGCGTGGAGTCCCGCGGTATAGCCGCTGCAGAAGGCATAGGTAAGGTTATAGCCTCCGCACCGTCCGTCGATGTCCGTCATCTCTCCGGCTATATAAAGGCCGCTGCAAAAACGCGATTCCATGGTCGGCCGCAGTTCGGACAATACCACGCCGCCGCAGGCCGCCTGTGCCTTTTCAAATCCGCCCGTTCCCTTTATGGGAAGCAGGCAGTTCCTCAGCATATCAAGAAGGCCGGAGATAATTTCTTCTTTCCCGTCTTCAGGAAGATTCCTTATCTTTTTCTCATCCGCACATCCCTGCCTGCGGATGATATAGGAGGCAATTTTCGGATGCACAAGGCCGGTAAAGATATCCGCCAGGGTATCATCGCCGCAGGCCCCCGAGATCCTGGTCTTCTTAACCTCAAGAAAGTCCTTCTCATCAAACTCCGGAAGGAAATCAATTATGGCGGCAATGTCTTCCTTTTTCTCTTTCATAAGAAGAGAAACACTGCGGCTGAGCTGCAGTACGGGGATCCCGGAAATGCCTTCCCCGGTTATCTGGAGCTCTCCGCACTCACAGGCGCCGGGAACTGCCCTGCCGCCGCACAGGATCTCAATCTTCGCCTCACACCGGACGCCTCCCGCCGTGCGAAGCAGCTTATCATTCACCGTAAGGCTTGTCAGTGCGGGAAGGGGCCTTTCGATGTGATGTCCGAAGCCCTCCGCAAAACGGTATCCTTTATCATCCGCGCCAAGGTGCGGCCCCGCAGGACTTCCGCAGGCGAGAACGACGCTGCTCACGTATTCTTCCGTGCCGGCGGTTATCTTAAACCGGGCCCCGGGAACAGTTTTCGGAGGAATCTTTGCACTTTCAATTCGAAGGACATCTTCCCCGCACCGGATATCGACGCCAAGGCTGCGCAGCTTTCGCTCAAGGATCTGAACGACCGCCGCCGCAGAGTCCGTTCTCGGATATACGTAGCCCTGGCGCTCGTGAAAGAAAAGCCCGAAGCTGTTAAAGAGTCTGATCAGGAGTTTTGTGCATTCGGACACAGAGCTGCCGCATTCGGACTCCATCCGGAAATTCTGTTCCGGGAACGGGAAAGCTCCTGTTTCCGCCCCGGATAAAGATGCGGCAAATTCGTCAAAGAATCCGGCACTGTTTTCCGGCGTATTCACTTTCTGAGCATCCCGGGCAAAGTCCTCTGATGTATGGTAGCAGCAGAGATCCTGATTCAGGTTCGTCAGGTTGCATCTGCCGTTTCCGGTTGCCGCAAGCTTTCTTCCGATCCTGTCATTTTTCTCATACAGTATGACACGCGCGCCCGCGGATGCAGCGGCAATGGCCGCTATGCAGCCTGCCGCCCCTGCGCCTATGACCGCTACGCTCATCCGTCTTAAGTCTGTTCCCATATCAGTCCGTGAGCCTCAGAAGCCTTGCAATTGCAAGGACAATGCCCCCGCCCGGAAGCTTTTCGATGTTCCTGAGATCCGCAGCCCTCAGAAGAAGACTTGCCGCGACATAGATCGGCACAAAAATCACGACACTGATCAGAATGCCGACAAGAGCAGGCATATTCTCCGGGAATAACCCTGTCATCAGAAGCAGGAAGAACGCCCCGATCAGTGCGGAAATGACGATGAGTGCAAAATCCAGCACCCAGGTAGTATCGGTTCCCCTCACAAGACTCCTGCTCCCGCCCGTAAATGCTGCGATGACGTAGACAAGCGCAAACAAAAGGAGTCCCGAAGGAATGAACGTGGTCGAACTCTGTGTCAGGAGAGCCGCAATGAATGTCACCGCCGCAGAGATTCCCAGACAGATCAGTACCAGGTTTTCATAGTAGCATTTCCAGTAATACCTCAGAAGGAGCAGCATCACCGCAGCGGGAATGATCAAAGCGCCCGCAATGCGGCACATCGAAACCGCCGCATCTGCTTCCGCCTCGGACAGCGTCTCTGCATACGGCATGATAAGGATTCTTGCAGCCCCGACAATATAAAACGCGGCGGGAACAAAAAGATATGCGGAAAGCCGCATCATCAGGGACATGCGCTGCTGCAGCTGTCTTCTCCTGTTTTTCAGATAATCCGCGGAAAGCGCCCTGGCCATTTTTGAAAAAAAGCAGAGCACGGGAGCCATAAGGATCGTAATAAGCGGCGTACATACACCGGAAAAGACACTCCAGACGGCGTAGGGAGACACTTCCTCACTGCTTCCTCTCGCTATACCGATCCGGTACAGCACAAGGACAAGAATAAAAAAGATAAAAGCGCCGCCCATTCCGGGCAGGAGCTTTCTGTAATAAAACAGGACCAGTTCCTCCGGAAACTCATCTGTTTCCGGATACAGTGTGTCTTTCTCTTCGAGAAGGTGCCTGGCGCTGAGATAAGAGACAGCGATAAGGAAAACTGCCGTAACAACAAGAGCGCCGGATATTCCAAGCGCCATGCCGAAGGCGGCATACACGTTGTCATACGTATCATTGCGAAGAAGGAGCCCCGCCATCTCGCCTCTCGTGCTGAACACAGCCGCGGAAATGACAGACAGGACCAGCAGGAGTCCCGAGAGGATACACATGGAGATCCGCCTGTACCTTCCGAGTCCGGAAGCCGAAAGAAAACCCTGCAGGGCGCCGGTCACAGAGCCTGCGACAAATCCGGGCGTAAGCGCATACATGGTCAGGTAGGAGTGCGGCTGTGCAAAGATTCCTCTCGCAATGATTCCTGCAAGCGGCAGGAATAAAAGCATCTGGAGAATGCCGGCTGCCGCGCCCGCAAGGACACTGCAGTTTGTAAAATATACCGCGTTCCTGTTCTCCTGCCGGCGTATGCGGATCAGCACCTGGTGCTCGGTTACCGAAGCAGACATGAAAATGAATACAAACAGAAATACAGCCATGCAGAAAAACGGCATTCCCGCATAACTGAAGGTCTGCACCCCTGCAATGGCGCAGACTAGAAGGGAGGATACGGCCGCAGAGACAGGAAGCAGCAGGTTTGCCGCCATATCCGTGTCAATCATTTTGTTTTTCCCGAAAAATGCAGGCATGCAGCCAACCTCACATTTAAGCCCCGGCAGTGCCGGTCACGGCTTCGCGGAGGATTCCGAGCTTTTCAAGCGCTTCCTCCTGCTTTTTTTCCATTACCGCGGCTTCATCCGGCGTCATATGGTCATATCCGCACAGATGAAGAACCGAGTGCGCAATCAGAAAGGCGAACTCCCTGAGTTCACTGTGGCCGTACGCCGCGGCCTGTTCACGAACCCTCACCGTATTCAGGACAATGTCGCCAAGAACAAGCTTTCCGCTGTCAGGGTCAAAACAGGAGTACGCATCCTTTGCCGCCTCGTCAAAATCAGACGGCGAAGGAAACTCCAGGTTCGGAAACGAGAGAACGTCCGTTGACTTATCGATTCCGCGGAACTGACTGTTCAGGGCACGGATCGATTCATCGTCCACAAGGGTGAGGCCGATGATCACATCGTACGGACAGTTTTCCAGGCGAAGGACCTCCCGGCATACCTTCCTTGCGGTAATTCTCTCGGAAAAGTCAAACTTTTCTTTGTGCTCTTCGTCTGTTATCAAAGTGATTCTGCTCATAATCCTCGTAAGCCTTAACGATCTTCTGAACCAGCGGGTGCCGCACAACGTCATGGGAATCGAGCGTAATAAACTTGATCCCCTCAATATTCTTCCTCGAAAGGACTCTTGTCGCGACATCAAGGCCGGATACGGAAGAAGGCGACAAATCCTTCTGGGTCGCATCGCCCGTAATAACGGCGTGTGAACCGAACCCGAATCTTGTCAGGAACATCTTCATCTGTTCGGGCGTTGTGTTCTGCGCCTCATCAAGAATGATATATGCATTATCCAGGGTCCTTCCCCTCATGTAGGCGAGGGGCGCGACCTCGATCAGGCCCTTTTCCATGTTGCTCTGGAATTTTTCGGCGCCCATGATCTGATAAAGCGCGTCATAAAGCGGTCTCAGATAGGGATCAACCTTGCTCTGGAGATCGCCCGGAAGGAAACCGAGCTTCTCTCCGGCTTCGATGGCCGGTCTTGTAAGTATGATCCGCTCCACCTCTTTATTCTGGAATGCAGTAATTGCCATGGCCATGGCAAGGAACGTCTTTCCGGTACCTGCCGGCCCGTTCGCAAAAACAATCAGATTATCACGGATTGCGCGGACGTATTTCTGCTGGCCCATGGTCTTGGGCTTGACCGGCCTTCCGCTGACAGTATGGCAGATTACGTCCGAATCCATACTGACCAGCATATCCGGGGATGCCTCCCTTTTCATATCAAGCGCATAATCCACGTTCTGATCCTCGATTCCGGATCCCCTCTCGGAGAGCGCGGCCAGCTGATTCAGTATCGAAGCGGCATCCTTCACGGACTGCTCCTGCCCGCTGACCCTGACCACACCGTCCCGCAGGGTGATCGCTACTGCAAGTTCATCCTCGATTTTCCTGACATTCTTGTCAAATCGTCCAAATATATCCCGCTGCACCGCAGCGGGATAATCCAGTTTTATATCCATACCAGTTCAAGAACAGTCTTACTGTCTGCTGAGATATTCATCAATTCCTTTTGCTGCGGCCTTTCCGGCACCCATCGCAAGGATAACCGTGGCAGCGCCGGTAACGGCATCGCCTCCGGCGAATACTCCGTCCCTGGTGGTCATTTCCGTACCCTCTGTGACGATGATTCCGCCGTGACGGTTGACTTCAAGTCCCTGCGTCGTCCGGTTGATCAGCGGGTTCGGGCTTGTGCCGAGTGACATAATAACCGCATCGCAGTCAATATGGAACTCACTTCCGGGAACCTCGACGGGTCTTCTTCTTCCGGAAGCATCGGGCTCGCCCAGCTCCATGCGGATGCAGGTAATTCCGTTCACCCATCCGTTCTCGTCAGCCGTAATCTCAATCGGATTGGTCAGAAGGTCAAAGATAATTCCTTCTTCCTTTGCGTGATGGACTTCTTCTGCACGGGCCGGAAGTTCATCCTCGCCGCGCCTGTACACAACATGTGTCTCCGCACCGAGACGAAGCGCTGTTCTGGCCGCGTCCATGGCGACATTGCCGCCGCCGACGATAACCGCCTTCTTTGCGCGCATGATCGGTGTCCTTGAATTCTCGTCGAACGCGCCCATGAGATTGCTGCGGGTAAGGTACTCATTTGCGGAGAAAACGCCGAGAGCCTGCTCGCCCGGGATGTGCATGAACTTCGGAAGACCTGCTCCGGATCCGATAAATACCGCAGAAAATCCTTCTTCCTCCATAAGTTCGTCGATCGTTACGGATCTTCCGATTACGACATCCGTATTGATCTTGACGCCGAGCGCTTCAACATTCTCGATTTCCTTTGCGACGACGCGTTCCTTGGGAAGACGGAATTCGGGAATTCCGTATACCAGAACGCCGCCCGCCTTGTGCAGGGCTTCGAAGATGGTTACATCATATCCGAGCTTTGCGAGATCGCCCGCACAGGTAAGGCCCGCGGGACCTGCGCCGATAACAGCCACCTTCTTATTCTTTGCGGGCGCGGTAACGACCGGCTTGATTCCCAGCTCCTTTGCGGTATCAGCCGCATAGCGCTCGAGCTTGCCGATGGAGACTGCCTCGCCCTTGATGCCGCGAACGCACAGAGCTTCGCACTGCTTTTCCTGAGGGCAGACACGGCCGCAGACGGCAGGAAGAGCCGAGCTCTTGCTGATAACATTGTATGCGCCCTCCACATTGCCCGTTTTCAGTTCACTGATAAAACCGGGAATGTCAATGGAAACAGGGCAGCCCTGGACGCATCTCGGATTCTTGCAGTTAAGGCATCTGGAAGCCTCAGCGATTGCTTCTTCCTCATTATATCCGAGACATACTTCTTCAAAATTTGTGGCACGTACCTTCGGATCCTGTTCGCGGATCGGAACTTTTTTCATCATATCAACAGTAATCGCCATTTTTTATCCCCTTATAATATTCCCCGATCTCCGATCGGGGCGATGATTTGATGCCGGCTTACTTAAATGCCTGATCAGCAGTTACCGCATCCGCCTTCGTGTGTATCCTTTTCCTGTTCCTTTAAAAGAAGTCTTCCTTCTTCGGTCTTGTAGAGTCTTGCGCGCTGCATCGCCTGGTCGTAGTCAATATCCCATGCGTCGAATTCAGGACCGTCCACGCAGGCAAACTTCACCTCATCGCCCACAATCAGTCTGCAGGCGCCGCACATTCCCGTTCCGTCGACCATAATCGTATTCATGGAAGCAACGGTAGGAATGCCGAGCTTTTTCGTCAGCTGTGCCGCGAACTTCATCATGATCATGGGGCCGATCACTACGCAGTGGTCATAGCGCTTTCCTTCATCCCAGAGCTGCTGGAGCGCCACGCAGACATTGCCGTGGATGCCGTAGGATCCGTCGTCTGTGGCAAAATACAGATTATCCGTGACCGCATCCATCTCATCCTCGAGGATAAGGATATCCTTACTTCTTGCGCCCTGGATACAGTCTGCGTCAACTCCGTGCTCGTGGAGCCACTTGAGCTGATGATATACGGGAGCTGTTCCTACGCCTCCCGCAATGAAAAGAATCTTCTTCTTTTTAAGCTCTTCGATCGGTACCTCCACCAGATCCGAAGGATTTCCCAGAGGGCCCACGACATCCGCAAAGCAGTCGCCGACTTCGAGCTCCGCCATCCGGTTCGTCTCCGCGCCTACGCACTGGAAAACGATAGTTATCTTTCCTTCTTCCTTGTTATCGTCACAAATTGTCAGAGGGATTCTCTCTCCCTCTTCATCCGCGCGTACGATCAGGAACTGCCCGGGAAGAGCTCTCTTTGCAACTCGGGGAGCGACGATATCCATCAGCCAGACCTTCGGTCCAAGCAGCTCCTTTTTTGTGATTTCGAACATGATGACCTCCTTAATTCAGTTCACATACAAGGCGCTTCTGTGTAGTGAGCGCCAAATCATCCGATCGGTGTCAGATTGTACTGTCCGCCCTGTTCTGAGAACAGATTTACCGTTCCGTTTGATATATTAACAGCATAAACTCTGCCGGTCGATGCAGTATTTCCTGCCTCATCCACAAGCTGTTCAGAATAAATCAGGAAATTTCCGTAACCCGTTATCTGCCGCAGCCCCTGATAGGTAAACACAAATCTCGCGTCACCTCTTGCGATTGTGCCGATCGTATCGACAACCTCGCCGCGCCGTATCAGCGCAACAATGATGTAGTTCGGCCCGTCCGCCTGCGTAACATTCCCGCTGATCGTATAGGAGTACTCGGCATCGGTTATGTCACTGACCTTTCCCGTAGGGCCGACGGCTATAAAGCGATATCTCGAGGCCCCGAGCGGAATGGGGATCGGTCCCGTATACTGCTTCGAGTTCTCTGTAGGCACCGTCCCGTCCGTTGTGTAATAAACCACCGAATCCTCCGGCGCCTCAACCGTAATATCCATCTGCGCCCGGATCGCCCCGGATGCAGGCGAAACCGTCGGCTTTGCCGGTCTGTCGGGACCGATGATATAGGACCCGCTCACCGGGGAGCTTCGTACTCCGAAGTGATTTACATAAACCGCCGTGACGATATGCTCGCCGGACTCGAGTTTCAGCGGCCCCTGATACAGATTATCATCGGTATCGGGCACTTCCCCGTTCAGTGTATAGAACACGGATCCGTTCCCCTGCGCCTCAATCTCGAGATCCACGGCGTCCTCGTACTCACCCGGATCCGGCGTCAGCACGGGATCGGCGACCATATACTCGCTGTATACCTCCTGCACTGCGGGCTTACCGCAGCCGGCCAGGATATCGGCGATCTTATCATAATCCCCGTTCTCCGAATACAGCGCAATCAGCCTTCCGTAGGCACTGACCTGTTCCTCCTGGGGAACATCGCTTCGGGAGATCAGCGCATTGAGCGCGTCAATAGCGCCGGCAGTCAGCCCCGCTTTTTTGAGGTAATCCGCCTTAAGCAGGTAAAGCGTCCTCTGATCCTCGCTGCTTTCGAGGGCGAGCCCTCTGTCGATCATCTCGGAGGCTTCAAAGTATTCGCCGAGCTCCGAGAGGCGGTATGCTTCGCCGACATAATACGAGACCGTATTGTATCTTTTCTGCCTCCATGCAGCGACGCATACACCGACTGCGACCAGCGTGATAATAATTCCGAGCAGGACAAAAGCCGCCTTTTTCTTAAGACGGTTTAACTCCTCGAGCCTTTTTTGCCTGAGCTGTTCCTTTTTATCTTCCCTGCCTATGTTTTTGCGGATTCCGTCCAGAGTGTTGGCTATACTCTGCTCTATTTTCGTGTCATAGGTGGGCACGATCCTGATATCCGCAAAACAGTACTGGCAAAAAAGCGAGCCTTCTTCGATTTCTTTACCACATTTCGGACATTTCATCGAAGCATCTGTGCCTCAACACAGTTGTGCATCAGCATGGCGACGGTCATGGGGCCGACTCCGCCCGGCACGGGCGTAATCGCGCTGACTGCGGGCAGGACATCTTCATAGTCCACATCGCCGCAGAGCTTGCCGTCGGCGTCGCGGTCCATTCCGCAGTCGATTACCGCAGCCCCTTCCTTTATATAGCTTCTGTCAAACATCTTTGCCCTGCCGGTAGCGGTTATCAGGATATCCGCCCGCCTGCACACTTCTTTAAGGTCTGCTGTCTTTGAATGCGCAACCGTGACGGTGGCATTCTCTCTGAGCATCAGCATTGCCATAGGCTTGCCGACGATATTGCTGCGTCCGACAATGACGCATTCTCTGCCGGCAATCGGTATCTCATACCTTTTCAGCAGCTCGATAATGCCTGCCGGCGTGCAGGACTTAAGGCCCGGAAGGCCGATCGAAAGAGCGCCGACATTCTGGGGGTGGAACCCGTCCACATCCTTGGACGGGTCGATTGCCCTGATCACGGCATCCGCGTCAATATGGGCCGGAACCGGGAGCTGGACCAGAATTCCGGTCACGTCCTTATCCGCATTCAGTCCTTCGATAACAGACAAAAGCTCCTGCTGCGTCGTGCTCTCGCCGAGTTCAATCTTTCTCGAGATGATGCCGCAGTATTCGCAGGCCTTCTCCTTGTTTCTGACATAAATCCTGCTGGCCGGATCATTGCCGACCAGTACGACGGCGAGCGTAACAGTAATCCCCCGGTCTTTCAGGAGCCGGACCTTTTCCTTTACTTCATCCCGGATAATCCCGGACACTTCCCTGCCGTTAATTATCTCAGCCATTGATTATCTCCGTTATCAGATATTGTCATCACAATACTGTTCAAATTCCAGTTCGTTCATCAGTATCCGCCTCGGCTTCGTGCCTTCCGCTTCACTGACAACTCCTGCCTCCGAGAGCTGGTCCATAATTCTGGCAGCCCTGTTGAATCCGATCCTGAAGCCCCTCTGGAGGAGACCTATGGACGCGGAATTCTTCTTGATTATGAACTGGCCGGCGTCATGGAACAGGGAATCGATCGCAGGCCCGCTGTTTCCGGTTTCCTGGACGCTGTCATTCTCCTGGCCGCCGCCTTCCATGCTCTCCATGATCTGCTTTTCAAGTTCACGCGCGCCTTCCGCAGGCTGATTGTGTTCCTTTACGTACTCAACGACGTCCGTGACCTCATCATCCGAAACGAACGCTCCCTGGATACGCGCGGGTTTCGGCAGGCCCTGGGGGAAGAACAGCATATCGCCCTTCCCGAGCAGCTTTTCCGCGCCGTACATATCGATAATTGTCCTGGAGTCAACGCCCTGGGATACCGCAAAGGCGATACGGCTGGGCATGTTCGCCTTGATCAGTCCCGTAATGACATCGACCGAAGGTCTCTGCGTCGCAATGACCAGATGAATGCCTGCGGCTCTTGCGAGCTGTGCCAGGCGGCAGATCGCTGTTTCCACGTCATTTTTTGCGACCATCATCAGGTCGGCAAGCTCGTCGACGATTACCAGGATCTGGGGCATGATCTTCATGTCCGTCTCTTCGCCGGCGTCGATCTTCTGCCTTGCCTTCGCATTATAGCCCTTGATATCCCTGACGGAGGCCTCCGCAAATTTCCGGTATCTGCTGTCCATCTCGGCCACGGCCCAGTTCAGCGCCGCAGCGGCCTTCTGGGAATCCGTGACAACCGGGATCATCAGATGCGGGATGCCGTTATAAACCGACAGCTCGACGACCTTCGGGTCGATCATGATGAACTTTACTTCCTCCGGAGATGCCTTGTAAAGAATACTGACAATAATCGTATTGATACAGACGGATTTTCCGGAGCCTGTCGCTCCCGCAATCAGGACATGCGGCATCCTTGCAATATCGGTTACTACTGCCTTGCCCGCAATATCCTTGCCGACGCCGAAGGAAAGCCTGCTCTTTGCTTCCTCAAAATCCTTCGTAGCGAGGATATCATAGAGTCCGACGATCTGCGTCGTTTTGTTCGGGACCTCAATGCCGATTGCCGACTTGCCGGGGATCGGCGCCTCTATGCGGATATCCGTGGCTGCAAGCGCGAGCATGATATCGTCCTGAAGACCGACAATTTTACTGACCTTCACTCCCTGCTCCGGCAGCAGCTCATATCTGGTAACCGCCGGTCCCTGGGATATATCTGTAATTTTAACGTTGACGCCGAATGTCTTGAGCGTCTCCTGAAGGCGCATCGCCGTGTCGCGAAGCTCCGCGTCGGTATCCGCGTCATCGGCGCGCATTCCGGGCCGAAGGAGATTCAGCGGAGGATACTGGTAGATCCTTCTCTCCTCCTGAACGGGCTCCTGCTTTTCAGGCTCTGTTATGTCTTCTGCCGTAACCTGTACGGTGCTGATGTCGGAAGGTCCTTCCTCCCTCTCGGTGTGCACGGTGATTTCCTGCAGTGCCGGGGTCACAGTCTCCTCTTTAAGAAGGGGTGTCTGTGCCGGACGGACGATGTCTGCAGCAGGTTTAGGTTCTGCGGCGGGCGCTGCGGCGGCCTGCGCTGCGAATGTGCCCTGGCGCCGGATATCATAAGGCACCGAAACTTCTTCCGGCTCCGCCTCAACATATTCATCCGGAACCGTCTCCGGCTCAGCCTGTGTATATTCGCCGCCGAAGGCAGGTTCCTGACCTGTCCCGGCGCTTACGTAACCTTCGTCTATTTCCTCCGGCAGGGGATCCGCCCACTCAAGAGAATCCTCTTCGGGATACTCTTCCGGATACATTTCGTAGTAGGAATACTCAGGCGCAGGCTCCTGCCTCTTTTCGGGCGAAGGCTTTGTAACTGCCGGCGAAGTCTCCCAGTCCGCGGGTGCAGTCTTCCAGTCGTCATAGCCCTGTCCGTGCACCGTTTCCGGCACGGGCCCGGCGGTCAGCTCCTCCGGAGAGCTTATGCCTTCACTGCCTGCGGGATATCCTGCAGGCTCCGTCTCCTCATAATCCGGTACCGGAGTCTCCGGCACTTCTTCCCGTGCGGCATCTGTATCCGGAATGTTCTGATAATACGGACGGAAGGTCCTGAAATCCTCCGGACGTATTTCATGAAGATCATTCGACTGTCTGTGAATGACAGGCTCTGCAGGCGCATCCTCATAGGATCCGTCGTACACATACTCTCCCGCGCCGAACCTGTGCTGCTGCGGAATGGCTTCCTCATCCCCCGCGGCAATCGCTTCCTCGGTGCGTCTTCTGTTGTCATCCTCAATTTTGCGGTACGCTCTGCGGTTTTCCAGGTATTCCTGCCAACTGTCGGATGATGACTGCGACGCTGCGGCAGCCTTCGGAGGCGTCTGTGCCTTTCGATTCTCCTTCGCGGGGACCTCCTCATTCACCGGGCGGGCACTCAGGCCGCCGTCTGCCGGCGCCGCAGCGTGCATGGCAACGGCGTCCTTCCTCCAGTCGGGAAATCCTCCCGCATCCTCAAAGTCGTCTGTGAGCAGCGTGTTCCCGATAATACCGCGGTAGGTTACCTCCTGGGGCTGACTGTGATAGCCCCTGGAGCTGTTTCTCATATCCCGGAGAATTCTTGCGTTTTCCCTTTCCTCCTCATGGAGTCTTGCAAGCTCCTCCTGGCGCCTTCTCTGCTCTTCCTGGCGAAGGCGCTGCTCCTCCCTGTTGTAGCGCTTTGTCTGGCGGCCGTCCCAGTATTCGGCATCTTTATAATCCTCCGGCGCATACAGGTCATCGCCGGTCTCTTCTGCATATTCATCCGGAAATTCATCGTCCGGATAGTCGTTATAATACTGCTGCCTCTGCGCGCGGATCCTTGCCTTCTCCTCAAGATGCCCGATGCGGCTTCTTCTTGCCGCGGCGATGATATCCTGGGTAAGATCAACGATGGATCTTCTGGAAATCAGCACAAAACTGATGACGATCAGAACGATCTGGACAAAAACCGCTCCGAACATCTTCAGATAATGATACAGCAGGAAGGCGACCGAGCCGGCGATCACACCGCCGCCGTTTTTATCGGCGCCGCATCTGCGATAGATATTTCCCGCATTGTAAAGCGGCGTGTTCTTCAAATCCCCTGTGATCAGTTCACAGAATACGCCCAGCACAAGCAGCAGGATCACCGCTCCCGTAAGTGCCAGCACGGCAGTTTCGTCATCCTGGTTCGCTGTGTAGTAAAGAACTGCAGCAAAAACAAACACCGGCAGAATATATGCCGGCCAGCCGAACAGTCCGAATGTTATTTTGCTGACAAACGCTCCCACCGTTCCCAGGAGTCCGAAACCGGTGAGAAACAGAAATACCATCAGCGCAAAGAGTATAACAATAAGAAGGTCCCGTCTTCTGACGGAATCCTCCTCATAGTATTTGCCTGCTGTACTGTAACCGGATGAATACGCCCTGCCTGTTCCCGCGCTCCTGCGGGCTGTACCGCTGTTTGCCCTGCGGCTTCCCGCTGCCGGCGTAGTGCCGGATGTACGCGCCTTTGTAGTTCTTCCGGATGTATTTTTACCTGCGGCGCTGCCGCTTCTGCGGGCAGTCCCGCCTGCATTGCTGCGGCGGCTTCCTGCCTTCTGTCCCTGTTCTGCCATGAATAATTAATTAATCGTCCTCCTCACCGGACCAGTTGTGATAAACATTCTGGACATCGTCGCTGTCATCGAGTTTGCTCAGAATAATGTTCAGACCCTTTACGGAGTCCGGATCCTTTACCTCAACATAGTTCTGGGGAATCTTGGTTACTTCCGCCGACGCGGTAGCAATATTCGCATCCTGGAGAGCCTTTGTGACCGCCTCAAAATCATCGGGAGATGTCAGGATCTCAAAGCTGTCCTCTTCCTCCTTCAGATCCTCGGCGCCGGCATCCAGGACAATCATCATCAGGTCGTCGGCAGATAAATCGCAGTCTTCCTTGTCAATCAGGATCTGTCCCTTCTCGTCAAACATAAAGGAAACACAGCCGGGTGTACCGATATTGCCGCTTCCCTTGGAGAAGGCTGCCCTTACGTCCGCAGCTGTGCGGTTCGGGTTGTCGGTCAGCGTATCGACAATGATCGCAACGCCGCCGGGGCCGTATCCTTCGTAAGTATTGTACTGATATGTGACATCGCCCAGATCGCCTGCTGCCTTCTTGATGCCGCGCTCGATCGTGTCGTTGGGCATATTGTTGGATTTAGCCTTCGCTATTACCTGTGCAAGCTTGAAATTATTGGAAGGATCCGGTCCGCCCTCCTTGACAGCCACTGCGATTTCACGTCCGATAATGGTGAAAATCTTACCCTTGGCCGCATCGTTCTTTTCCTTCTTGTGCTTGATGTTAGCGAATTTTGAATGTCCAGACATTGATTAAAACCACCTTTCCTGATGAATTCTCATGACAGCTTTGTAAACAGCACCCTCTGCACCTGTCTGTCCTTGACTGACAGAATCCTTATCCGCCAGCCCTCATACTCGGTGACAAAGTGATCGTTGTCCTGAGGAACTCTTTCCATTATTGACATTAAAAAACCGTTCAGAGTCTCAAAACGATCATCGTTGAAGGGGATATGGAGCTGAGCCGTGAGTTCCTCGAGCGGAGTCCTTCCTTCCACAATGTATTCGTTTTTGTTTGCCGTAGCAGTTATATGTGTATCGTCAACATCATATTCATCCATGATATTGCCGACGATCTCCTCCAGTATATCCTCCATGGCAACAAGCCCGGAGGTCTGGCCGTATTCATCAACGACAATCGCCATCTGATTCTTTGTCTGCTGCATCTGCCGGAAAAGATCATCGATATTCTTTGTCTCCGGCACGAACAGAGGCTCCCGGAACACCTCCGGGATCGAACCGATCTTATCGCCCGCCGCTTCCGGATGATCTTCCCTGTATTTCACAGCGTCCCTCAGATGAACGACACCGATAATGTTGTCGATGTTCTCCCTGCAGACGGGAAAACGGCTGTTGCGGGCGTCCAGCATAAAGCTGACCGCTTCACCCAGACTCGCACTGTCGCTGATTGTGATCATGTCATTGCGGTGAGTCATAATCTCACCGGCTTCTTTATCGGAAAACTCGAAGATATTGGAAATCATCTCCGCTTCCGTCTGCTCAAGCACTCCCTGCTCGTGGCCCTCACTGAGCATGGAGCGAAGGTCCTCCTCGGTCATATCCGGATCGTCCGGACGACGGGCGCCCGAAAGCCGGATTCCTTTTCTTAAGATATTGACGATCTTCCAGCATAGATCAATCAGACAAAGCGCAGCGAGAATATAAAGCACAAAATTACCCGGGTCGTCTGGGTCCATATAATACTGTTACCTCCGATATGGCAAAAAATCACATTTTGCCTGATGATACCTCAAAAAGGGCATCTTGTAAATGATCGATCACATCGGAAGCCGTAAGGCTCCTCCTGCCGGTCGTCAAAACGGCGATGTCCGCAGACAGTCCGTGAAGGAACACGCCGGCTGCGGCGGCAGCGCTCCCTCCCATGCCCTGGGCGGTAAGACCGCTGATAATTCCCGTAAGGACATCACCGGAACCAGCACCGGCAAGTCCGTCGTTTCCCGTTGTGTTCAGGTAGACCTCATCCGATTCGCAGGAAGCGACCATGGTCGCCGCATCCTTTGCGGCAAGGGTCACATGATACTCGCTGCAGAAATCCCGGATAAGCCGGAGTCTTTTCATTTTGTCTTCTGCAAGCTCGTCTGTATTTACATGCAAAAGCGCAGCACATTCGGCAAGATGCGGCGTCAGGATCACCGAAAGCTTTGCTCCTGCCATTTTCAGCAGACGGTACAGATCCTCATCCGCCGAGATAATCCGCAGCGCATCCGCATCAATGACCATGCCCTTAAGCCTGTCCCCGCAGGCGGCGGCATATTCAAGAAGATGCCTAACTGTATATACCGCTCTTTTCCCGCGCCCGAGCCCCGGGCCCACTGCGATTGTATCGCACCACGAAAGTGCACTCTCCAGGGAGCCGGCGCACAAAAGAGGTATGCCGTCTTCCCAGGCTTCTTCATCCGGAAAGGTGCTGATCAGGGCCTCCGGCACGGACTGCTGAATAATAATTCTGTTGCTTTCCGGTGTAAAGACCCTGACCATTCCTGCGCCTGCGCGGCAGCAGGCTCTTGCGGAGAGCACCGCGGCGCCGCACATTCCGAAATCTCCCGCGGCAAGAAGAACCTTTCCGAAGCTCCCCTTGTGTCCTGCGGGATTCCTTTCGGGCAGCTGCAGATCAGTTCTGATCCGCCCAGGCACCCCGGATGATGCCAGATAAGTGAAAATCCCGGGTTTTTGTCCCAGGGATCTGTCGGTAATGCCGATCTGTGACCTTATCAGTTCACCGCACGCTGCCCGTCCGGGATAGAGGAAATGCCCTGCCTTATAATAGGAAAAAGTCACCGTTATATCCGCACGGACACATTCTCCGGGAATGCTCCCGTCGGCGCCCGAAACTCCGCTCGGGATATCCACCGATACGACGAGCGCGCCTTCCCGGCGAAGGCGGTTAATCTCTCTTATTGCTTCCAGGGCCCTGCCTTCCGGCTTTCCGTGAAAGCCCGTCCCGAAAAGTGCATCGATTACCGCAAAGGGAACCCTTCCTTCCGGGATACTGTACTCGTCAGTCTTTCTGCAGGGCACTCCGTAATACTCCGCTGCCTTCTGCTGCACAGCGCCCTCCGATTCAGGGGAAGGCACGTCTGTCAGCCAGACCGTCGCCCTGATTCCCCTTTCCGCAAGTATCCTTGCGGCTGCAATTCCGTCGGCGCCGTTATTGCCCCTTCCGGCAAATACATAGACCGTCTCCGGTGCCGGGTTCCTCCTGCCTTCAAGCGCCCCGCTCACTGCATCGGCAACGGAAAGCGCCGCTCTCTCCATCAGCACAGCGGAAGAAATACCTGCTTTTTCTATCGTATTCTGATCCGCTTCCTTCATCCCTGCGGGCGAAATCAGATATTCTCTGTACAGGACCCTTTCCCCCGCGGATCCTGCCGAATCATTTCTGCGCATTCTTTTCCTCGTATCTGCGTATGCTGTAGGTCAGCCTCATCAGGGAATCCGACAGATGGACATTCTCCACCTGGATCCTGTCCGGAACCTGCAGGTCTATATGCGCGAAGTTCCAGATCGCGCTGATCCCGGTGCCGCTGACCATTTCCGCCACTTTGACAGCCGCGGTCCGGGGAATGGCAAGGACAACAATTTCGATGTCATTATTTTCGATAAAGCTGACCAGCTCATCCATCGGATACACCTTGATACCGCCCAGTGTCCTGCCGTGCAGCTCTTCATTCGCATCAAAGGCCGCCTGGAAAAAGAAGCCCCTGTTCTTAAAATTCATGTAGTTGATCAGAGCGGAGCCAAGATTGCCTGCCCCGACAAGAACAAGCCTGTGATCTCTGTCAAGTCCGAGTATTTTTCCTATTTCTTCATGAAGATATTCAACGTTATACCCGTATCCCTGCTGGCCGAACCCGCCGAAGTGGTTAAAATCCTGACGTATCTGGGAAGCAGTTACGCGCATTATTCTGCTGAGCTCCGCGGACGATATTCTTTCGATCCCCTGGTCCTTGATGTCCCCGAGATATCTGTAGTAGCGTGGAAGTCTTGATACGACTGCCTGTGAGATTTCTCTGTTTTCCACTTTGTTACTCCTGTGTATTTCGTGCAGCTAAGGACTTCTCCCCCATGCTGCGCATAAAATGCTATAATAGTATACTATATTATCGAAACGAATGCAGAGGAAAACTTTTCAGCCATGATTTTATCCTGTCACCATATCAGCAAAGCCTTTCTGGAAGAGCCCGTACTGTCCGACATTACCTTTCACCTCGAAAAGGGGGATAAGGCTGCGATTGTCGGCGCAAACGGCGCAGGCAAATCGACGCTCCTCAAGATAATGGTCGCCTTCGCTCCGCTTGCCGAGGGCAGCTATGTTGAGGATACCCTTACCCCGGACGAGGGAACCGTTTCTTATGCAAAGGATGTGACGCTCGGGTATCTTGCGCAGAACCAGAATCTCAATTCCGCCAACACGATTTATGACGAGGTGCTCTCTGTCAAAAAGCATGTGATTGAGCTGGAGCAGAAAATTGCCCGCTCCGAGCAGATGATGGGAAGGCTCCAGGGCGCCGAGCTCGATGACCTGATGGCCGAGTACAATCAGCTCCTTCACCTCTTCCAGCTTGAGAACGGCTACGCCTATAAGGGCGAAATCATCGGTGTTTTAAGGGGCCTTGGCTTTGATGAGTCCGAGTTTTCCCAGCGCATCTCCACACTCTCCGGCGGGCAGAAAACCAGAGTTGCGCTTGCAAAGCTCCTTCTGGAAAAGCCGGATATCATCATCCTCGATGAGCCGACCAACCACCTGGATATTACAAGCATTGCCTGGCTCGAGAACTATCTGCTGAATTACCGCGGGACCGTACTGATTGTATCTCACGACCGGTACTTCCTGGATAAAATCGTAAGCCGCGTCATCGAGATCGAGAATACCCGCGCGACTTTGTTTACCGGCAATTATTCCGCCTATGCGGAGCGCAAAAAGGCTCTCCGGGAGGAGGCCTGGCACCAGTACCTGAACAACCAGGCCCAGATCCGTCACCAGGAAGAGGTCATCGCAAAGCTCCGCCAGTTCAACCGGGAGAAATCCATAAAGCGCGCGGAAAGCAGGGAAAAGATGCTGTCAAAAATGGAGCGGACAGACCGCCCCGTTGAGCTGCGCGATGACATGCACCTTGTACTGAAGCCCTGCATCAAAAGCGGAAGGGATGTCATGCAGGTCCGGCATCTCGCCAAGTCCTTTGACGGGAAGGAGCTCTTTAACGATATCGGGTTTGAAATCCGAAGAGGCGACCACGCCGCCCTGATCGGCAGCAACGGATCCGGCAAAACCACAATTCTCAGGATCATCAACGGCCTTGTCGCGCCCGATGCCGGAGCAGTCCGCTTCGGCACAAATGTGCACGTCGGCTACTACGACCAGGAGCACCATGTCCTCAATGACAGCAACACGGTATTTGAGGAGATCTCCGACGCGCACCCGGATATGACCAATACGGAAATCCGCAGTCTTCTCGCTTCCTTCCTGTTCACCGGCGACGATGTCTTTAAACTGATCGGCGACCTCTCCGGCGGCGAAAAGGGACGCGTAAGCCTTGCAAAGCTCATGCTCTCGGAGGCAAACTTCCTGATCCTCGATGAGCCGACCAACCACCTGGACATGGTCTCCCGTGAGGTTCTCGAGAATGCGCTCAACAGCTATGAGGGCACAGTGCTGTACGTCTCTCATGACCGGTACTTTATCAACAGGACTGCCAGCAGGATTCTCAATCTGACGCAAAACGTTCTTGTCGAGTACAACGGAAGCGGAAGCGACCTCATTCCGGATAAGTACTACGGGAACTATGACTATTATCTGGAAAAATCCCAGCAGATCGGCGACCAGCTGATTTCCAGGCAAAAGGCCTCCGATGCAGGCACTCCCGGCGCCGCAGTGTCCCGGACGGGCGACTGGTCGGACGGACCTTCGGCAGCGGAAACCGCCGGCAGGGATGACTGGGCGCGCCAGAAGCAGGAGCAGGCAAGGCTCCGCAAGGCTGCCAGCGAGATCAAAAAGCTGGAGGAGAGAATTACCGCCCTTGAAGAAAAAAACAGTGCCATCGAAGAGACGATGGCACTGCCCGAAGTATCGGTTGATATCGAAAGACTCTCTGCGCTTTCGAAAGAACACGAAGAAAACGATGCGCAGCTGGCCGCGCTGTACGAACAGTGGGAACAGCTACAGGAGGCTCAGAAATAAGCCTTACAGCAGTTTTTCAAGCTCCTGCCTGACCGCGAGGATGAACTCCTCCGTTCCGAGCTTCTCAACATTTTCCAGCGTGGTGATGCCCGCGAGATCGCCGGTCATCTTACCCGATTCAATCGTATTGATCGTTGCTTTTTCGAGCTTTCCGGCAAATTCGGAAAGCTCTTTGTTTCCGTCCATTTCCCCGCGCTTGTTCAATGCTCCGCTCCAGGCAAAGATTGTTGCGACGGAGTTGGTGGATGTGGGCTGTCCCTCAAGATACTTGTAGTAATGGCGCTGCACGGTCCCGTGGGCTGCCTCAAATTCATAGGCGCCCGTAGGCGAAACCAGCGTCGATGTCATCATGGCAAGGGAGCCGAAGGAGGTCGCCATCATATCGCTCATGACATCTCCGTCGTAGTTTTTCAGCGCCCAGACAAATCCGCCTTCCGAGCGGATTGCCCTTGCGACGGCGTCATCGATCAGTGTGTAGAAATAGGTGATCCCGGCAGCTTCGTATTTGTCCTTATATTCCTCGTCATAAATCCTCTGGAATATTTCCTTGAAATTACCGTCATAGATCTTTGAAATCGTATCCTTTGTGGAAAACCAGAGATCCATTTTCTGCGCGAGAGCATATTCAAAGCAGGTGCGTGCGAAGTTTTCAATGGACTGGTCGGTGTTGTGGATTCCCTGTACAATACCGCCGCCCTCGAAATCACAGATCAGGCGCCTGTGCTCTACGCCGTTGATCTCCGTGAAGACGATCTCCGCCTTTCCGGGGCCTCCGACCTTAATCTCCGCATTCTTATAGACATCGCCGTAAGCATGACGCGCCATCATGATCGGCTTCTTCCACGTCCGCACATACGGCTCGATTCCCTTAACCATGATCGGTCCGCGGAAAACCGTGCCGTCAAGCGCCGCGCGGATGGTTGCGTTCGGGCTCTTATACAGCTTCTTGAGGTCATATTCTTTCTGTCTGGCCTTGTTGGGTGTAATTGTCGCACACTTGACGGCAACGCCATACTTTTTTGTTGCCTCCGCAGCCTCCATGGTAATTTCATCATCGGTTTCATCGCGGGATACAAGACCAAGGTCATAATAGACTGTCTTTAAATCCACAAACGGCGTGATCAGATGTTCCTTTATCATCCTCCAGATAATGCGGGTCATCTCATCTCCGTCCATCTCAACAAGGGGCGTTGTCATCGGTATTTTTGTCATATGCTTTTCCTTATCCTTTAAAATGCGGGTTTTTGACCATCCGGTGCTGTCAGTATTACTGCTCCCTGTACAGATCGAACAGACCGTTCTTTACCATATTATCATATGCCTGCTTCATATGCTCGTCCGCAAGCCTTTCCGCGAGATTGGCATCCTTCATCTTGATCGCCTCCATAATCCCGTGGTGCTCCTTATTGGACTGCGTTGCTCTCTCGATGGTGGAAAGTGTCTTCTTCCGGATTCTCATGACATACTCATGATAATCGATCAGGAGGTGCTCAAGCATCTTGGAGTCACATGCGGCATAGAGAATCCTGTGGAAGGAATTATCCAGTTCCGCGATCTGCTCCATATTGCCCTTTGTCACATGAAACTCGGCGAGGTAAACATTCTCTTCCATCGCCTCGAGCTGCTCCTTCGTGATATTCTCGCAGGCCCATCTGGCACAAAGACCTTCGAGCCTTGAGCGTATCATATAAATATCATGGACGTCTTTTGCCTGGATTCCCGTTACAAAGGCTCCCCGGTTGGGAATAATCTGTACAAGCCCTTCCAGTTCAAGCTGGCGCAGGGCTTCTCTTACGGGAGTTCGCGAAACACCCATCTCGTGGCCGATGGAAACCTCCTTCAGCTCTTCCCCCTCTTTGTACTTGCCGTTGAGGATGTCATCCCGGATCTTATGGAAAACGCGGCCCCTGAGTGAATACTGGTCGCTGACATCCCTTCTAACATCATAATCGTTCATTTCTGCCTTCCCTCTTTACTGTCATCTAATTCTATGTATTCTGCCAGAGACTGATCCCTTCCTCCGCACAGATTTTGTCGATCTTCTGCTCCAGTTCGGCGTCGGTCATAACCGTAACACGTCCGTCCCGATACTGCTCATCGACCCACTCTTTCAGTTCTTCAACAATATGACTCTTCTTGTCAAGCTGACTGCCTGCCGGAAGCCTGTAATAGTTATTAATCCACAGGGCAATTCCCGCAAGACCGGAAGTATTCGAGATGGCGGCTACCGGCGGCCGGTTCAGGAAAAGACCGGTATCAAAGATATTGTAGATCTCCTCATTCTTCAAAAGGCCGTCCGCATGAATGCCCGCTCTCGTGACATTGAAATTCTTCCCGACAAAAGGTGTCCTTTCGGGAATGTGATACCCAATCTCTTTTTCATAGTAATCAGCAAGATCCGTGATTACGGTGGGATCCATGCCGTTCAGGGTTCCGCGCAGCTGGGCGTATTCGAATACCATCGCCTCTGTAGGGGTGTTGCCGGTTCTCTCGCCGATACCAAACAGCGAAGAATTGACTCCGCTGCAGCCGTAAAGCCATGCAGTGGTGGCATTGGTAACTGCCTTGTAAAAATCATTGTGACCGTGCCACTCAAGCTGCTCGCAGGGTACGCCCGCATGGGTATGTATCGCATAGATGATACCGGGAACCGAGCGGGGAATAACCGCGCCGTTGAAATTAACGCCGTATCCCATCGTATCGCACGCCCTGACCTTGATCGGGATTCCATATTCCTTTTGGAGCTTCATCAGTTCGAGGCAGAAAGGCACGACATAGCCGTAAATATCCGCACGCGTGATATCCTCCAGATGGCAGCGGGGGCTTATCCCCTCCTCAAGGCACTGTCTGACAATCGTCAGATAATGCTCCATCGCTTCCCGCCTGGTCATTTTGAGCTTCAGGAAAATGTGATAGTCAGAGCAGGAAACCAGAATTCCCGTTTCCGGCATTCCCATTTCCCTGACCAGCCTGAAGTCCTCTTTGCTGGCCCTGATCCAGCTTGTGATTTCGGGGAAGCGGTATCCGCGCTCCATGCACTTGTACACTGCGTCCCTGTCCTGTTTTGAATACAAAAAAAACTCACAGGCCCTGATCAGTCCGTTCTCTCCTCCGAGTCTGTGGAATTCATCATATATATGAAGTATCTGGTCCGATGTATAGGGAGCCCTGGACTGCTGGCCGTCGCGGAAGGTTGTATCCGTGATCCATATCTCGGATGGCATATACTTCGGAACCGATCTGTCGTTAAAAGGAATCTTCGGTATTTCCGAATACGGGAACATCGCCCTGAATACATTCGGCTTTTTGACGTCATCGAGGATGTACATATGCTCCTCGATCTGAAGCAGGTTATTATGCTCATTCATCGTCACGGGACGATTCTCAAAAGTTTCTGTTACCATTGCTTTATATGCCTCCGTTGTATATACGCATAATTGTATACAACGTGTGCAATTTGTCAAGTTGCTTTGCAGCCCATCCTGCGTTTTACTATGAGCCATGCCGGCAGTTACGCGTCCTTCGGACGCTCACTGTCGCGGCATTCGCCGTATGCTCCCAGTCTGTCATCCGGCCATTCGTGAGCAAGCTCCCGATGTCCGTCTGCCATCCTGTTCGCGCATGGCTCATTGCTTCGCGCAGTCAAAGAGCAGCCCCTGCGCGGGCTGCTCTTTGCATGTGAGATCTTTATGAAACCGAAGAATCGTAAATCAGCCTTCGCTGTATCCTTCTGCAACCTCTGCCGCTCTCGCCTCAACTTCTCTGTTCTGGATATCGGCAGGTGTCTGCTCGTAGCGGACAAACTCATAACCGTAGTCGCCGCGTCCGCCCGTCATGGAACGAAGAGTTGTGCAGTAGTCAAACAGCTCCATCTGAGGAACTTCCGCCTCGATAACCTGCTTGCCGCCGGAAATCGGGTTCATGCCCAGGACTCTTCCGCGTCTCTTGTTAAGGTCGCCCATGACATCGCCGGTGTAGCTGTCCGGAACAGTGACCTTCAGAAGAACGATCGGCTCAAGCAGTACGGGTGATGCCTCGATAAAGCCCTTCTTGAACGCCTGTCTGGAAGCAGTCTTGAATGCCATTTCGGAGGAGTCGACCGGGTGATAGGATCCATCGTACAGAATCGCTCTTACGCCGACAACCGGATAAGCAGCCAGAGGTCCGCGCAGGACAGATTCCTGAATACCCTTTTCAACCGCGGGGAAGAAGTTCTTCGGAACAGAACCGCCGACGACCTCTTCGCCGAACTCATAAGCTTCCTCAAGATTGCCGGAGGGGCTGAATTTCATCTTGACGTGTCCGTACTGGCCGTGTCCGCCGGACTGCTTCTTATACTTGTACTCAACGTCGGAGTTCTTCTTGATGGTCTCGCGGAAAGCAACCTTCGGCTTTTCAACTTCGACTTCGACGTTGTACTCATTCTTGAGCATGGACTGGATGATATTCAGGTGAAGATCACCCATACCGTAAATCAGTGTCTGGCTGTTGGCAGCATCGTTGACATTCTTGAAGGTCGGGTCTTCCGAAGCGATCTTTGCCATTGCCTGCTGGATCTTATCGATATCGCCCTTATTCTTTGCCTTGTAGCGCAGATAGGTGTAAGGCTTCGAAATATCCGTCTTTGCATACTGAATGGGAGTAGCCTTTGTGGAAAGTGTATCTCCCGTTGCAACATCTCCGAGCTTTGCAAGAGCGCCCAGGTCGCCGGCGTGAAGCTCGCCGATTTCGGAAGTCTTATTGCCCTGCATCGTATACAGCTTGCCGATCTTGAATTCTGTCTCAGTCCTGCTGTCATAGACAAGGTCATCTGTCTTGAACACGCCGGAACGGACCTTGATCAGGCTGTATCTGCCAAGGAAAGGATCAACGATGGTCTTGAACACGTATGCGCTCTTCGGCTTGAGGACATCGAAGTTCGCCTCGAAGATCTCGTTTGTCTTCATGTTGATGCCGGAAACCTTGCGGCTCTCAGCGGAAGGCATGTACTTGATGACATCATCGAGCAGCGTGTAGACACCTGTGCTCAGAAGTCCGGAGCCCATGGTTACCGGAACAATGGAATCGTCCTGGATGGCGATTCTGGCAGCAGAGCGGATCTCCGCCTCAGAGAATTCGTCTCCGGAGAAATAGCGGTCCATGAACTCTTCGCTGGTCTCTGCAACCGACTCCATCAGGGTATCGTGATACTCTTCCAGATTCTCTTCGCAGTAATCCGGAATATCCATCTCGACCGCCTGCTTGTCCTTCCAGCGGAACGCCTTCTTCTGGATAACATTGACATAGCCGACCAGCTTTTCATTCTCGCGGACAGGCATATTGAAGGGAGCGATCTTCTTGCCGTAAAGGTTTGTCAGGCTCTCGACAACCGAGCGGTAGGAAACGCTGTCGATATCCATATCCGTCACAAAGAACATCCTGGGCAGATGGAAACGCTCGCAGAGCTCCCACGCCTTTTCAGTACCGGCTTCGATACCGGCCTTGCCGCTGATGACGATGATCGCACCGTCAGCGACACTGAGGGCTTCCTCAACTTCACCGACAAAATCAAAGAAACCAGGGGTGTCCAGCACATTGATCTTATAGTCATTCCATTCGATCGGAATCAGTGAAGTACGAATCGAGATTCCTCTCTTCTGTTCCTCCTTCGTAAAGTCGGATACGGTATTGCCGTCTTCGACCTTGCCCATGCGGGACGTCATGCCGCCGAGGTAAGCCATTGCTTCAACCAGCGTTGTCTTGCCGGCGCCGCCGTGACCAAGAACAACAACATTTCTGATCTTGTCAGTTGTGTAAACCTTCATTTGTATTCCTCCAATCTGATTTAGTCTGCCCCGCGCCGCCGGGTCATGCTGCACGTTTACCGTGTTTATGACCATAAAAAAAGCTCCGCATGGCAAAACCAAATTCTATTTTACCAATGCGGAGCTGTATATACAAGATTTATTTAGTAATTAATACTACTTCACGACATAGTTCAGGATCCTGCCGGGGACATAAATCTCCTTCACAAGGGTCTTTCCTTCCATGAAGCGCGCGACGTTCGGCTCTGCTTTTCCGGCGCTGAGCACCTCTTCCTTCGCTGCGTCGGCAGCAATCTCAATCGTGCCTCTCACCTTGCCGTTGACCTGGACGCCGATCCTGACGGTTTTGTCCTTCGTCTTCTCTTCGTCATACTCCGGCCACGCGGAAAGCGTAAGGAATGTGACGCCGTCGGCATTTTTGCCGAGGCCTTCCCAGATCTCCTCCGTAAGGTGCGGAGCAAACGGGGAAAGGAGCTTGATAAAGGTAACCAGATCCCACTCTGTGATCTTTCCGGCCTTCGCAAAATCATTGATCAGCGTCATCAGCGCTGCGATGGCCGTGTTAAACTTCATGTTCTCGATATCCTCGGAGACCTTCTTGATCGTCTTGTGGACTTTGGATTCAATCTCCGCATCCTCCGGAATATCTGAAACCATCTCGGGAAGAGCCGCCACACGTTCAAGGAATCGTCTGCAGCCCTTGAGGGATTCGTCGCTCCAGGGAGCCGCGCTGCCGTAGTCACCCATGAACATGACATATGTCCGGAGCGTGTCCGCGCCGTAGCTCTCGACAATATCCACGGGGTCGATAACATTGCCCTTGGACTTGCTCATCTTCTCGCCGTCAGAGCCGAGGATCAGTCCCTGATAGGAACGCTTTGCATAAGGCTCCGGCGTGTTGACCTCACCGATGTCATACAGGAAGTGGTGCCAGAAGCGCGAATACAGAAGGTGTCTTGTCACGTGCTCCATACCGCCGTTGTAGTGATCGACCGGCATCCAGTAATCAATCTTCTTCCTGTCGGCGAACGCCTTATCGTTGCATGCGTCCGTAAAGCGGAGGAAATACCAGGAAGACCCTGCCCACTGGGGCATGGTATCCGTCTCTCTTTTTGCGGGTCCGCCACACTTCGGGCAGGTGCAGTTCACAAAGGACTCGATTCCCGCGAGCGGGGACTGGCCGTCCGTTCCGGGCTCAAAGTTCTCGACATCGGGAAGCTCCAGCGGAAGCTGGTCGTAAGGTACGCCGACCGTTCCGCATACAGGGCAGTGGATCAGCGGAATAGGCTCGCCCCAGTATCTCTGGCGGTTGAATGCCCAGTCCTTCATCTTGTACTGGATTCCCTCGTGCCCGATTCCCTTTTCCGCCAGATACTCCAGCATGGCGGCAATGGAATCCTTCTTGTTGTCATATTTGTCAAGGAAGCCCGAATTGATCATTCTGCCGTCGCCGGTATACGCTTCCTTTTCAATATCTCCGCCCTCGATGACCTGAATGATATCGACGCCGAAGGTCTTCGCAAAGTCATAGTCACGCTGGTCATGCGCAGGCACGGCCATAATCGCGCCGGTGCCGTAGCCCATCATGACATAGTCCGCGATAAAGATCGGGATCTTCTTTCCGTTTACGGGATTGACGGCATACAGGCCTTCAATCCGGACACCGGTCTTGTCCTTGACCAGCTGCGTTCTCTCGAACTCGGACTTTCTGGAGCATTCCTCACGGTATGCCTCTACCTTGTCCCAGTTTGTAATCCGGTTCTTATATTTATCAAGCACCGGATGCTCGGGCGCGACAACCATGAATGTGACGCCGAACAGCGTGTCGCACCGTGTCGTGTAGATCTCAAGCGTATCGCAGTCGCTCTCGTCCCCGTCCGCTGCAACCGTAAAGTTGACGAACGCGCCGGTGGACTTGCCGATCCATGCGATCTCCTGCTGCTTGATGCTGTCGGGATAATCAACAGTATCAAGACCGTCGAGGAGCTTGTCCGCATACTCGGTGATCCGGAGATACCAGACATCCTTCGGGAGCTGGATGACATCGCTGTGGCAGATGTCGCACTTTCCTCCCTGCGAATCCTCGTTCGAAAGGACGACCTTGCAGTGCGGGCAGTAATTGACCAGCGTCTTGGCCCTGAAGACAAGGCCGTGGTCAAAGAGCTTCAGGAAAATCCACTGTGTCCACTTATAATAATCCGGCCTTGAGGTCGCAAACTCTCTCTCCCAGTCAAAGGAAAAGCCGACGCTCTTAAGCTGCTCGGTGAAATGGCGGATATTCTTCTCCGTAATAATGTGGGGATGCGTATTCGTCTTGATCGCGTAATTCTCGGTGGGAAGTCCGAAAGAGTCAAAACCGATCGGGAAAAGGACGTTATAGCCCTGCATCCTGCGCTTTCTCGCAAGCACCTCTATACTGGAATAAGCCTTGATATGTCCGACATGCATTCCGGCGCCGGAGGGATAGGGAAACTCCACAAGACCGTACCATTTCTTCTTACTGTCAAAATCAACCGCCCGGAAGGCCTTTGCGTCTTCCCAGCGCTTCTGCCACTTAGGCTCAATTTTTGCAAAATTGTATTTCATGTACTCTCCATTCCGCATCTGCAGGATTCATGTCCGATATGCATTTGCCGCAAGATGTTTCAGATTATAAGCCTGCGCAAAGGTAAAATCAACTTCATTAACGCTATGGCGAAATGTCATTTTATGGTTTAGACTAGTTGATTGATGCAAATTACAGGATCGTAGTAAGGAGTACCATGACTGACTTTAATTCTCTTCGTTATGGCTTTATAGGTCTTGGCCTGATCGGCGGCTCGATCGCGAGGGCAATCCGCCGCTACTGGCCGGATTCTTATATCTGCGCATACAATCCCTCGAAGGACTCCCTTAAGGAGGCCGCGGAAAGCGGAATTATCAACGAGGGGCGCTCTTTTGAGGATACCGCTCCGGGCCACCTTTTCCCCGGTGATCTTTTCGATGAGTGCGATATCATCTTCCTTTGCGCGCCTGTAAAGGACAATGCGGCAAACCTCCTTGAGATCAGGCCGCACTTAAAGCCCGGCGCCATCCTGACGGACATAGGCAGCACCAAAAGGGATATCCATGAGCATGTAGCCGCTGCCGGCCTGCAGAGATATTTTGTGGGCGGGCATCCTATGACAGGCTCCGAGCGCACGCGCTTTCGGAACTCCAGCGCTGCGCTTCTTGAGAATGCTTATTATATTCTTTCCCCCGAGGAAAATGCAGATCCCCGCATCGCAGATACGATGAAGGCCTTTGTCGAGGGAATTCACGCAATTCCCCTTGTCGTCCCCTGCAGGTTCCACGATTATGCCGTGGCGGGAATCAGCCATCTCCCGCATGTTATTGCGGCCTCTCTGGTAAACCTGGTGAGGGAGAGCGACAATGACAGCCAGATCATGAAACAGATCGCCGCGGGAGGCTTTAAGGACATTACAAGGATTGCATCCTCCTCTCCCGAGATGTGGCAGCAGATCTGTCTGACCAACAAAGATAATATTGTCTCGCTCCTTGACGACTATATGGATCTTCTTGAAAAAGCAAGGGACAGCATTGCATCCGGTGACAGGGACAGGCTTTACAGCCTGTTCGGCGATGCCAGGGACTATCGCGACAGCTTCACCGAAACCGGATCCGGCGCGCACAACCGGCTTCATATTATACATGTGGACATCGAGGATCATCCCGCTTCGCTCGCGGAGGTCGTAACACTCCTTGCCGTCAACGCCATCAGCATCAAGAACATAGCGATCACCCATAACCGGGAATACCAGGAAGGCGTTCTGCGCGTCGAGTTTTACACGGACGCCGCAAGGCAGGCAGCAGCTGAAATTCTGTCACAGCGCAATTACGTTATTCATCTGTCCTGAATCGGAGGTAAACATATGCTGAAGCTGTCATCATCCGCTCCCCTTAAAGGAGAAATCCTGATTCCGGGAGACAAATCGATATCCCACAGAGCGGTCATTCTCGGCTCAATTGCAAAGGGAGATACCCGCGTACACGGTTTTCTCGACAGTGCCGACTGCCGCTCCACAATTGACTGCTTCCGAAGACTCGGGATCAGCACAGAATCGGTGGACGGCGATCCCCACGAGCTGATCGTACACGGGCGCGGAATGCACGGACTTTGCCCCGCGCTGCCTTATGTAGAGGATTCCCATGTCACCCTGTACACCGGCAACAGCGGGACCACGACCCGCCTTATGGCAGGAATCCTGGCTCCGCAGTCCTTTGCCTCTCAGATCGGCGGGGATGCCTCCGTAAATTCCCGTCCGATGAAACGGGTCATGGAGCCTCTTCGCATGATGGGCGCGCAGATTGAAAGCGTGCAGGGAAATAACTGCGCGCCTCTTCTTATTAACGGCTCTTCGCTCCATGGTATGAGCTATGCCACTCCCGTTGCATCCGCCCAGGTGAAATCCGCCATCCTTCTGGCGGGACTGTACGCCTCGGATGCGGTCACGGTCACCGAACCGTCAAAATCCCGCGACCACAGCGAGAGGATGCTGACAGCCTTCGGCGCAGACGTCCGTGCCTCGGGAAATACGGTTGTCATCCGGCCCGCGGATGAATTGTACGCCTCGGAAATTCACGTTCCGGGAGATATATCTTCCGCTGCATTTTTTATTGCCGCCGCGCTGATTACCCCCGGGTCGGAGGTACTCATCCGGAATGTCGGAACCAACAAAACCAGGGACGGGATCCTTCGCGTCGCAAAGGCGATGGGCGCCGATATCGAATATGTTTCTTCTGCCGATGCCGCGGAGCCCTACGCCGATCTTCTGGTCCGCTATTCTCATCTGAAGGGGACCGTCATCGAAAAGGACCTGATCCCCGCGCTTATTGACGAGCTTCCCGTGATCGCCGTCATGGGGGCAGCCGCGGAGGGGACTACGATTATCCGGGATGCTGCGGAGCTGAGAGTCAAGGAAAGCGACCGGATCGCCGCGATGGCGGAAGGACTTGCCGCCATGGGCGCGGATGTCACAACAGGCCCGGACAGTATGACCATCCGGGGCGGCGCTCCTCTTCACGGGAGTCTCATCCGCACCTTCTCCGATCACCGCATCGCCATGAGCTTTGCCGTTGCCTCCCTGATTGCCTCGGGAGATACGGTTCTTGATGACGAGCGCTGCGTCGATATCAGCTATCCCGCATTCTTCGGCGACCTTGCGGCCCTGCAGCGCTGAGATATGAAGAAGTGTCCGGATCTGCGGATTCAGCGGCGCTCTGAACACCCTGAAATAAAAAAAGCGGCGGTTTCGAATGAGAAACCGTCGCTTTTATTTTCATATCCGGCAAATGAGACAGATGAGTCTTTGCCCTGCTCCCGGGAGCCCTTACGGCATATTCGGCAGGCTTTAAATCTTTTCGAGCGCCTGTTCGAGGTCCCAGATGATATCGTCCGCGTGCTCAGTACCGATTGACAGACGGATCGTGCTGGGCGTTATGTTGTTCTGTGCAAGCTCTGTTTCGGAAAGCTCTGCGTGCGTCGTCGTGTAAGGATGGATCACCAGGCTCTTTACATCTGCCACATTTGCAAGGAGCGAGAAGATCTTAAGATTGTCGATGAACCGGAAGGCCTCTTCCTGCGAGCCCTTTATCTCAAATGTAAAGATAGAAGCGCCGCCGTTCGGGAAGTACCTGTTATACAGCTCGTGATCCGGATGATCCTCCAGCGACGGGTGATTGACCTTCGCAACCTTCGGATGCTTTGCAAGGAACTCGACAACCTTCTTAGTGTTTTCGGCATGTCTTTCCAGTCTGAGGGAGAGCGTCTCAATTCCCTGGATCAGGAGGAACGCATTGAACGGGGAAATTGCGGCGCCCGTATCACGAAGAAGGATCGCCCTGATATAGGTCACAAACGCTGCCGGCCCTGCTGCCTGGACAAAAGAAACCCCGTGATAGCTCTCATTCGGCTGCGTAAGCTGCGGGAACTTGTCATTCTGAGTCCAGTCAAACTTTCCGGAATCGACGATGATGCCGCCCAGTGTCGTGCCGTGGCCGCCGATGAACTTTGTCGCCGAATGAATGACGATATCGGCGCCGTGCTCGATCGGCCTTAACAGGTACGGTGTCCCGAAGGTATTATCAATCAGGAGCGGGATTCCGTTTTTGTGCGCGATCTCAGAGACCGCTTCGATATCGGGTATGTCGGAATTCGGATTTCCCAGCGTTTCGATCAGGATCGCCTTTGTATTCTCCTGAATGGCTCCGCTAACCTCCTCGAGATTATGAATATCCACAAATGTAGTGTTTATCCCGTAATTGCGAAGAGTATGCTGAAGCAGGTTGTAGGAGCCGCCGTAGATCGTCTTCTGTGCCACAATGTGATCGCCGGCATTTGCGACTGTGAGAATGGAGTATGTGATGGCTGCCGCTCCGGATGCAAGAGCCAGCGCCGCTGCGCCTCCTTCAAGTGCCGCTACTCTTTTCTCGAGCACATCCTGTGTCGAGTTGGTGAGTCTCCCGTAAATATTGCCCGCGTCGCGAAGACCGAACCGGTCAGCCGCGTGCTGGGCACTGTGGAAGACATAGGATGTTGTCTGGTAAATAGGTACTGCCCTGGAATCCGTTGCTGGGTCCGCCTGCTCCTGCCCGACATGCAGCTGCAGTGTTTCAAATTTATATGTATGATCGCTCATTTTCTTCTCCTGCTTATTGATCGCCCCGAAACCACTTCGTGACGAATGAAAAACAGACTGCGCAGCCCATACCGCTGCCGAAAATCTTATGTGATCTTCCTGCGCCGCCTGCCGGTTGATGCTCCTTACCCGATACGGCACATTCGGCCGAATCTGTAATTGCATCTGTCCAGCTCACTGAACCTGATAGACATTTTGTACCTCCACCGGATTGCTTTTTTGAATTTACGGTTATCCTACCTGAATACTATGTATTTAAGTTGAAAGCATAGTATCACGATAGGATTACCATGTCAACACTATTTCTTATTTTTTTGAGGGAATTTTTTGGAGGAATTATTTGAACGCCGTCAAACGTTGTGATAACATAGTCTCTGCAGCGCAGGAGTGGCGGAATGGTAGACGCAGCAGACTCAAAATCTGCCGTAGCGATACGTGTGGGTTCGAATCCCATCTCCTGCATTAAAAAGAAAAGCCCTTGATTTACCGCAGATGCAGTACAATCAAGGGTTCTTTTGTTTTTACCGAAGCAGGTCTTTCGTCACCTGCTTATGCAGTCAAGGAGCTTTTCCCCGTACGGCGTGCCGTCAAACGTGGCAAAATAGTCACGGAGGGTCTGCGCTCTCCGGATTTCCTGTACCGTCCCGTCCTCCTTCAGGAGAAGTTCCGCGCTTAGGAGCCTTCCGTTATAGTTATAGCCCATGGAAAACCCGTGCGCCCCGGTATCGTGAATATAGATAAGATCTCCCTTTTCGATCTCAGGGAGCTGCCTGTCTATTGCAAACTTGTCGTTGTTTTCGCAAAGGGACCCTACGACATCATAGATGTGATCCGCCGGCGCCCCTTCCTTTCCGAGAACCGTGATGTGATGATACGCCCCGTACATGGCCGGCCGCATCAGGTTCGCGGCGCATGCGTCTACGCCGATGTACTCCTTGTAGATATGCTTCTCGTGGACTGCCCTGGTCACAAGGGCTCCGTAAGGAGCCAGCATAAAGCGGCCCATCTCGGCATAGATGGCCGTATCACCCATCCCCTCCGGAATAAGGACTCTCTCATACTCCCTGCGGACTCCTTCGCCGATCGCGTAAATATCGTTCGGCTCCGCGTCCGGCCTGTAGGGGATCCCGACGCCGCCGGACAGATTGATAAAGGCAATATGGATGCCCAGCTCCCGGTGCGCGCTAACAGCAAGATCAAAGAGTCTGGAGGCAAGGACCGGATAGTAATCATTGGTCACCGTATTGCTCGCAAGGAAAGCGTGGATACCGAAGTGCTTCACGCCGTGATCCTTAAGGCGTCTGAAAGCCTCAAAGAGCTGCTCCCTGGTCATGCCGTACTTGGAATCTCCCGGATTATCCATGATCCCGTTGCTCATCGTGAACGTACCGCCGGGATTGAACCTGCAGCTCATGGTCTCCGGAAACGCAGGTCCTATGATCTTCTCAAGAAAATCAATGTGCGTAATGTCATCCAGATTGATTATGGCCCCCAGCCTTGCCGCGCGCTCATATTCCGCCGCCGGCGTTTCATTGGAGGAAAACATGATCCGTCCTCCCCTGCCGCCGCCCGGAAGAGAGCCGTCATTGTATTCCGACTCGGAAGGAAGCACTGCGTCGGCAAGGACGAGCTCTGCATCGGATGAGCAGTCAAAGCCGAAATCAAATTCGTTCATGAGCTGCATGATAAAGGGATTCGGCGTCGCTTTGACGGCGAAATACTCACGGAAACCGGGATTCCATGCAAAAGCCTCTTTCACTGCTCTGGCATTATCGCGGATTCCCTTTTCATCATAAATATGGAAAGGTGTCGGCCACCTTTTTGCAATTTCCTCGGCCTTGTCTTTTGTCAGAAATGCTGTCTTGGACATATTGGTTTCCTGCTTCCTGATAATTTGTGCTGACTGTATGTCTGTATCCTGCCTTCTCCCTTTTTCCCCTCATGTTTTAACTGCTCTGAGTGTTTCCCGTATCTTCAATCTGCCAGTTGATCGGCGTCTGTCCGTGGGCAGCCAGGAATTCATTGCACTTGCTGAAATGCCTGCAGCCGAAGAACCCTCTGTACGCGGACAAGGGACTCGGATGCGGCGCCGTGAGGATCAGGTGCTTCGGATTGGTCAGCATCGGAATCTTCGTCTGTGCGTGAGATCCCCAGAGCATAAAGACAATCGGCCTGTCCTGCCTGTTGACTGCTTCAATGATCGCATCCGTAAACTTCTCCCAGCCGTGGCCCTGATGAGACGCCGGCTGATGCGCCCTGACCGTCAGGACCGTGTTCAGGAGCAGTACGCCCTGTTTGGCCCATCCGACGAGACAGCCGTTATCCGGCATTCTGCAGCCGACATCATCGTGAAGCTCACGATAGATGTTGATCAGTGACGGCGGCAAGTCCTTCTGGTCCGGCGGGACCGAAAAGGACAGTCCGTGCGCCTGATGCGTGTTGTGATAGGGATCCTGACCCAGGATCACGACTTTGACCTCGGAAAGAGGTGTCAGATGCAGTGCATTGAAAATATCATCCGCAGGCGGATAGATCACCTGCGTCTGATATTCCTTCGTTATAAACTGATAAAGCTCTTTGTAATAGGGCTCCCTGAACTGCGACTGCAGCGCCGGCAGCCAGTCATTTGTCAGTCCCGCCATTTATGCAAGTGCCTCCAGGGCTGCCAGCAGGAACTCCCAGCACCTGCGGACAGAGGAAATGGACAGTTTCTCGGAAGGAGTATGGATTCCCTCCATGTCGGGTCCGATGGAGAGACAGTCAAGTCCATCCATCTTGGCAGCCAGAAGGCCGCACTCCAGTCCTCCGTGTGTCACGGAAATCACAGGCTTTTTGCCTGTCTTCTTCTCATAGATCCCGGCAAGTGTATCCCTGAATTCGGAGTGATGCGCGTACTCCCATGCAGGATATGCACTCACTGTCCTGATCTCGGCATCATAGGCATCGGCAATGATCTCAAGCCTGTCACAGAGGAATTTCTTCTGTGAATTGATGCTGCTGCGGACAAGGAACACGATCGTCACCGTATCCGTATCGGTCTTCAAAATACCGAGATTGAGGGATGTCTGCGGTGTCCTGCTCACCTGGTCCGTCTCCATCAGTCCGTTCGGGAGACTTAAAAGGAGCTTTAATACGCGCTTTGTATACTTTTTGGTCATCGCTGCCGCCGCGAGATCCCTGTCCTCCATCCATGTGCAGGTGCAGCGCATTTCGGGATCCGCCTGCTGATATTCCGCGGCAGCAAAAGCTGCGTGCTTCTCGATCGTTTTTGCGGCCAGCTCCCTGTCGGATCCTGCGGGGAAAATAACAAGAGCCGATGCTTCTCTGGGGATCGCGTTATCCTTGGAGCCTCCGTTAATGCTGATCAGATAGAAGGGAACCTTCTTGTACAGCTTATACAGTATCCTTGCAAGGACCAGGTCGGCATTCGCCCTTCCCCGATCGATGCTTTCGCCCGAATGGCCTCCGAGAAGTCCGGAGACCTCGATCTGAAGCTGAATGCCGTACTGGGGCTTTCTCTCCACATGGAGTGTCAGCTCCTCCTCGGCGCCGCCGGCGCATCCTGCCGTAAAGACTCCCTCCTGCTCGGAGTCAAGGTTCAGCATTCTCTTCGAACGAAGAGGCGAGGGATCAAGCGCTTCCATTCCGAGCATGCCGACCTCTTCGTCAACGGTAAATACACATTCAAGCGGGGGATGAACAATATCTTCGCTGTCCAGCAGCGCCAGCATCATTGCGACCGCAATTCCGTCATCGCCGCCGAGCGTCGTTCCATCCGCCTTCAGGTTGTCGCCGTCGATCATCAGAGTGATTGCTTCCTTCTCCATGTCGATCGGATTGTCGCTGTTTTTCTCAAGGACCATGTCCATATGGCCCTGAAGCATCAGAGGCTCCGCATTTTCATGCCCCTTCGTGCCGTCCTTAAACATAATGACATTCCCGGCTTCATCCTGGATATGACGAAGATTCCTTTTAACCGCAAAGTCCCTGAGCCAGTCGCTGATCATCTGCGTGTGATAGGAACCGTGCGGAATCCTGCAGATGTCCTCAAAAGAGTTCAGCACCTTTTCCGGCTCAAGCCCCGCTGTAATATACTTTTTACTCATATTATGCCTCCCCGCTGTGTAATAATTATTTATAGTCTGACGGGCACATTATGATCCCGCAGATATTCCTTTACTTCTCTGATCTCGAGCTCTTTAAAGTGAAACAGGGATGCTGCAAGCACCGCATCCGCACCGCCGTCCGTAAGAGCTTCAAGGAAATGCTCCTTCGTCCCGGCGCCGCCCGAAGCAATGACCGGGATGCTGACCGCATCGGACACTGCTTTTGTCAGCTCAATATCGTATCCGGACTTTGTGCCGTCACAGTCCATGCTGGTCAGCAGGATTTCGCCGGCGCCGAGTCTCTCGGCCTTCCTGGCCCATTCCACGGCATCAATTCCGGTATCCCTGCGCCCTCCCGCAACATAGACGGACCATCCGTCTGTGTACTTTTTATCATCCGAAGTGCCGGGCAGCGCGTCCGGCATCCCGTAGGCAGGGTTTCTTCGTCTTCTGGCATCGATTGCGACAACAACGCACTGGCTGCCGAAGCGCTCCGCGCCCTCACTGATCAGCTCCGGCCTCATAACCGCCGCTGAATTGACGGAAACCTTATCCGCGCCTTCCCGCAGAATTGCACGCATATCGTCGATGGTCCGGATTCCTCCCCCGACCGTAAACGGGATGAACACCCGCTGCGCGACGCGGCGCACCATGGAAGCCACCGTCGCCCTCGCGTCGCTCGTCGCCGTTATATCCAGAAAAACAAGTTCGTCCGCTCCGGCCTTCGAATATGCTTCGCCGGCCTCCACCGGATCTCCCGCGTCGCGGAGCTTTACAAAGTTAACTCCCTTGACGACACGGCCGTCATGAACATCAAGACAAGGAATGATTCTTTTTGTCAGCACGTTGCACCTGCCCGCCCTGCATGAAGCAGTCTTAAGTCAATGAATCCTGAGAAAGTTTTCAAGGATCTTCATCCCGGTTCTTTCGCTCTTTTCCGGATGGAACTGGCATGCGAATACATTGCCGCTTTCAACAGACGCGTCAATGCAGACTCCGTAGTTCGTCCTTGCTTTCACAATTTCCGGATCGTCGGCGCAAAGATAATAGGAATGGACAAAGTAGACATAGCTGTGCTCCGGGATTCCCTCGAACAGCCTGCCCCGGTCCTTAGCTTTCCCGGGATAGGAAAGATCATTCCATCCGATCTGCGGGACCTTCAGCTGGCACCCGATTTCTGCGTCTTTATCGGGAATTCTGAGAATCCTGCCCTTCAGGATGCCGAGTCCCTTAACGCCCGGGCTTTCCATGCTTTCCTCAAAAAGGAGCTGCAGCCCGAGACAGATGCCAAGGAACGGCCTTCCCCCGGCGCACACATCCCGGATAACCTCATCCAGGTGGGCGCTGCGGATTCTCTGCATTGCATCGCCGAACGCTCCGACGCCAGGAAGGATCACATGATCCGCCTTCCTGATTATATCCGGATCGCCGGTCAGCACTGCCTCCTGCCCCAGGAACTCCATCGCGTTGAGAACGCTCTTTATATTTCCCGCATCATAATCAATAACCGCTACCATATCTGAAAAGCTTCCCGAATCAGGCCGCGGTGTCCAGGTTAAACCAGAACTCCACGCCGTTGTCATAGTTCTTCACGCCATATTCCTGGTGCATCGATTCCATAATCGCCCGTACGATTGAAAGGCCGACGCCGGAACCTCCGTATTCGCGTGTCCTGGCTTTGTCCACCTTGTAGAACTTGTCCCAAATTCTGGGGACCGACTCCTCCGGGATCGGCTTCCCGGAATTGAACACGCCGACACGTATACAATTTTCTTGCCGCGTCAGCGTTATGTCAATTACTTTTTCAGAGTAATGCATCGCATTGCTGAAATAGTTCTGGAACACCTCTTCCGTGAGGTAAGGATCCGCCCAGACATAGACCTCGCCCTGCTCTTCGAACGATACCTTAAGGTCCCTCTCCTCAATCAGCGGCTGCTGTGAGCGCAGGATCCCGCGGATCATTTCGGCGACATCAAACCGCGACATGCTGACTTCATTCTGTCCGAATTCAAGATGGGACAGAGTAAGGAGCTTCTGGACCATCCGGTTCATCTTCGCGGCTTCATCCGCGATTACACTGCAGTAGTAATCCCTGCTCTCCGGGTCCTCGCTCATTCCCTCCTGAAGACCCTCCGCATATCCCTGGATCAGGGCAATCGGGGTTTTCAGCTCATGGGTCACGTTCGAAATGAACTCCCGCTGCATGGATTCCACGCGCTCTTTCTTTTCGATATCCAGCCGCAGCTCGTTATTTGCCGTTTTCAACTCAGATATGGTTTTTTCGAGTGTTCCGGACAGCTCATTGATATTCTCTCCGAGCTCCTGCAGCTCATTGTTCTCGTGGCCTTCATATTTTGCGGAAAAATCCAGGTCCCGCATTCTTTTGGATATATCCGTGAGCCTCCGGACAGGTTCGGATATCCGTCTCCCGAGAAGTACCGCCGCGCCGGCGCCGGACAGAATTACGATGGCTCCGATGTAGAAAATAAAACGGTTTGCTATTCCCGAGTTCAGGCGGATGCTCTCAAGCGTCGTCCGCATCAGATAATAGCTCCCGTCATGAAGGCTGCCCCACATTTCCAGATAGTGCGAGCCGTTTTCCTGATCGTCCACAAGCTGAAGCTTCTGGTTGTAGCGCCGGTCGCGCAGGACACGCGTGGGTGCATGGTCCTCCGTATTCTCCAGCAGGTTATCCCACAGGCGGCGCATCATGACGGAAGAGTCGACCGCATAGACGGTGACCTCCCTGGATGCAGGGCTCATGACGACAACCTCAACATTGTCCCGGTTCATGATCCTCTGAAGCTCATGGGCAAACTCATCCGAGCTGATCTCATTTGTCTGTGCGGCTTCATTGAGACGCAGATACGCTTCCGAAAGGGCTTTTTGCTTCTGGCCTATGTAATACCTCTCCAGAAAGAAGGTGTTGACCAGAATAATGACCAGAATCGCCCCTGCCACCAGTGCAAAGAATGCCGCTGCCAGCTGAGTTTTCAGTGATCTTGTTTTTCTGCCGTTTAAAGTTTCACGCTTCAAATTTGTATCCCATGCCCCAGATTGTACGGATCATTTCGCCCCTGTTTAAATCCGATGCGCTGTTTAATTTTGCCCTCAGCTTTTTGACATGAGTATCGATGGTCCTGGCATCGCCGTAATAATCATAGTTCCAGACATTGCTCAGTATGTTTTCCCTGGAAAGCGCGATTCCCTTGTTCTCGAGAAAATACTGGAGCAGCTCAAACTCCTTGAACGAGAGCTCTACCGGCGTCCCGTCAACCGTCACCGTATGCGCCTGCTTGTCCAGAACGATCCCGCTGATGCTGATCTTTTCTTCCGCACCCGCCTGGCTGCTTCGTCTGAGAATCGCATTGACCCTTGCGACCAGCGTCTTGGGGGAAAACGGCTTTGTCACATATTCATCGATTCCGAGAGAAAACCCAAGCAGTTCGTCCCGTTCCTCGGAGCGCGCGGTCAGCATGACAATCGGCACCTGCGAGGATTCCCTGATCTGCCTGGTCACCTCGTAGCCGTCCATTTTCGGCATCATGACATCGAGCAGGATCAGATCGATATCCCGCTGCTCATAGAACACGTTCAGCGCTTCCTCGCCGTCTCCGGCTTCAACCACCGTATATCCGTCCTTTGTCAGGAAATCCCTTACGAGCTTTCTCATCCGGGCTTCGTCATCTACGACCAGTATTTTGCCACTCATACCTCTTCTCCGTCAGTGTCCGCAAGATTCTGACTGCCGCGGTGTATCGCCTTCTTTATGGCAGTAAAGACCTTTACGCTCCTTGACTCAATCTTAAAGACCGGTTTGTCCATGTACAGGGGCCAGTCATGATACTGATATCCGTCTGCTGCCGCGGTATCTATGCAGAGCCCCCACGCCAGTCCTTCCGGAAGCCAGGGAAGCTGCGTTGTCTGATCCTCCCAGTACGGGTTGATCAGGAGGTAAACAATATCATCCTCGCCTTTTTCTTCATCGAATCCGGCATACTGGACGCCGAGCATCTTCGTGTTCTCGTCGATACGGTATCCCCCGGGAAAGCCGTTATTAACCGTAAGGCTCTCAAGTCCCGCCTTTGAGGGAGGCATGTCTCTGCTGATGCAGGGATGGAGCTTCCGGAATGCGATCGCATCCTTATAGAATTCGAAAAAGGTTTTGTTGGTCTTTAACTGTGTCCAGTCAAGCCAGCTGATTTTGTTGTCCTGGCAGTAGCTGTTGTTGTTGCCGCTCTGTGAATTTGCAAATTCATCGCCGGCCAGGATCATCGGCGTTCCGCGGCTGCACATCAGTGTGGTGATGGCGTTGCGCATCATCTTAAAGCGGAGGGAAAGAATCTTGGGGTCTGTCGTATCCCCTTCAATTCCGCAGTTCCAGCTCCGGTTGTCGTTGGAGCCGTCCGAATTGTTCCATCCGTTCATTTCATTGTGCTTCTGGTTATAGGAATACAGGTCATACAGCGTAAACCCGTCATGACAGGTCAGGAAATTAATGGAAGATGTGTATCCCATATATACGCTGTAATACATATCTGTGGATCCGGTGATTCTGTTGGCAGCCTCTTCCGCTGTCCAGTAGCTTCCCTTGAGGAAATCGCGTATCGTATCGCGGTATCTTCCGTTCCACTCCGCCCACCGGTTATATGCCGGAAAGCTTCCGACCTGGTACATTCCGCCTGCATCCCAGGCTTCGGCGATCAGCTTGACATTGCCGAGGATCGGGTCGTTGGCAAGCCTTTTAAGAAGCGGCGGATCCTCCATGGGCGCACCGTTCTCCGCCCTTCCCAGGATACTCGCAAGGTCAAAGCGGAAGCCGTCCACATGATAGCGTGTGACCCAGTATCGGAGGCAGTTGATGATAAACTCCTGGACGATGGGATGATTGCAGTTGACCGTATTGCCGCAGCCGGAGAAGTTGTAATATCTTCCGTCCGGCGCCAGCATGTAATAAATCTTATTGTCCAGTCCGCGGAAGGAAATTGTGGGGCCGTTCTCGTCCCCCTCTGCCGTATGGTTAAAGACGACATCGAGAATCACCTCGATCCTGTTCTCCTTCAGAAGGCGGATCATCTCCTTGAGCTCGCGCCCCTCGCGGTTATACTCTGCGGAAGCCGCATAACTTGTATTGGGTGCAAAGAATGCCACCGTGTTGTAGCCCCAGTATTCATAGAGCTGCTTTCCCTGGTAGACATGTCCGTTGGCCACCTCATCGAACTCAAAGATCGGCATCAGCTCAACAGCCGTGATGCCGAGTTCCTTCAGGTACGGGATCTTCTCAATGATCCCGGCGAAGGTTCCCGGATAGGAAACGCCGGAGGAATCATCTCTCGTAAAACTCCTCACGTGCATTTCATAGATAATCGAATCCTCCATCTTCGTGTTCGGAAAATCCGACTTGTCCCAGTGAAAATTATTTTTGACTACACGGGCATGATAGGCGCTGCCTCTTTTCCTGGGCTGCCCCCATTTTCTCTGTCCGACCACTGCCTTTGCATACGGATCCAGAATCTCCCTGGTTTTATCAAAACGATCACCGGCCTTCGGGTCCCATGGGCCGTCCAGGCGGTAGCTGTATTCGAATTCTTCAACATTCAGTCCGAAGACCATGATCGACCATACTTTTCCGACCCTGTAGGAATCCGGAATCGGTATCACGGCAAACGGAACTGTCTCTTTTCTGTGAAACAGCAGCAGCTCACAGGATGTGGCGCCGATCGAGTACAAAGTAAAATTGACACTGCCCGGGAACTCATATGCGCCGTTGATTGTATAATCCCCCGGGCGCACCTTAAACCCGGCAATTTCATCCGTAGGCTCAAGCTGCAGTGTTGCAATATCACCGGCAAGACGGTACTGGCTGTCTACTTCTTCCCTGTGCTTTTCGTTATGCCGGTCTTCTTTTCTGGTCAGACGAAGGAGTTCCTCTACTGCATCGTTAAGTTTCATTCAATATGCTTCCTGTTAATGTAATGAATCGCCCATGTACCTTTCGGCACATGGGCATAAGATTGCTGAACCGTTATAGGAGCAGCGTCATTCGCGGCTCTTGATTATGCGGGATAAGCTCCGTTTGCGGTATCTGCCTTAGTGAGGTCAACCTTTTCCTGCTGTGCGAGGCGGTACTTGAAGAAATCAAGCGCAACCTGCGGGAACAGCGCATAAGAAAGGACGTCCTCATCCTGCTGTTTCCACTCGGCGATATCCTTTTCGAACTTATCAAGCTGGGGCGGAATAAGGTCTGCGGGTCTGCAGGTAATCCTGGGAGCATCGCCGATAACCTTTTTGACAACTTCCTCGTTCATGGGCTTGATGGTCTGGCCGTACTTTCCGGATACAAGATCCTTTGTCTGTGCGGTAGCGACCTTATAGCGCTCGCCCATAAGAACGTTCATGACGGCCTGTGTGCCGACAATCTGTGAAGAAGGTGTAACCAGCGGCGGCTCGCCGAGATCCTTACGTACGCGCGGAACCTCTTCGAGAACCTCTGTCAGCTTGTCGGAAGCACCCTGCTCCTTAAGCTGGCTGACCATGTTGGACAGCATACCGCCGGGAACCTGGTACAGAAGGGTACGGATATTAACGCCGAGAACCTTCGTGGAAAGCAGGCCGTTCTCAAGGCACTCCTCACGGTAAGGTGTGAAGTAGTCGCAGATCTCCTTCAGAAGGCTCTGGTCAAGACCTGTGTCATAAGGTGTTCCCTGGAGAGCTCCGACCATAACCTCGGTTGCGGGTTGGGAAGTACCCAGAGCAAAAGGGCTGATCGCGCAGTCGATGATGTCAACGCCTGCTTCGATTGCCTTCAGGTAGGTCATGGAAGCAACACCGGAGGTGTAATGTGTGTGCAGGTCAACAGGAAGCTTGGAGCCGGCCTTGAGAGCCTTTACCAGTCTTTCTGCCTCATAGGGAACCAGAAGGCCAGCCATATCCTTGATGCAGATGGAGTCAGCTCCCATATCCTCGATCTGGCGGGCGATATTCATCCAGTACTCTTCGGTATATGCGTCGCCGATTGTATATGCGAGCGCGATCTGGGCATGGCCGCCCTCTTTCTTTGTGGCCTTAACGGAGGTCTCCAGGTTGCGGAGGTCGTTCAGGCAGTCAAAGATACGGATGCGGTCGATACCGTTGGCGATGGATTTCTGTACGAAATACTCCACTACGTCATCGCTGTAGTGGGAATAACCCAGAATGTTCTGTCCGCGCAGCAGCATCTGAGTGGGTGTCTTCTTGAAATGATCCTTTAACTTGCGCAGTCTCTCCCACGGATCCTCATGAAGGAAACGAAGGCAGGAATCAAATGTCGCGCCGCCCCAGCACTCAACTGCAGCGTATCCGACCTGATCCATCTTATCCGCGATCGGAAGCATTACTTCTGTGGGCATTCTGGTTGCAATCAGGGACTGATGCGCGTCACGCAGAACCGTTTCCATTATCTGTACCGGCTTTTTGATCTGTTCTTCAGCCATTGTTCTTCTCCTTATATTTCTGTATGCCGGATGCCGCGCTGCCGGAAACCGGGGCGCAGCATGCCGGTCTGTCTTTTAACTGCGATATGTCCTTCAGATTCCGGAAACGATCAGACAATTCCGAACACTGCCATGAACACACCTGCAACGACTGCAGTTCCGATAACGCCTGCGACGTTCGGACCCATTGCATGCATCAGAAGGAAGTTAGTGGGATCCGATTCCGCACCGACCTTCTGGGATACACGGGCAGCCATGGGAACCGCGGAAACACCTGCGGAACCGATCAGCGGGTTGATCTTGCCCTTGGTAACAATCTTCATCAGCTGACCGAACCAGCAGCCGGCAGCGGTACCGAAGGCAAAAGCGATAAGTCCGAGTGCGACAATCTTCAGTGTTGCGGCATTCAGGAATGCCTCTGCACTGGTTGTAGCGCCTACGGATGTACCCAGCAGGATAACAACGATATACATCATTGCGTTGGATGCTGTCTCCTGGAGCTGTCTGACAACGCCGCACTCACGGAAGAGGTTGCCCAGCATGAGCATACCGATCAGGGGAGCAGTTGTAGGAAGAATCATGCTTACTACGATCGTAACGATAATCGGGAAAAGGATGCGCTCAAGCTTGGAAACCGGGCGCAGCTGCTCCATCTTGATCTTTCTGTCCGCTTCAGTAGTGAACAGGCGCATGATCGGCGGCTGAATGATCGGAACCAGGGACATGTAGGAATACGCCGCAACGGCGATCGGTCCCATGATTTCCGTCTGGCCCAGCTTTGAGCAGAGGAAAATAGATGTAGGGCCGTCCGCACCGCCGATAATGGAAATTGCAGCGGCTGCCTTTCCGTTAAAGCCCAGAGCGATTGCTCCGAAGTATGCCGCAAAGATACCGAACTGTGCAGCAGCACCCAGAAGGAAGCTCTTCGGGTTGGCGATCAGCGGACCGAAGTCCGTCATTGCGCCGACTCCCATGAAGATCAGAGACGGCAGAATTGCCCATTCATCAAGAATATAGAAATAATACAGCAGTCCGCCGGTTGAGCTGTCAGTCGCGGTCTTGATGATATCCGGATAGATATTGACAAGAAGCATACCGAAAGCGATCGGAACCAGCAGAAGGGGTTCAAAGTCCTTTGCAATGGCAAGGTAAAGGAATACGCATGCCACGGCAATCATCAGGTAATTGCCCCAGGAAAGGTTCAGAAAAGCGGTCTGATGTATTAAGTTATTTAAGGTATTTGCAATATATGTCATATGTACCTCCATTGAAGCGGATAATCATCCGCTCCGTTTAACCTAATAACACCCTTAGTTCAGTGTAGCAAGAACAGTACCTGCCTCAACCGCATCGCCGACAGCACAGTCGATGGAAGCAACTGTTCCGTCCTTGGGAGCAACCATCGGGATTTCCATCTTCATGGCTTCTACGATGATAACTGCATCGCCGGCGCTGACTGCATCGCCGACCTTCTTCTCAATTTTGAAAACCTTGCCTGCAGCGCCGGCTTCGATCTTGATGGAGCCTGCGCCGGCTCCTGCTGCCTTCGCGGGAGCTGCGGGTGCTGCGGGTGCCGCAGGCGCTGCCGCGCGGGGAGCTGCGGGTGCTGCAGCACGGGGAGCTGCAGGTGCAGAGGATGCGCCGGTTTCTTCGACGGTTACATCATAAGCGACACCATTAACGGTAATTGTATAGTTTTTCATTTGAATCCTCCTTCGGATTATGGCCTGACCCAGCAGACCTGAAATGTATTTTTGTTTGGTATTCAACACTCGGCTGCAGGGCAGCCGGTCTGTCAGATTTTCTTTCTTGCCTTACGGATCGAGCGGACAACAAAGCCATCCGTTGTCTGCCTGCCTTCGCTGGCCGCGATTGCGGCGGCGATAACGGCAATCAGAGCCCCGTCATCCACAGCCGGTTCTTCGACAGCTGCGGGAGCTGCTGCAGGTGCAGGAGCTGTCTTGACCTCCTTGACGGGGGTCTCCTTCTTCTTGCTGAAGGCTGCCTGGAGCTTCGGGATATACTGGAAGAGCGCTATGATAACTGCAAGGAGAATCAGGACGACAAAGGTTGTTCCCATTCCGAGCAGCGTATTGAGCGCCGCCTGCTCCATCAGTTCTCCGAAGGAATACTGTACATTTGTGGTTACGGATTTCGTCTCTACGCCGTAATCCGTGATGCCGGCCACAATTACCACATCCGCATCATGATCGGAACCGTCGATTCCGATATTGATGGAAACCTCGTTCTTTGCAGATGTTACCGCATACTCGTTCTGGTATCCGATAACCTCTCCGATATCCTCTATGGATCCGTTCCAGCTCTGGAGTGCAGGCCCGAACACCTCATCCTCCGCAAGAACCTGTTCCTGCTCGGTTCCGGCGACCGATTTCATATAATCGACAAGCTGTTCGCCGGATGCGATCCACTGGGATTCTGTTGCCGCGTCTATCGGTTCACCGGCAATTCTGCTGTTTTGCGAACCACAGGCGGTAAGCGAGAAGAGGCAGGTAATGACCGCAAGTACTGCTAACCATTTTTTCATAGACTTGCCTCCTTTATCAGACCGACGCATGCTTTCTGGAAGGAACATCCTCTCTCTTTGTATAGAGCATTTCCAGTGCGCCGATCAGGTATTTGCGAAGCTCACCCGCTTCGACGATCTGATCGATATAGCCGTGAGAAGCGGCACTCTCGATGCCGTTCTGCAGCTGAGCATATTCTTCAGCGGCACTGCGGACTGCATCCGCGTCCTTGCCGGCTGCAAGAATCTTTGCGGCAAGAGCCGCATCCATGACGCCGACCTTTGCAGTCGGAAGCGCGATGGTGATGTCCGCGCCGAGCGCCTTGGAATTCATTACGTTATATGCACTGCCGACAGCGCTGCCGACGATGACATTGACCTTCGGGACCGTAGCTCCCGCAAAAGCAGCCGCAAGAGAAGCCGCAGCGCCTGCGATTCTCTTCTCGTTGCACTCGCATGCCCTGAAGCCGTTCACGTTGGTGAGTGTGATCACGGGAATCTCGAACGCGTCGCAGAAAGTAACAAAGCGTGCCGCCTTCTCCGCGCCCTGGGCGGTAAGAGAAGCCTCAAACTCTTCTGCTGCCTCGCCCTTTTCGTCATAGACTGCGCTTCTGTTGGCGACAACGCCGACAGTTGCTCCGTTCAGGCGGATAAAGCCCGTAGCCATTTCCTTTGCATATTCCTTCTTTGTCTCAAAGAAGACACCTGCATCGGACAGGTCAGCTGCCGTGACAGACGGATCAGCAATTCCCGCAGCTACGGCCGCGCTCTCTCTGTTAAGGTCATCTTCACATTCGCAGACAGCTTCGTCTTCGTTATTGGAAGGAAGAAGTGCAACCAGATCACGGATCATGCCAAGGACCTCGTCCTCATCACCGACCGCATCCACGTTGCCGCTCTTTGCCTTCGCCGCTGCGCCCGATGTGTCATTCTTGTCCTGGCTGTTGCCCGGAAGCGCGTTCGGGGAATTGACGAAAAGCTTCGAGTCCTTTGCCATAAAAGCGAAATCAGACATGCCGGGAATCAGGGAAAGTCCGCCGCCGCAGCTGCCGAAAACCGCTGCGATCTGCGGGATCACGCCCGATGCCTTTGCCTGCTGCGCGTAAATCGTACCGAAAGCGCCCAGTGCATCGATGCCTTCCTGCAGTCTGAAGCCGGCGCTGTCGAGAAGGCCGATCACAGGCGCACCCATTTTCAGGGCAAGATTATAAAGGTCAGAAATCTTGCGCGCGTGCATCTCTCCTATAGAGCCTCCCAGAACCGACGCATCCTGGCTGTAGACAAATACAAGATTTCCGCCGATTGTCCCGTAGCCGGTGATGACACCGTCAGAAGGCGTCTTTTCCGGTTTCAGGTTGAAATTGGTCGCTCTTGCCGTTACAAGCGCGCCGACTTCAACGAAACTGTTGCCGTCGAGAAGAGATTCTATTCTCTGTCTCGCTTTTGAAGAACTGCTCATACTATAAACCTCCATATATGTAGTAATAACGGGTAAAGTGGAAGTAATAAACGCCATTTTCCGCGAACCCGCTCACTGCGCCATTTGTCAGTATAACATACTAATCGTCAACTGCACACAGCAAATTATTTCAGATCCCCAGGCGGGAATCAATTTCCTTTTCTGCTTCTTCCCTGAATTCATCCGTTACCAGGGCATCGGGAGAAGGCAGGTCCGACAGTTCCTTTACTCCGAAGCATCGGAGGAACTGCTGGGTTGTGCCGAAGATGATCGGCCTTCCGGGTACATCCGCCTTTCTGCCGAGCTCCCTTATGAGATCATAATCAAGGAGCCTGTTGACGGCGTATTCACAGGAAACTCCGCGGATCGATTCAATCTCCGCCTTCGTAATCGGCTGTTTATAAGCGATGATGGAAAGCGTCTCGATAACCGAATCCGAAAGAGTCAGCTTTTTGGGTACGCGGGCGATCCGGATGAGATTCCCGTACTGCTCCGGTCTTGTACTCATCTGCACGGAATTCTCAAACTGGCAGATCATAAGGCCTGACCCCGGGGTGTCGTATTTTTCCTTAAGAAGATCGATCACCTTTGTGATGCGGCGCTCTGTCTTTTCCAGAGCTTTTGCAAGGGCGGATATTTCCACCGCGTCTCCCATGGAAAACAGGATCGCTTCCACAGCCGCCATCAGCTCCGGATCCGTGTCCATCGGAGCGGATACCGCAGAGTCCTCTTTCCCGGCGCCTTCCTCCTTATCAAGAAAGACCGATTCCTGGACATACTGCTGCTTTTTATGTGTGCTGTCTGATTTTTCCGGGTGTTCCCCGGCGAGTAGATTTTCCATATATCTTTTTTACAGATCGAAAGGGCAGTCCCTGCCGTCATCTGCCGGCGCAGGTTCTGCCCTGTATCCTGTCTGTTGTGTTTTCCGGCCTTTTGCAGCGCAGTGCTTGCCGCAAAAGCTCCTCTCAGGCTATATCTTCAAGAGCGGTCTGAGATGTAATTGTTTTGACGGTATCGATGACAATGTCGCCGAACAGTTCGTCCTGGCGGATCACGATATTGCCGGTCTTCATCAGCTCGAGAATCACAAGGAAGGAAACGATCACTTCTTCCTTGCTCTTCTGGTTTTCGAGGAGCTGTCGGAAGCCGGTATGTCTGTGCTCATTCAGGTAAGCGCCGATATAAAGAATCTTGGAATTCAGGTCGATCTCTTCCTTTTCGATCTTCCCGAAGCCGGCACGGACCGGGTCCACCCTGAACTTCTGTCTCTTGAGGATTTCCTGAAAAATATCGCTCAGCTTTGCCAGCGTGGTATCGCCGATCAGTTCCTCATAGTTCACGGGAGGAATATAGTCCCTGACTTCTTTCGGAAGCTTTTTGCTTCTGTAGACATTCCTCGCCGCGCTCGACGACATTTCCCTCAGCTGCAGCGACATGTACTTGTATGTCTTGTATTCCAGAAGCTTCTGAACCAGTTCCGCTCTGGGGTCTTCTTCCTCTCCTTCTTCATTCACCTCACGGGGCAGCAGCATACGGCACTTAATATCGAGAAGAGTTGCCGCCATGACAAGGAACTCGCTCATGACATTCATGTCAGGGGCATCGCTCCCGGTCCGGCGCTGCATCTCTTCAACGTATTCCATATACTGGTCCGTGATCTGGGCGATCGGGATGTCGTAAATATCAACCTTATTCCTGTCGATCAGATGCAGCAGAAGATCCAGCGGTCCTTCAAAAGCTTCAAGCTTGAATTCCAGAGCCATTAATTACACGCCCTTTATCCATCCGTCCGATGCGGCAGCCCTGCCGCCGTTTACCGGATTTCACCTCTTAATTCATCGACCTTGTCAAGCTCCTCCCAGGGAAGCTTTACGTCTGTCCTGCCAAAGTGGCCGTATGCAGCGGTTGCCCTGTAAATCGGTCTGCGCAGATCCAGCATCTTAATGATGCCTGCGGGACGAAGGTCAAAGTGTCTGCGGATGATCTCAACGATCTTCTCCTCGTCAACCCTGCCTGTGCCGAAGGTATTGACATTGACCGATGTCGGCTGTGCAACGCCGATCGCATAGGAAAGCTGAATCTCAAGTCTGTCGGCATAGCCTGCCGCCACAAGGTTCTTTGCGACATAACGCGCTGCATACGCCGCGCTTCTGTCGACCTTGGTGCAGTCCTTGCCCGAGAAAGCACCGCCGCCGTGTCTTCCTACGCCGCCATAGGTGTCGACGATGATCTTGCGTCCGGTAAGGCCGGCATCACCGTGAGGTCCTCCGATGACAAAGCGTCCCGTGGGATTAATGAAGATCTTGGTGTTCGCATCGACCATTGCGGCATCGACAACGGGATCAATTACATATTTGCGGATATCGCTGTGAATCTGCTCCTGGGAGATCTCAGCGTCATGCTGCGTCGAGATGACAATCGCCTCAAGACGGACGGGCCTGTTGTCTGCATCATACTCCACGGAAACCTGGCTTTTTCCGTCCGGTCTTAAATAAGAAAGAGTTCCATCCTTGCGGACCTTCGTGAGCTGTCTTGTCAGCTTGTGTGCAAGGTCGATCGAATAAGGCATATAGCTTTCCGTCTCATTCGTTGCATAACCGAACATCATTCCCTGGTCGCCGGCGCCGATCGCCTCGATCTGCTCGTCGGTCATCGCGGACTCCCTTGCTTCAAGAGCCCTGTCAACGCCCATCGCGATATCGGGGGACTGCTGGTCCATCGCCACGAAGACTGCGCAGGTATCTGCATCGAACCCCTTGTCGGAGCTGTCATATCCGATTTCACGGATCGTGTCACGGATAATCTTCTGATAATCAAGTCTTGCCTTGGTTGTGATCTCACCCGTTACAACCACAAAACCCGTGCAGGTCATGGCCTCGCAGGCGACGCGGCTCATCGGGTCCTCTGCCATGCAGGCATCAAGGATGGAATCGGAAATCGCATCGCAGATTTTATCCGGATGTCCTTCTGTGACAGATTCGGATGTAAAAATATATTTGTCCATTTCTTTCCTTTCCGGCAGTGCCGGCGGCAGCTGCCATTAAACAAATCGCGAAAAAAATCCCCCGCGCGGTCAAACACAAGGGATCTGCGATAGCACTACCCTTATTGTTCGATCGTCTCTTACCGCTTGCAGATTCCGAAAAACGGAACCGCAGCCGGCGGGACGTCCGCTCAGGCTGGCACCTTTCCTTCTGCATTTTGAAGGGGGCTGCCGTGGCTTCACCGGTCCTTATACCTCCACCACTCTGAATAAGAGATCAGGCAGCTGACTGCCTGATAATATTCAATTGACTGGAATAATACAACTACTGCCTGCCGTTGTCAATCACTTTAGATCCGGCATGCAGTTTACTTTCAGATGCGGAAAAGCTATACTGTTACGCATGAACGACGATTATAACAATTCTTACCAATATAACAGACAGGGACGCGGAGAGGATTATCACGAGTACCCGACAGACCCTTCGAGGACGCTTGAAAACATGTCACAGATCCTCGGGCTTCTGTCGATCGGGTCGTGTTTTATTTTCCCTGTGATTCTTCCGTTCATCTTTGCCAGTGTCGCGATCATGCTGGCGATTATCTCCCGCGGCAAGCTGGATAAATTCCATCCGATTGCAAAGCGCGGCGTTACGCTCGCCTGCATCGGTATCGCGATCAATCTCGTCATCACTGCATCCGTAGCGGCAACATCCTACCGCATCCTTACGGACAGGCAGATGCGCAGCCAGGCCAATGAACTCATGGAGCGCATGTACGGCTATCCGATGGATGACCTCCTCCGGCAGCTGGATGACATTTACGGGACAAATCTCACTGAAATGGCAGAATAATGGGACATACAATGACTTTTCATGAAATTTCGAAAGGCTTAAAGGCAAGGGGCCGCTATTCCCTTCTGGGGCACCTTGGCTCTGCCGTGGGCGCCAATATCCTTTACCTTATTATATCGATGCTTCTGTCTTCGATGATGTCCGGAATGGTCACAGGCACAGGTTTTCTGAGCCTGTGCCTGTCTGTGCTTCTTTTCTTTATTGTTTCACTGTTCTCGGGCATCCTGGAATTCGGCCTGTGCTCCATCTATACCGGGCTCCAGTACGCGCAGCCTGTATTTGCGAAGGATTTATTCCGCGGCTTCAGCGAAACGCCGGATAAAATCATACGCATCCAGGCCGTTCGGACACTTGTACAGATCCTCTGCATTATGCCGGCGCTTCTTGTTTCCTATTATCAGACAGGATCCGCGGGAAAACAGCTCCTTGTATATTACGCACTTTACTTTCTGGGTGAAACGCTGTCCATGATCCTTCTTCTCGGACTGGATATGTCGTACTACCTTCTGCTGGATTATCCCGATATGAGCGCCGTGCAGATCATGAAGACCAGCCTTCGCCTTATGAAAGGCAACCGCCTGCTTCTTCTTTATATTTACTGCAGCTTCCTGCCGCTTCAGTTTCTGAGTCTTCTGTCTCTCGGCGTGGCGGGACTCTGGGTTATCGCCTACAGGTACTCTGTATCCGCAGCGTTTTACAGAGGCCTGATCGCATCCAGGGCAAGGAAAGACTGAGAAAAACCAGTTTCATTTCCTCACCCTGTGAAACTGTCTCAAAATCACTCCGCTGAAAACAGAGGCGTGGAAAGATACCGGTCGCCGGAATCCGGAAGAAGGACGACGATCGTCTTTCCGGCGTTCTCCGGTCTTGCCGCAAGCTGCGTTCCTGCCCACAGGGCTGCTCCGGAGGAGATTCCGACAAGGAAGCCTTCCTTCAGCGCGAGTTCTCTTCCCGTAACAAATGCCTGTTCATTGGGAACCCGGATGATTTCATCATAAATCCCCGTATCAAGCGTCTTCGGTATGAACCCTGCCCCGATTCCCTGAATCTTATGGGGGCCTGCTTTTTCTCCGGAGAGAACCGCCGATGTATCCGGCTCAACCGCGACGATTCTGACCGCGCTGTTCTTCTCCTTCAGGTATTTTCCGACACCGGTAAGCGTTCCGCCTGTTCCTACACCGGCAACAAAGATATCAACCTTTCCGTCTGTATCTTCCCAGATTTCGGGTCCTGTGTGCTCATAATGCGTTTTCGGGTTTGCGGGATTGTCGAACTGTCCGAGAATAACGGATCCGGGGATGCTCTCCTTAAGCTCCTCTGCCTTTTCAATCGCGCCCTTCATTCCCTTTGCGCCCTCGGTCAGGACGAGCTGCGCTCCGTAAGCCTTGAGAAGGTTTCTTCTCTCGACGCTCATAGTGTCGGGAAGTGTCAGTATCGCCTTATATCCCCTGGCCGCCGCAACGCTGGCAATTCCGATTCCCGTATTCCCGCTGGTCGGCTCGATAATCGTCGCGCCCGGTTTTAAAATACCTTTTTCTTCCGCATCACTTATCATCTCGGCCGCGATACGGTCCTTGACGCTTCCCGCCGGATTCAGGTACTCCAGTTTTACAAGGAGCCTGACGTTTGAAATGCCGTGCCCGGAAGCATAGTTCTTTATCTCCAGGAGCGGTGTATTGCCGATCAGCTCTGTTGCGTTCGCATATATCTTTCCCATCCTGTTCCCCTTTCGTCAAAACGCTTGATTTGTATTCATAGTATTCACGTAGGATTACCTGATATTAACGCACGCCGCCCCATTTGTCAAGCCCGAAAGGCCGGCACGGCGCCCGCATAGAAACGGACTGCCGTTTCTGCCGTCCGCTTCAGGTATCGTATGACCTGCGCGGGACAGCTGCCTACCGCAGTTTCGTTTGTGACCATAAGCGCTGACGCGCCGTCACCCACCGCATTGAAGATGTCGCTGACTTCCGCCCTTGTAGGCACAGGATTTGTTATCATCGACGTCAGCATCTGGGTTACGACAAGAAAAGGCTTGTTCATTTTACGGCACCTCGCCGCTATATCCTTCTGGACCGCCGGAAGCTCCCACAAGGGCACATCGCTCCCGAGATCCCCTCTCGCGATGACGATCATATCCGCGTATTCTGCGATATCTTCCAGCGCCGCCGCGCCCCTGCGGTTCTCGATTTTCGCAAAAACCCTTGCGCTGACCAGCGAGTTCCGGGCAAGAACGCTTCTGACATCCGAAAGATCCTTCCCGGATGTCACAAAGGGCTGCATCACTGCGGTCACGCCGTATTTCCCTGCCTCGTGAAGATTTCGGATATCTTCCGACGTCAGAACCGGCATTCGGATATCTCTTTCCGGTATCCTGACCGTTTTCCTGCTGCCAAGTGTCCCTCCCCTCAGAACAGTTCCGGGGAGGGCAAGGACATCCCCCGCGGCATCACAGGCTTTAACGACATCCGCATCGCCGCAGGCGATCAGCTCCATGCCTGCGTCATCCAGAAGAATATGGTCGCCCGCGCGGACAGCCCGGAGTACTTCATCCGGAAGTGGGATGTCCTCCTTTTCCTGATGCCCCGTAGAGACAAGGCGCACCTTATCGCCCTCATGTAAAAAAAGCGGTCCCGCAAGAGGTCCGCTCCTCAGCTCCGGTCCCTGCAGATCGATTAAAAGCTCCGCATGAATACCGGTTTTCTCCCTGGCCTTCGCAAACGCCTCAAGCATGCCGGCGCTTTCCTTAAGTCCCGAATGGGAAAGGTTCAGTCTGATTCCCGTCATTCCTTCCCTCAGCATGTCCTCCAGAACGTTCTGAGAGGAACATGCAGGGCCGATTGTGCCAAATAGTTCCACTGTCTTATTCTCTCTTATCATGCACCCGCAGCTATCAGCGCGGCGCCGATCATGATTGCAAAATCACCGATATTATAAACAATCCTGCGCAGCCTCTCCGGTCCGCGCACAAAGCTTATATAATCTGTCACGTATTCTCTTCTTAACCTGTCGTAGAGATTGCTGAAGGCTCCTCCGAGAAGAAGTGAGAGTCCCGCCTTCAGCATCCGTTTCCCTGCCCTGCCGAGCGTCAGGATGTATACGACAAGAGCTGCGGCGGACAATGTCCCTGCCGCAGCAAGAACCGCCTTCGGATGCTTTCTTCCGAGTCCCAGCATCGCGCCGCTGTTTTTGGTAAAAGAGCAGCGGATGGCTTTCGGCGCAGCTTTCTTTTTCGCATTTGCCATCCCCGGGAGTCTTTCCTCGCCCGCTCTTTTCTTAAGAAACTGATCCGCGGCAAACACGCCGCACATGACGCCCGCCGTAATAAGATCATATTTCCATTCTTTCATGACTGTGCTCCTTAAAGCCGTCTCAGACGATCGTACCCCTGCCGTTAAACGGCAGCTCATCTTTCGGGACATCCTCCGCGTCCTTCGCCTTTGCCGCATGATCCTCAAGCGCGGGCACAGGAGTCAGGCTCTGCCGGATCCCTATGCGCGGGCCCCCGGTGCCGTTAATATAGTCCGCCGTTATCGTAACGCTCCCGATATTCTTATCCTTCGGGACCTCATACATGATATCCATCATAAAATCTTCTATGACAGACCGGAGCGCCCTGGCTCCCGTATCTCTTTCCGACGCCTTCTTTGCGATTGCATGCAGGGCGTCGTCGTCGAAGGTCAGCTCGACGCCGTCGAGCTTAAGGAGCTTCTGGTACTGCAGAAGAATCGCGTTCTTCGGCTCCGAAAGAATCCTGACGAGCATATCCTCATCCAGATCCTGCAGTGAGCAGACGACCGGAAGTCTCCCGAGAAACTCCGGAATCATGCCGAATGTCCGCAGATCCTCTGTCGTCACCCGGTCCAGGATATTCTTGTCGTTTAACAGGCTGTCCTTTAGCTGCGCGGAGAACCCCATGGACGTCTTTTTCATAAGACGCCTTGTGATAACTTCCTCCAGCCCCGGGAACGCTCCGCCGCAGATAAACAGGATATTTCTTGTATCCACCGTTGTCGTCGGCACCATTGCGTTCTTACTGGACGCTCCGACAGGAACCTCCACCTCGGACCCCTCAAGAAGCTTTAAGAGGCCCTGCTGGACCGCCTCGCCGGAAACATCCCTGGAATTCAGGTTCTTCTTTTTGGCCAGCTTGTCGATCTCGTCGATAAAGACAATGCCCCTCTCCGCTTTGTCCACATCGTTGTCCGCCGCCTGCAGGAGCTTCGAGATGCAGCTCTCCACGTCGTCTCCGATATAGCCCGCCTCGGTCAGGGACGTCGCATCCGTTATGGCAAGAGGGACATCGAGAAGATCCGCCAGTGTCCTGACAAGATAGGTCTTGCCGCTTCCCGTGGGACCGATGAGAAGAATATTGGATTTCTCGATATCAATCTCATCCATTGTCCCTGTCTTCACGCGCTTATAGTGATTATAGGCGGCGACAGAGATTACCTTCTTGGCATGCTCCTGTCCGATCACATACTTGTCGAGCTCATTTTTAAGAATGTGCGGCGCGGGAATATTATCGGCCGTGAAAACAGGCTTCGGGCCTTCCTTCTTTTTCTTTTTGACCTTCGGCTGCTGGACGCCTCCCATGCCGCCGAAAATATC
>CADBPC010000171.1 GCA_902796425.1 uncultured Lachnospiraceae bacterium
CGGATGATATCCATGGCGTTTGCTCTTGTAATCTTTTCCTTAGACTGCATCATACAAATCTCCTTCATAAATATTGAATCTAAGGAATTCATCGATACATTCCCGTTTATCAGGGCCAAACAGTGAGGAGTCACCCACATAGTATGGCTGCTCCAGCCGAATACTTCGGATGCCGTTGTACTTATCGCACAGAGGGATATCATTCTTTCTGCTGATATAATCCACTGTAGCGACCAAATATAACGCTTTCAGATAGTCTTCATGCCGCATATAGGTAGAAACATCATCTCCTTCGATGATTTCCAGGATGCATTCCAATTCACTGATTTTGATACGGTGATGAAGATTATTACGGAAAGTCTGAAAATCTTCTTTTTCATACACTATTTCATCCGGACGGCATCCAAGGAAGCGGGCCAGTTTTGCTACTGTGTAATAAGAGCAAGTTCCGATATCAACCTGGCCCTTAATGATCGGATAAAGTGTCGCATAGGGAATATCACTTTGGACAGAGCAGGCTCTGATATTGGTTTTTCTTTTTTTCAATTCTTTTTCAAAATTCATTTTGACGGCCTCTTTCCCTTTCTTAAATATATTATCGGTTTGCCGATAAAATTCAAGAGCCGGCACGTGTTACTGCAAAAATGTTTGTGCTGCTTTCTGATGTAGTGCCCGGGATTATCTTATACTCCAGAACGCGACTGCCGATGCGGCGGCTACGTTCAGGGAGTCGACGCCGCGGGCCATGGGGATTTTGATAACGTAATCAGATTTGTGGATGGTATCTTCAGGAAGGCCGTCGCCCTCGTTGCCGAGGATGACGGCTTTTTTTGTTTCTTTTAAAAAGGCCGGATCGTCTATGGAGGTGCTCTTGTCGGAGAGGGCCATGGCTGCGGTGGCAAAGCCGAGGCTCTTTAAGAGTTCGAAGGGGACGTCCTCGGTGACGGTCCAGGGAATCTGGAAGACGCTTCCCATGCTGACGCGGGCGGCCCTTCGGTAGAGGGGATCGGCGCTGCCGCCGGCAAGGAGGACGCCGTCCATTCCGAGCGCCGCGGCGCTCCGGAAGATGGCACCGACGTTTGTCGGGTTTTCGATGTTTACAAGGACCGCGAGTTTTGTGAGATCTGCGCAGAGGTCCTCCGCCGGGAGGAGGGGTTTTCTTTTCATGGCGCAGAGCATGCCTCCGGTCAGGGCGTAGCCGGTAAGGCTGCGGAGTGTTTTCTCGTCCGCAGTATAGACAGGGAGGCTGTCCGCATATTTTGCAAGGATATCGGATCCTTCGCCGGAAAGTCTTTCTGTCTGCGCAAGAAAGGAGCAGGGCTCGTATCCTGCATGTAGAGCCCTGCGTATGACTTTTTCGCTCTCACAGATAAAGAGCCCTTCGGAGGGCTCATAATATCTGCGCAGCTGGTTTTCGTTCAGTGAAGTGTAGACCTGCAGAACAGGGTCCTGCAGGTCTGTGACATTGATTATCATGGCTGTTTCCGGTCGTATCGGTTTTCCGCTTCGAAGAAGCAATATGGGGTTCTATATCGAATCAAATATCGAGTGCGGCGTGGTAGCCCTGGTAGACTGCGTTGGTGATCGTGGCTACGCGACCGGCGTCGCCGATCACGCGCACATACGGCGCAGCGTCCATGAGCTCCTCCACGACGTCCGTGCGGGAGCGCTGGCCGAGGGCGCAGATTACGCTCTGTCCCGGAACAAGCTGTTTTTCGCCGTTCTTATCCTCGCACCAGATGCCTTCTGAGGTCACCTCCAGGCCGCGGTATCCTGTATAAACCGTTACATATTTTTCGATTTCCTTTAAGAGGAGCGGCCTGTGGCGCACATTTGCGTCCGGCGCCAGCTCGTCCCGCATCTCCACAAGGCGGACATGCTTTTTGGCCTCTTCGGCGGAGCCGTATTTTTCCGCCATTTCCATCCCGAGATGGATCGCGCACTCGCAGCCGGCAAGGCCGCCGCCGAACACGACGACGTCGCCGGAAACCTTATCCTTTTCAAGATAATAATTGTTGACGATGACCACGTTGCCGCCGTCAAGTCCCGGAATCGGGGGAACGAGCGGAACGGACCCCGCCGCGATGATCAGCGCATACGGGTTCTCCTTTTCAGCATATTCCTTCGTGACCTTTGTATTCAGGCGGATTTCCACGCCGGCCCTGCGGGCAAGGAGCTCGTAGGTTCCCGCCAGCTCGTACATCTCGTGCTTGAAGGGAAGGGCCTGCTCGCTCTTTAAGATGCCTCCGGTGCGGCTCTCCTGCTCACACAGGATGACCTCATGCCCGCGTCTTGCCGCCGTATAAGCTGCATACAGGCCGCCGGGCCCGCCGCCCGCGACAAGGACCTTTCTCTTTACCGGCGCCGGCTGGATTTCATCGCCCTCCATTTCCCGGCCGATCAGCGGATTGACCGTGCAGCGGCGGGTGGAAGTTGCCGCGCGCTCCGCCATGCAGGTAAAGCAGCGAAGGCACTTTACGATCTCTTCGGGCCTGTTCTCCGCGACCTTTCTCGGAAGGAAGGGGTCCGCCAGAAGTGAGCGGCCCATATAGACGATGTCCGCCTTGCCCGAGGCAATGATCTCCTCGAGCTGTGCGGGATCTCCGAGGCCGCCGATTGTCGCGACCGGCTTGGAGACATGCTTTTTGATCTCCGCGGCGAGGTAAACGTTCCTGCCGTGCTCTGTGAACATGGAAGGATGCGTGATGCCGAAGGTCTTCTGATAGGTTCCCGCAGAAACATGGATGATATCGCAGTAGGGCTCGATCATCTGCGCGATGCGAACGCCCTCGTCGAGGTGATACCCTTCCTCGACAAACTCATCCCCGCTCATCCGGAACTCAATGGGGAAAAACGGACCGACCGCCTCGCGAACTGCCTTCAGGACCTCGATCGCAAGCCGCGCCCTGTTTTCAAGGCTGCCGCCGTACTCATCCGTGCGGTGATTGAACATCGGGGAGAGGAACTGGTTGATAAGCCAGCCGTGACCGCCGTGAATCATCAGCATCTCAAAGCCCGCGCGCTTAGCGAGTCCCGCGACATGGCCGTAGGCGGCGACGATCTCGGCGATCATCTCCTTCGTAAGAGCCTTTACCTGTACGCCGTCCGCGCGGACCGTATCAGAGGGTCCCCACTGGTTCATTGATTTCTGCCTGGATTTGTCCGTCATATAGGTGCCGGCGAACATTCCGGAGTGCGAGAGCTCGAGCGAAGGGACCGCGCCGTGCCTTTTGATCGCGTCGGCGGTGTAGGTCGCGCAGGCAAGGGAATTGAGGATGCTCTCATCGAGGTGATAGGCGTGTGAGCCGTCCGTCGCGGGATGCACCATCAGCTCGGATACCGTGACCGCCGCGGCTCCGCCCTTTGCGCGAAGCTCATAAAACGCGGTCGACTTCGGCCCGATGCAGCCGTCGTTCGCTATGTCCGTGCCCCCCATCGGCGCGGAAAATATGCGGTTCCGGAATGTTGTCCTTGCTATAGTGATCGGCCTTGTCAGATTCGGAAACTGTCTCTCCATTGTAACCTCCTGTTATATTTTTTTTCGAATAATACCCTCTGTATCCTAATATTGTTATTGTAGCATAAATATTGCTGTGCAAGAACTGCGCTGCACAAAGGCCGATGCCCTTTAACTTCCGAGAATCGCGCTGTGCGCAGACTCCGGCTCCGGCGCGTCAAATCCGCCGGAGGCAATGACCCCGCTGTACCAGGAGGCGCTCTTTTTCGGAACCCTCTCGAGCGTTTGGTAATCCGTATAATGAAGTCCATATCTCATCGTAAAGCCTGCGTTCCACTCAAAATTATCAAGGAAAGACCACACATAGTAGCCGCGCACGTCAATCCCGTCCTGCATCGCTTTGTGAACCCACTGCAGTACTGTCCGGATATAATCGATTCTCTCCTCATCTTCCAGGAAATCCTCCATGGGCTGGCCGCCGTCATCGATCTGGATATAGCCGTTTTCCGTAATGTAAATCGGAACCGTGATATGGTATTTTTCCTTCAGCATGTGGAGAACGTCATAGACCGCCTCGGGATGCTGCTCGGGCTTGAACTGATAATTGCCGCCGGCCGCGCGTTTCTTTTCGAGCTCCTTTTCCTTATCGGCGTTGTCTATGATTCCGTTGTAGAAATTCAGTCCGTAGAAATCCACGGGTTCCTTTATGATGTCAAAATCATCTTCCTGAATCTGCGGGTACTGGTCTTTCTCCTTAAGGTACGCCGTGAGCTCCCCGGAATATCCTCCGATAAAAAGAGGGTGCAGAAACCATCCGTATCCCGCGATCTCATTGCCCGCAAGCTCCATTGCAAGGTCCTCCGCGTTATCCTTTCTTTCGGCATAATGACGCCAGACGTCCACAACTATGCCGATCTTCGCCCGCTCCGGCATGATTTTCCGGAACAGCCGGACCGTCTCCCCGTGGCATACAAGAAGATTGTGAAGCGCCTGTCTTCCGTATTTTTCATCCTTAAGTCCCGGCGCGAAAAGTCCCATTCCATAGCCGACCCAGGTCGCAATCGGTTCATTGAAGGTGACCCAGATATCAACCTCATCCCCGAAGCTGTCCAGAAGGACCTTCGCATACTCGGTAAACCACTTTACGATCTCACGGTTTCCCCATCCGCCCTTGAGCTGCAGCGCATAGGGCAGGTCCCAGTGATACATCGTGGCATTCGGGACTATCCCGTTCTCCTTCAGGCACCGGATCAGCCTGTGATAATAGGCAATCCCCTCCTCGTTGACCTTTCCCGTTCCCTCCGGCAGGATTCTTGCCCACGAAAAAGAAAAGCGGTAACTTTTGATTCCCATCTCCTTCATCCGGCGGATATCCTGCTCGTAGAGATGATACTGATCGCACGTCACATCCATTGTATTGCCGTCCCTGATACTGCCGGGAAGGCGGCAGAAAGCATCCCATATCGTGGCGCCCTTTCCGTCCTCAAAGGCCGCTCCTTCAACCTGCGCCGCAGCAGTCGCGACGCCCCACAGAAAATCCTTCGGAAAATCGTATCTCATAGTAATCCTCCAATTCCTCCTGTTATACATCCCCCGCCTGTTCGGGTTATTGCTTCTGTCTTTATGATATTAACCGGTTGACGCGGCAGCAATCCTAACATCATAATATTTATATAACGATATTTAGAATGGAGCAGAAATGATTATTTCCGTGCGTTATTCTTCACTTGAAGACAGATCCGTTCCCCTGCAGGTGGTGTATCTCGGACACTGCCATGAGATGGATATCTCGGAGCATCCTCAGGGCTCCGGGCTCTATCTGTGGTATTTCTGCGTTCAGGGAAGAGGGGAATTTGTCATAGACGGCGAGAGGATCTTTATGCAGCCCGGCCAGGCGATACTGACCTGCCCGGAAACGTCATTTTCCTGCAGGCCTTCCTCCAAAGAAGGCTGCTGCATTGATCTGATCGGCTTTACAGGCCCCTGCTGCAAAACGATCCTTTCCTGTCTGGGAATGGATCGCGCCGGCCTGTATATGCTGAATAATCCTTCCCTTTATAATGAAAATCTGTCCCGGCTGTCGGACCTGCCCGGACAGAATGCTTCCCAGAAGGATTATTCAAAGCTGTGTTACTGCCTTCTTATGGATCTGGACCTGAAATTCGGACAGTTGGATGACATGAAAAAAGAGACAGCACGGCCGGGGCTTCCTGTAAGGAGCGAAGCTGTCCGGGCTGTGCTGTCCTATCTTGAACTGCATTATTCGGAGCCTGTCAGTCTGGATCTGCTGGCAGATCTTTCAGGGCTTTGCAAAGAGCATCTCTGCGTTGTTTTTAAAAGGGAAACCGGCCGCACGATCCTTTCTCACCTCACACTCCTGCGCATCGGGCGCGCCAGACTGTTTCTGGAACAATATCCCGACAAAACCGTGGGGGAAATCGGCAGGATGTGCGGATTTGAGAGCCCCGCCTATTTCGGAAAAAGATTCCGGCAGGTTGTGGGCATGACCCCGGAGAGCTACCGCAGAGTGAATTCCGTTCCCGTATAGGCTGCAGTCCTGTTTCTGCCCTTCAGGAATTTCAGGAATTCCCGGATATGCCCGGATACGCTCCGACGTCCTCAGGCGTCCTCAGACGTGCTCGAAAACAAACACCCAGAAGGGAATGAAGATGATGCACAGGAGCGTTGTCACGACATTGATCGCGCTGGCGTATTTTGCATCGTGATTGTAAATAATCGCGAACTGGTTGATGTTCGAGGCCGAGGGAGCGGCACCGGACAGAAGGCTGATCATGGCGATCGTATGCCCGTCGGCGATGCGGCCCTCGATTCCCGTAAGCTTAATAATCGCGACGGCCGCCGCGCAGCAGAATACGAAGCGGAACAGGATCACAAGGAAAATCCTGCGGTTCGCAAACAGCTCCTTAAAGCTCATGCTGCCGATCACCATGCCGGTAATCATCATGGAGAGGGGACCGATCATCCCCGACATGTCGTTAAAGAACTCCTCGAGCGGCCCGGAGAGCCGGATTTTCAGAATCAGTGTCGCCGCGCCGAGGATCAGCGCGATGATATTCGGGTTCAGCAAAACCCGCTTTGCCGACAGCGGGCTCTTATTGTCAAAGATCCGGATTCCGTAGGTCCAGCACAGGATATTGAAAACGACCATCGCGCAGCTGACATAGATCACCCACTCTTGGCCGAACACGTACGAGACGATCGGGATGATCAGATTCCCGCAGTTGGTGAAGATAACGCACGCCCGTTCCACCTCGGTCGCCTTAAAGAGTTTCCCGAACAGCGCCGCGATCAGGATAAATACTGTATGAAAAAGGATCGACAAAAGGAGCGCCGCCCCCATTCCCTGCAGAACGTCCGGCGTCAGCTCCTTCTGGAAGGCGTTGAAAATAACGCAGGGCGTAACAAAGTATAAGGATAATCTGGACAGGACCTTGCTGTCCTCCGTCTTTACAATTCCGGCCCGCACCAGCGCCGCCGTGCAGAACAGGATCAGGAACAGCTCCGCAATTTTCTGGATAAGAGGTACGACGATCATATTTTTCTGCCTTTCTTTAACCCCACTCAAGTGCAATAGTATACCATGGGACTTTCTTATTTACATTCGATTTTTCTGATGCTACAGTGGCTTTAAGAGCGCATTTTCGCCGCGCGATTTCACACCGGCGCAGCGCAGCGGAGGGAAACTATGAAATTTATCAACGGCAACTGGCTTGTCGCCGACGGGATCGAGCCCGGATACGTCTGGAATATCTTCGATTACGATCTCGGTGAAAAAACGATGACCTTCTATCTGGCGGAGCGTCCCGGGATGGACCGCC
>CADBPC010000172.1 GCA_902796425.1 uncultured Lachnospiraceae bacterium
CGCGCCCTCTTTCTGCACGGCAGGCCGCGGCATAAGAAATACGATGATTTCTGGCGGAAACATCCGCCGATGGACAGAATGCACCGTGCCAAGATCTTCTCGGCCTTTGATGCGCTGTCCGGCTTTGATGCATGGATTACGAGTAAGGAAACTCCGTATTGTGACCGGCGTATTTTAAGCGAAGGGGAACACGAGGAACTGGACAGGAAGCTGGCCGCTCTCCGGCAGCTGACTTATAACAGCAAGGCAGCGAGACGAAACCGGCCGCAGATCACCGTGCAGTATTTCTCGCCCTGCACGGATGAAAACAGCTTTGCCTATGGCACCGGTGGAACCTATGAAACCATGAGCGGCATCTGCAAGAAGGTGGATGACATCTCCGGGATGATCACGATTGATGGTCAGAGCATCCCGATCGATGATATCGTTTCAATCACCGGTCCCCTGTTCGATGTACCGGCAGAGGATATACCGTAAAACTTCAGAAAAGTATTTGGAGAATCGGAAATTAAAATATTACACTTTTTTTATGATCTTGGAAGTTTTTTTTCGGAACGGGGCCCCTATACTTGAATTAACAGACAACTCTATAAAAAAGGAGGACTCAGTTCATGAAGAAAGCATTAACCGCAGCAGTACTGGTCTCTATGCTTGCATCCCTCGCCGTTCCGGCTTACGCGGGTGAAGCTGCCGAGAAGACCACCATTACCTTCTGGCACTATATGTCCGAAGACAAGGAAGGACAGTTCGTCAATCAGGCCGTCGAGGAATTCAACAGCTCTCAGGATGAAGTTTTCGTCGAAGCTCAGTATCTTCCCCGTGAAGAGCTGATGAAGCAGTATACGATCGGCGTCGTCTCCGGCGAGCTTCCGGATGTAGGTATGGTTGACAACCCGGATCACAACTCTTATGCATCCATGGGCGTATTCGAGGATATCACGGATCTTTATACAGGTTCGGATGATCAGCACTTCCTGGAAGGCTCCATCGGCTCCTGCTACTATGAAGGCAAGCTTTACGGTGTTCCGTGGGGCAACAACTGCCTCGGCCTCTTCTACAATGTCGATATGCTGGAAGCAGCCGGCGTAGAAGTTCCGACAACATGGTCCGAGCTGGAAGCAGCCTGCGAAAAGCTGACAACAGCAGATTGCTATGGCCTTGCCATTTCCGCGATCGGCAATGAAGAAGGCACATTCCAGTATATGCCGTGGCTGCTCTCTGCCGGCGGTTCCGTCGAGGATCTCGGCTCTGACGCCTCCAAGGCTTCCATGACCTATCTCAAGGGCCTGATCGACAAGGGCTTTGTCAACAAGGAATGCGTAAGCTGGACACAGGCTGACTGCGAGAAGCAGTTCGCTTCCGGCCAGGCAGCGATGATGATCAACGGACCGTGGCAGTTCTCCGGACTGGCAGCGGATGCTCCGGATCTCAAGTATGCCGTAGCACAGGTTCCGAAGGCTGACGACGGCGATTACGCTTCCATCCTCGGCGGCGAGAACATCGGCATCTGCACAGGCGCCAATGTAGAAGCTGCATGGAAGTTCATCTCTTGGATCACAGGTAAGGAAAAATCAGCTGATATCTGCAAGTCCATCGGCAGACTGTCTCCGCGTGATGATGTGGATGCGGAAGCGCTTTACGCAGATGATCCGAACTGGCAGATCTTCGCAGAAATCATGCCGAACGCCCAGTCCCGCGGCCCGTCACCGAAGTGGCCGGAACTCTCCCAGGCAGTCTACACTGCTCAGCAGGAAGTCTTCACTGGACAGAAGGACGTTGATACCGCAATGAACGATGCCGCAGCTGCGATTGCCGCGCTTGGCTGACACCTGATGACATGGCGGATCTCGTGCATCATATGGTGCGGCGGGGTCCGCTTTCCTTTTGTCTGAAAATTCCTTTGGGAGGCCGGAAAAGATGAAAAGAAACAGAAACAAGCAAATTCTCGGGTACTGTTTTATCCTGCCTGCCGTCATCTATATGATTGCGCTGATCGGTTATCCGATTGTCTATAACTGGATCATCAGCTTTCAGGATGCGACGGCACTGACACTTAAAGATTCCAACAGGGCATTTGTCGGACTGGCGAATTTCCGCGCCATATTTGCCGACAAAACCTTCTGGGGAGCGATGGCACATACCTTTATCTATACGATCGGCTGTCTTGTGATCCAGTTTGCGCTCGGTTTTGCATTTGCCCTGTTCTTTGCAAAAAAATTCAGTTTTTCAAAACCGATCCGCGGCTTTATCGTCATCAGCTGGATGCTGCCGGTTACGGTTACCGCGCTGGTATTTAAGTTCATGCTGGCTCAGGACAGCGGTATCATCAACACAATCCTGATGAATCTCCATATCATCAAAGAGCCGATCGGCTGGCTCCTGAAGGGAAATACCGCCATGTTCGGCCTCATCATGGCCAATTCCTGGGTCGGAATTCCGTTCAATATGCTTCTCCTTACGACCGGAATCAACAATATTCCGGAGGACATCTATGAAGCGGCTTCGATTGACGGCGCTTCCAAGTTCCAGCAGTTTAAAAATATTACGGTTCCGCTCCTGAAGCCCACGATTCTTTCAGCCCTTGTGCTTGGATTCGTTCTGACTTTCAAGGTCTTCGATCTCGTCTATGTCATGACGGGCGGCGGCCCGGTCGACGCGACCGAGGTGCTTTCGACCTATTCCTATAAACTGTCATTCCAGCTGTTCAAGTTCGGAGAGGGCGCGGCCTGTGCCAATGTTCTGTTCGTCTGCCTGCTGATTGTCGCTCTGATCTACCTGCGGACGATTTCCGCGGATGAGGAGGTGTAATATGAAGACGAAAAAGCGCATGTCAAACCGCAAGAAGAATATCATCTGCAATATCGCGGCCGTGATCATTGCCTGCGTATTCCTCTTCCCGCTCTACTGGATCGTCATCAACTCCTTCAAGCTGGACAGCGAAATCTTTCTCCGGAAGCCGACGCTCTGGCCGCATACCTTCACGCTGCAGGCTTATATTGACCAGCTGCCGAACCTGAAGGTCACGCTGAAGAACTCGATCATCATCGCGCTTGGCTCCATGGCCATCGCCCTGGTGCTTTCCGTTCCCGCGGCATACGGACTTGCCAAATTCAAGGTAAAAGGGACGAAGATATTCATTTTGATTTTCCTTATTACCCAGATGCTGCCGGCATCTCTGGTACTGACTCCGCTTTTCCTTACATTTTCGAAAATGAAGCTCCTGAACACCTACCTGGCTCCGATCCTGTCGACAGCGACCATCTCGATTCCGTTTACGGTACTGATGCTGCGCCCGGGCTTCCTGTCACTCCCCGATGAGCTGATGGAAGCGGCGGAGATCGACGGGTGCAGCCGGCTGCGCGCATTTTTCGAGATCGTGATCCCGATCGCCAAGCCGACTGTGATTACGGCGGCCTGCTTCAGCTTCGTATTTGCCTGGAATGACCTGGCTTATTCCATGACCTTCAATACGAAGGACAGCATGCGCCCGATGACATCCGCGATTTATACATTCATGAACCAGTATGGTACGAAATGGAACAGCATCATGGCCTACGGCGTGCTCCTGATCATACCGAGCGTAGTGATCTTCGTCACGATGCAGCGGCATATTGTCGAAGGTATGACAAGCGGCTCCGTAAAGGGCTGAGCAGATCAATTTGAGGAGGATTTAAAATGGCTTATTTCAGACAGGAAGGAAATGCGCTTCTCTACCGCTATGACGCGGAAGAAGTGCGGATTGAAGGCTGGGGCACAAATGCCCTCCGCGTCCGCGCGACAAAGCAGGCCGCATTTACGGAAGACAACTGGGCACTTACGATGCCGGTGACGGACTGCACGCCGCAGATCTCAATTGAGGAAAACAGCGCATCTTACACAAACGGAAAGATTACGGCCCGCATGACGAAGGCAGGGAAGCTTTCGTTTTACAGAACAGACGGAAAACTTCTGCTGGATGAATACCTGCGGAACCGGAAGGATGTAACGGCAGATTACTGCAGCGCTCTGGATATCGACGCGCGGGAATTCAAGCCGATCATCGGCGGCGACTACCATCTGTCGGTTCGTTTCACCTCTTCTCCGGATGAGAAGCTTTACGGCATGGGCCAGTATCAGCAGCCCTATCTGAACCTGAAGGGAACCGATCTGGAGCTTGCGCAGAGGAATTCCCAGGCGAGCGTACCGTTCGTCTTATCCTCAGAGGGATACGGGCTTCTGTGGAACAACCCGGCTGTCGGGCGCGCCGTTTTCGGGAAAAATATTACCACCTGGGAAGTCGTTTCGACGAAGCAGATGGACTACTGGATCACGGCCGGTGATACCCCGGCGGAAATGGAAGAGGCCTATGCTTCTGTAACCGGTACGGTGCCGATGATGCCGGATTACGGCATGGGCTTCTGGCAGTGCAAGCTGCGTTATCAGACGCAGGAGGAGCTGCTGAATGTGGCAAAGGAATACAAGCGCAGAAATCTGCCGATTTCGGTCATTGTGATCGACTATTTCCATTGGCCGTACCAGGGCGACTGGAAATTTGATCCGGAATACTGGCCGGATCCCGATGCCATGATCGCGGAGCTTAAAGAGATGGGCATCGAGCTTATGGTCTCGATCTGGCCGACGGTGGACTACCGGAGTGAGAATTTTAAGGAAATGCTTGAGGAAGGCTATCTGATCCGCACCGAGAAGGGATTCCGGATCGTGATGGATTTCCAGGGCAATACGGTTCATTTTGACGCGACAAATCCGGACGCGCGGAAGTATGTGTGGAGCAAGGCGAAGCAGAATTACTATGACAAGGGCGTTCGAATCTTCTGGCTTGACGAGGCTGAGCCGGAGTATACTGTATATGATTTTGATAATTACCGGTATCATCTTGGACCGAACGCGCAGATCGGCAATATCTATCCGGCGCTTTACGCGAAGACCTTCTTCGACGGCATGCGCGAGGCGGGACAGGAGCAGGTGGTGAATCTGCTGCGCTGCGCCTGGGCAGGATCCCAGAAATACGGGGCGCTCGTATGGTCGGGAGATATTCATTCAAGCTTTGCGAGCCTTCGGAACCAGATGGCAGCGGGCCTCAATATGGGAATTGCCGGCATTCCGTGGTGGACGACGGATATCGGCGGCTTCCACGGCGGAAATCCGGACGACCCGGCATTTCAGGAGCTGCTGGTACGTTGGTTTGAGTATGGCACCTTCTGCCCGGTTATGCGTCTCCATGGCGATCGCGAGCCGCATAAGGCACCGATGGGGAAGGAAGGCGGAGCGGCGTGCGTCTCCGGAGCGGACAATGAAGTATGGTCCTTCGGAGAGAGCAATTATGAGATCCTCCGCGAGCATCTCCTTCTGAGAGAGCGGATGCGTCCGTATATTACGGAGCTGATGACGGCGGCGCACGAAAAGGGCACGCCGGTGATGCGCCCGCTTTTCTATGACTCTCCGGAAGATCCGCGTGCCTGGGAAGTGGAGGACGAGTTCCAGTTCGGACCGGACGTCCTCGTGGCACCCGTGCTCTACGAGGACATGCGTGAACGCAAGGTATACCTGCCCGCCGGCAGCACATGGACCAATCTGTGGACCGGTGAAAGCTATGAGGGCGGGACGGAGATCTGTGCTTCTGCACCGCTTGAGAGAATTCCGGTATTTACACGGAACGGGAGAGTATTTTGAGTAGACAGAGAGGACTTATATGATCAGGCGTATCCTGCCGAACGGGCTTAAAGGCCCGTCCGGCTTCTTTAAGAAGGCACTGCTTGTGTATGTGATTCTTGCGATTGTGCCGACGGTTCTTGTGACGGCTGCTGCGACACTTATTTTTACCAATGGGCGGTCCGAGCAGAACCTCAGGATGGTCGACCGCTATATGCGGCAGACAGAGACGATCATTCTCGAGCGAATGGAGCTTTACGAAGATGTCTTCTACCGCCTGATTGCGGATCTTGATTTCATCCGCTGTACCAAAATCCTGAATTCTGAAGAGGACGAGGCTTATGCCGAGGCTTACAGGACAGCCGGTAACATGATCCGGAACTATACCTATACTTACAGCGATATCCGGGGAGCCGCATTTGTGCCGGACAAAGGACGAGTGGTCAATGTCTCCCGCTGGTACAACGGGGCCGGCGCTATGATCTGGTCGGACCCGGCCGTGCAGGAGGAGATCCGCAGCGGCGTGACGGATCTTTCGAAGCTTACATTTATGGCGGTGAAGAATCTGAACCGCTATGATCAGGAGAATCCCGACTATGTCATTTTCATGGCAATGCCGGTAAGAGACCTGGTGACGAAGGAAAGAACCGGCGCGCTCATATTCGCGCTTTCAAGCCGGATCTTCCTCTTCGACAATCTGCCGCCGGTTGATGTCGGACTCAGTTCGGTGGTTACGGACGCAGACGACAGAATCCTGGCCGGGACGGAGAATGCGTTCATCGGAGGCTCCCTTGCGGAGTATCTGAAAACGGCTTACGCCGGAAAGCGCATTTCGACAGCGGAATATATCATCGGCGATACGGACTGGAAGATCATAAGCCTGATCGACAACGGGGAACTGAGCCGCCCGACAAGGCGCTTTATTCTGCTTGTTGCGCTTCTGATGCTTGCCATTTCCGCCACCTTCTTTTTTGCCGTATTCCGCTTCCTCAGAGGATATCTCGGAGAAATCTCGAAGATCGCATCGGGAATCGAACGCTATGACGCGGAAGAATCCGGCACGCTGGATATCGAGATGGACCGGGATGATGAGCTGATGCTGATTGTCAACCGGTTTAATGCCATGACCGGGCGCGTCAATGAGCTGGTCCAGACGCTGAAAGACCGGAACGAGGAAATCCGCATCGCTGAAAATGACCGCCGCCACGCCGAAATCAAGGCGCTCGAAGCGCAGATCAATCCTCATTTCCTGTACAATACGCTGGATTCCATCAACTGGAGGGCGATTGACAACGGGGAGGAGGAGATCAGCAACATGTTGGGGATGCTTGGGAGCCTGCTTCGCTACAGCATTTCCAATATTGATATTCTGGTGCTTCTGCGTGCCGAGATCGAATGGATCCGCAAATACGTCGCCCTGCAGCAGGACCGTTTCAACAATTCATTTACCTGTGTATATGACGTTACTGACGAGGCGATGGACTTTCCCATTTATAAAATGCTGCTGCAGCCGATCATTGAAAACAGCATTTTACATGCTTTTGAAAATACGACTTCCGGAGGCCTGATCCGCGTGAGCGGGCGGGTTCTGCCGGACGAGAGGCTGGAGATCTCCATCGAGGATAACGGCTGCGGCATGAAGGAAGATGTCCTTGCGATGATCCGTCAGGAAACCAGCGGGCGCAAGGGCCTGAACAGCCGGAGCATCGGCATCAGCAATGTTGCCATGCGCCTCAGGATTTATTATCAGAATGAGGCGGATTTTGAAGTGGACAGCAAGGAAGGTGTGGGAACGAAGGTGACGATCCGCGTGCCCGCCCAGCATGATGTTTATGTGTGATCAGTGATTTATTTTTTATTCTGAAAATAGAAACATGAAGAAGATTATTATTGTGGAAGATGAGATGCGCATCCGAACGGGTCTTGTGAGGCTGATCGACCGGCTGAACCTTGGCGCCCGGGTCATCGGTGAGGCCGGGGACGGGGTCGAAGGACTGCGGCTCATTCAGGACATGGAGCCGGATATCGTTATCACGGATATTCAGATGCCCCGTTTGGATGGACTTGAAATGATCCGCAAGGCGAAGGAAATGAATTTCCGCTGCGAGTTCGTGATCCTGAGCGGCTATGCGGAATTTGCCTATGCGCAAAATGCGATCCGTCTGGGTGTTTCGGAATATCTTCTGAAGCCGGTGACGATTTCCCAGGTCCGTGATCTTCTTCAGAAAATGGTTCTCGGCGAGAAGCCGCCTGAGGAACAGGCGTCGGAAGAGCTGACGTATTCTCCGGTGATTGCCCGGATGGTGGAAGAGATCCGGAGCAGTTATGCGAAAAAGCTCGGGCTGGAATCATTTGCTGAAAAATACCATATGACGCCGCAGTATCTGAGCAATCTGTTTACGAAGGAGATGGGGAAGACATTTTCCGAATATCTGCGGCAGGTGCGGATCGAGAGGGCGAAGGAGCTCTTAAGGACGACGGACATGAAGATCTATGAGGTCGCATGCGCGGTCGGGTATCCGGATCAGAAATACTTTTCGAAAGTATTCAGAGAGTATACAAACATTTCCGCCAAGCAGTATGCGATGATGAAGACGGATGCTGAAGGCGAAGCCACTAATAAACAGTAAAAAAGCTTTGTGAGGTGAAAGAAAATGAAAGAGACAATGCTGCAGGAAGTCATGACCGAACCGAAGCACATCACCTTCCGGGCGATTCCTGTGCCGGAGCCGGGGCCTGATCAGGTGCTGGTAAGGATTAAGAATATCGGGGTCTGCGGGAGCGATATTCACGTGTGGCACGGGACGCATCCGTATACTTCCTATCCGGTCACGCAGGGGCACGAGGTGTCTGGCGAGATCGTGAAACTGGGCGAATACGTGAAGGAATTCGAGGTCGGACAGAAGGTGACGATCGAGCCGCAGGTGTTCTGCGGCCGCTGCTATCCCTGCCTTCACGGGAAATACAACCTCTGTGAGAAGCTGAAGGTAATGGGCTTCCAGACGACGGGAACCGCGAGCGAATATTTTGCCGTGGACGCTTCGAAGGTGGATCTGCTGCCGGATGGCATGAGCTTTGCGGAAGGCGCAATGATCGAGCCGCTGGCTGTGACCGTCCATGCCGCGAAGCGCTTCCCGGACGTAAAGGGCGCGAACTGCGTCGTGCTCGGCTGCGGACCGATCGGCATTTTGCTGATTCAGTCCCTGAAGGCATTCGGTGCGGCAAAGGTCATGGCGACGGATATTTCCGACACGCGCCTCGCTCTGGCCGCAAGTCTCGGTGCGGATGTGGCCGTCAATACGAAAGACCACGATTTCGCGGAGGCCCTCATGGATACTTTCGGCCCGGACAAGGCGGATGTCATGTATGACTGCGCCGGATCGGACATCACGATGGATCAGGCGATCCAGAACGCGCGGAAGGGCAGCACGATCATCCTCGTTGCCGTGTTCGGAAAGCGCGCTTCCGTGGACCTCGCCAAGCTCAATGATTCCGAGCTCGACCTCAACACATCTATGATGTACCGTCACGAGGACTATGTCGACGCGCTGCGCCTTGTGAACGAAGGGAAGATCAAGCTGGAACCGCTGATGAGCAAGCATTTCGCATTCGCTGATTACGCTGCCGCGTATGAATATATCGACGCGAACCGCGAGTCTACTATGAAGGTGCTGATTGATATGCCGTGAGGCAGAGCTGGATAAGACAGTGGGGACAGTCCCCACTGTCTTATTGTTTACGGTGTGGTATATTGATATGAAGGAAATCGATGATTAAAGAAGGAGGCCCCTATGAAACTGACCCTCGCAGGCATCCAAAACCGTACCCCCTGGACCGCGGCAGGCATCGACTTGCCCTCTTATGACGTAGAAAAAGCCGCAGAAAAAGCCAAGGCCGCCCCGCGCTGGGTGCACTTCGGCATCGGTAACATCTTCCGTGTCTTCATCGGCGGCATCGCGGATGATCTTCTTGAAAATGGCGCACTGGACCGGGGCCTCACCTGCATCGAAACCTTTGACTTCGATGTAGTGGATGAGATCTACAAACCGTACGACAACCTGGCGCTCAGTGTGATTCTTCGCAGCGACGGGAAGCGGGAAATGAAAGTCCTCGGATTCGGGGCCGAAGCCGTAAAAGCCCGGACCGATGTTCCTGAGGACTGGATCCGCATGAAGGAGATCTTTACAAGTCTCGACCTGCAGATCGTCTCATTTACGGTAACTGAGAAGGGCTATGCGCTTAACAGTCCGGACGGCACATATCTGCCGTATGTCAAAGCCGATCTTGACAACGGTCCGGACCACGCCAGGAATCTCATCTCCATCGTGACCGCGATGCTGTATGAACGTTTCAAAAACGGGGCCAGCCCCCTCGCGCTCGTCTCCATGGACAACTGCTCCCACAACGGAGAGCTTCTCAGAAACTCTGTGATTACGGTCGCGAGCGAGTGGAAAGACAGAGGTTTTGTTCCGGAGGCATTTTGCGAGTATGTGAAGGATGAGAGCAGGGTGGCATTTCCGTGGACAATGATTGATAAAATCACGCCGCGCCCGTCGCCGGAGATTGCAGCGGATCTGGAAGCTCTCGGTGTGGAACATATGCAGCCCGTGATCACCGGAAAGCGCACATATATTGCGCCGTTTGTAAATGCCGAGAAGCCGCAGTACCTGGTAATCGAGGACAGCTTCCCGAACGGAAGGCCGGCTCTTGAGCGCGGCAACGGCGTCTATATGACTGACCGCAGACGGGTCAACCTAGCGGAGAGAATGAAGGTGACGGCATGCCTCAATCCGGTCCACTCGGTGCTCGGCCCGATCGGTGTGGTGTACGGAATCGATCTTTTTGCGGATCTGCTCGACGATCCTGCACTCCTTAAGCTTGGCAGAACAGTGGCTTACAACGAAGGAATGCCGGTGATTGAGGATCCTGAAATCCTGTCTCCGGAGGCATTTACAAAAGAGCTCTTTGAAGACCGGTTCCCCAACCGGTATCTCGGGGACACGAATCTTCGGCTCTGCACCGATGTCACGCAGGGATTCGGCGTGCGCTTCGGGGAGACCATCAAAAGCTATGTGAAGCGGGATGGAAATGCGAAAGCTCTCCGTGGAATTCCGCTTGGAATCGCGGGATGCATGCGCTACGCGCTCGGGATCGATGATCATGGAAATACTTACGAACTCGCCCCGGATCCCCTGATCCCGATGATCCATGACCTTCTTCGGGACGTGGAGATCGGGAAGCCGGAGAGCTATCACGGACAGTTGAAAGAGGTCCTTTCCAATCCGAACATCTTTTTTTTTGATCTTTACGAAGCCGGAATCGGAGAGCGGATTGAGGAACTGTTTACGGAAATGATTGAAGGCTTTGGCGCCGCCAGGAAAACAGTGGAGCGGGAAAAGACATTTTACTAAAGGAGAACCTATCAATGCTGCGACTTATAAATAAAATGATATGCAGTCTTCTCGTGACAGTTTTGGCCTTGGCGTAAAGGGGTCTATCCCCTTTTCGAAGATATACATGGTCAGGGGGCAGCGTGTGATGCTGGCAGCAGATCTGGCCGAAATATATGGCTACACAACCAAAGCCTTCAATCAGCAAGTGAAGAACAATATTGAA
>CADBPC010000173.1 GCA_902796425.1 uncultured Lachnospiraceae bacterium
AAACCGGATGCCCATAACCGATCTCAGCCATGTCCATCGCGATCAGCTCCCCATCAGCCATGCCGATATTTCTGGGATGATAATCTCCATGAACAACAGTATCTGCCTCCGGGAGATTCCGGAAAAAGGTTTTCAGCTGTTCCTTCTCGGATTCGGTAAGATAATCAGCTCTCTCCACCAGAGACAGCTCCTGCCCAATGACCGGTTTCAGCTCCTTCTTCAGATCCCTTGTCTGATGAATTGTATAAAAGAGCTCCGTAAACATATCCGCATACCGGTCGAAATGATCATAATCCGAATAGATCAGCCGATCCAGTGTCTGTGTCTGCAGCTTTTCAAACATGATACCGTTCCGGTTCCCGTCGTTGACCACCGCAAAGCAGATGACAGATGGAATTCCCAGAGAAACAGCCGTTCTGGCATTCGCCCACTCCTCCTCGATCTCCTGAAGAGAGGTCTTATCCGTAAACATCTTGACGATGGTATCCGCCTCAATGGCATAGATGGCCCCGTTGGAGCCGCGCGCAATCGGCTCGCCCTCCACAGGAGCAATGATCATCGGCTTTCGCCGGACCGTCAGAAGCGAAGTAAATCCCGACATTTCCAGAACCGCATATACTTCATTGCAGACATTTACCACGGTGTATGCAGAATACTTTTTGCTGAGACGCAGGATCACCCTCAATCCGGCAGAAGAGATGTATGTCAGATCCTGCATGTCCATAATCACCTCAGTGCCCGTTGAGACACCTTCCAGCTGTTCCCTGCACTTTTCCTCAAATGCAGGTGCATTTCCCGAATCCAGCTTAACCGGAAACCGGAGTTCAAGTCTTGCGCTGTTTTCTGCTTCCATATTGTTACCTCTTTCGTCTAAAAAAGTCACCCTTTCGGCTGATTCTTCACGGTAATAATCAGCGTATTCAGCCCAAGCGCCTGGACATACCGCATATCATCCGCGATTCCCGCCATCAGCCGGATTCCCAGATGCGTTTCTTTGTCATTTTGGGTCTCCCGGTTTTCGCGGAGCCATTCGACCGGATCAAAGGAGGCTGTATTGTCCTTCATGTAGATCTTCCATTCGCCTTGCCGGTTCAGAACGATCCTGGCTGTCAGCGACATCTGTCCTTTTGCTTTCTTTCTTCCGGCCCATTTCAGGATATTCTTTCCATATTCCTCGATGCACAGGGAGATCACCCCGGAGCATCTGGTATCCGCACCGTATTCCGCAGCAGTCCGGGCCGCCTGCTCGCTGGCCTCCAGAATCTGCTTCTCATCCCGGCATACATAGACCCTTTCGCAGACCGGCTTATTTCCGTCCAGCTGCAGCAATTCATCAAAGTGGCGCACAGGGCGCTTCTGATAAATGCAGGCCAGCACGTAGACCGCAATCAGGGACAGCACCTCACCGATCGGGAATGCCGCCCACACGCCGTTCAGTCCGATGGTGTTCCCCAGAATAAGCGCCGCCAGGCATACAAACAGAAGATTGTCGAAAATGCAGACGAGATTTGCCATCTTCAAACGGCGTATTCCCTGAAAATACATCATGAATGCCATATTCATGCTGTAAAGAGGCAGGCTGATCAGATAGCCGGTAAGTGCTGCGGCCGCCATGGGGATGACCTCATCGCTGCGCGTAAAAATACGGACAAGCGGAACACGGAGCAAAAAGGCAGGGACGGCCACAATCAGGGACAGCACAATCGCGTACACCATCATAATACGCATCAGGGATCTGAGTCCGGACGCATTTTCCTCTCCCGCATAAACAGAGCTGATCGTCAGTGTAGAGGAACCGATTCCGACACAGATACACGATACAAGGCTGACAAGAGAGTTCTGCACGGAAAATGCTGTCAAAGCTGCCTGCACAAACAAACTTCCGAGAATTGTATTAATGATCCATGAGCGAAGCATATGACAGCCTCTGGTCACCGCCATGGAAGCACCGGTTTTCAGGATATCCGGAAAACAACGGACGGAAAAACATCCGCGTTCGATCCGGACCATCGCCCTTTCCCCTCTTTTCCCAATGTACTGATTCAAAAGGATCACGCTGGATACGATGTAGCAGATGGCCGTTGCAAGTCCCACGCCAATCATGCCGGCATGCAGTACATACACAGCCGTAAGATCCCCGATCACATTTACAACAGTCCCTGCCGAGATCGCAATCAGGGAAATGTGCTTTTTCCCTTCCAGATACAGCAGGCTTGTCAATGTATTGGTCAGGCATGTAAAGGGAATGGCCAGACCAAGAGCACGCAGATACGCAATCAGATCAGGCCTCAGATTGGCCTTGGATCCGTGCGCTCCCAGAAGAGTTGCAAGAGGGCCCGCCAGAAGCTGAATCACGACAAGAAGGACAACTCCGACAATGAGCAGAAAGCCGATCGTCGTATTAAAATACCGGTTTGCCTCCTGTTTATTACCTCTTCCGATGCATCCGGCGCACATATTCTGGGTGCCGCTTGAAAAAACACCCGCCAGGGCCGCGCCCAGATATACAACCGGAGTGCTCAGGCACAGTGCGGACATCGCCTCGTCTCCCAGGCCCTTTCCTACCACCACGCCGTCAACAAAGGTACCCAGCATGGTAGCAATTGCGGAAAGAATCATAACCGGAATCATTCCTCTCAGTATCCCACGCAGCTGGGCTGATTCATTTTTCTTTTTTCCCATTCCTCCTTGTTCCTCCTCAGGCTTCGTTCACTATGCTGTTCAACTTTTCAAGCATCAGCCTTAAGAAGCACTCAATACTTTCTTTTTTGTATACCGCTTTGGCATAACGCACCAGAAGATCCAGCTTTCCGGAATCCGATTTCTGCAGGACATGAATCGCCAGAACTCCGTTGGCGATTCCGCTTCCGGGAATCACCTCCGCTTTTTCCGCCAGTCCGCTCATCTCTCCTCCTGTGCGGTAATCATTCTGGAAGATCAGCTTGACCATTCCGGAAAGATCGATATTCCGCTTCATCAGATACAGAGAGGAATCCAGAATGATATTCTGCGTAAGCTGCTCCTTTACATCCCGGACAATTTCCTGATACTTCCGATCCCCATCGGCATTCACACGGACAAAGGTATCCTGCATCAGATATCCCGCGGACTGCATCTGGCGGACATCATTGCGGCCATGGTAGGCGCCGCATACAATCGCTGACGGAGCTTTGTTGTACTGCGCCAAAGCCAGGGCGCAGGCCGAAAGAAACGTACCGGTATCATATTCCTCCCTTGCATCCAGCGCGCCGGGCAGGTAGAGGATCTCCCCTTTCCGGTCATCGCTGTCCTGATCCTGCTTCAGACCGGTCTGATTCTGCCCGTCAAACAGCCGGTCATAATAAGCCGTACTCTCCGCTTCTTTTTCCGTCTGCTTTTTCAGCCGCTCATCAAGAATCGTGAAATAATCATCTCTGGGCGGGATAAAGGAATCCTCCTCATAGGCCTTGCGGATCTGGGAAAGCAGAATCTTCGAAGAAGCGCCGTCCGCAATCACATGCGAAAGTACAAGAGCATAGTAAAAACCACCCTCTGTGCGGATCAGCGCGCTGACAAACAGCTGTCCTTTCAGACCCGTATACCTTTCGTGCAGCCGCCGTGCTATTTCCGGAACCTCAGCCTCTTTCGCGGAAAGCTCCAGCGTCTTTATCAAACCCTCTTCCTCATAACGCTGCTGCCAGGCTCCGGATTCATCCCGGCTGATCCGGATCCGCAATGAGGGATGGGCCGCGAGCACTTTATCAGCAGCCTGAAGCAGCTTTTGGGTATTTACTTCCGGTTTCAGCTTCATGCAGATTCCGATATCCGCAAATTGTCGATTTGGATCGTACATCCCGTAATGAATCACCTGCATCTGACCATGCAGAAGCGGATAGGTCTTCCCGCGCGCTTCTGCCTCTGCGCGATCCCTTTCCGGAGATGTCATATTTCCTTCCTTACAGACCGATGCAAGAGCTCTGGCGGTACGTCCTTCATAGACCTTTTCCGCATCCACATCCAGTCCGGCCTCGGCAAGCTCCGTCACCAGCCGGATCGTTTTCATCGAATCACCGCCAAGATAATAGAAATCCTCATTGGGTCCGACCGCATCCAGCTCCAGTACCTTCGCCATGGTTTCGCACAGAAGCTTCTCCCTGTCTCCCTCCGGCGCCTCGATCATGCGTTCGAGTTCCTTTCTGCGCGGAGAAGGCAGCAGCTTACGGCTTACCTTGCCATTGGCATTGAGCGGCATCTCATCCAGCACTACGACATAGGAAGGCGTCATATAGGGCGGAAGTTTCCGACCCAATGCTTCCCGCAGTTCATCCGCTCCTGAACCGTCCAGACGGTCTCCGACTTCCTTCCGCAGGAAATAAACCGTCACAAATGCGCTGTCCCCTTCGTCAAATCCTTTCGCAACAACATTGGAAACCCCCATCAATTCTCTGGCAGCCGCCTCGATCTCGGCCGGCTCAATGCGGTTTCCATTGATCTTGATCATGTCATCCGCCCTGCCACTGATGATCAGATCCCCGTTTTCATCCTTAAAGCCCAGATCACCGGTATGATAGATTCCGTCCCTGAACACTGCCGCGGTCTGCTCCGGCAGATGAATGTAGCCCCTTGTGAAGGGATTCTCAAAGCAGATTTCCCCTGTCTCGTTCTCCTTCACTTCCTTTCCGTTCTCATCGAGCAGAAAAATGGGCATGCCGAAGCCATTCTTTCCTACCGGAGCTCTGTCATACATGCGGTCGACTATAAACTGCGTGATGAAAAAGCCCGACTCGGAAGAGGAATAAAGATTCAAAAGCATCGGCTTCTCTCCATAATAGATCCCGTTGGCGGGTTCACTTCCCGTAGCGATGATCTTCAGTCCGGAGGCCGGCGTCTTGTAGAACCGCAGCATGGAGGGCGTCATAAATGTCTCGGTAATGCATTCCGTTTCCAGCAGCTCCCCAAACTTCATGAAGTTCTTGGAAAGCGCAAAGGAGATCACATACAACGTATCTTTATTATAAAGCATACAGGTTGACGCGATCACAAATGCAACGAAGCTCATGGGCATGATCGCCGCGAAGCGTTCAAAGCTGTCATCCGATTTGATGACCTCCTGCGGAAGACTCTCCATCAGATAGGACAGTTTTCCATACTCATGCAGCACACCCTTCGGATTGCCGGTTGTGCCCGAGGTATATACCGCGAAACACGCGTCATGCGGGTCGGTTTCCTCAAATCCCTCCAGCGGAGCGCACCCCATCATCTCCTCATACAGCTTCTCATCGATGACCTGAACACAGCCGCAGTCCTTCTGAATGTAGGCGATCCGTTCCGGCGGATAGATCGTTTCCGTGAGAACAAATGCCGCGCCCGCGCGAAGGATACCGATCATGGCAGCGACCGGTTCTGTGCCTCTTTGCAGACGGATCATAACAAAATCTTCTTTGCCGATCCCCTTCGCCTTCAGCCAGGCGTAAACACGTCCCGACCGGTCCCACAGATCGCCATAGGTCAGTACTTTTTCATGGAAATCCGTTACAACCGCCGGTCTGTCCGGAAAAAGCCTGCAATTCTTTTCAAGTCCTTCAATAAATATCTTCACCTTATATTTCCTCCAGCACAATCAATACAATATCAAACTTCCGTTAAAACCACGGACTCACGACTTTGCAGACACCCCTCTCTCGACTTTCGTCACAGGGTGCTTCGCGGCGAAGTTTGAAGGCCCGGCACATCCACATGTTCAAATCCGTCTTCACTCAGTCCCCAGGCAATCTTCGCGGCGCCGCACAGCGTCGTCGAAAGCAGCGCGGAAGCTCTGGAAAGAATATAAATAATGCTTATATAACGCAGGTTCTCGCTGTATCCGTCCCGGTTCGTTTCTTCTTTGTAATAATCCGCAAGGAACCGACGGCTGGTATCCTCCGGATTATAGGAGATTCTCTCCTGTTCCACATAGAAGATCCGGTCCTTCAGATTCGACTTCATAAATAAATCGAAGACCTGTTCATCCTCCGTTGCCAGGAAAATCCCGTCGTATGCCCCCGCGTCAAACAGTTCTTCTGTTTTCTTCAGTATGTCCGCCCCGGTGAGAGGCCTCATCAGATAGTTGCTCAGGGCTCCGCTAAGCTGCATGTTATAGTCGGTTCCCCTTCCGACAACGCCGATATATCGTTTGACATCGCCGGGAATGATTTTCTTCAGCTGCTCTTCGCAATATGCAAGCGTCTCCTTTTTGAACCGGAGATATTTACGGATCAGACCCGGATAATCCGACAGAATATCCTGCTCATACAGATACGGATTCTTGGTCTTCATTCCGTCATAGGGGAGCAGAACATTCTTGCTGTTATATACATCACGCACAGAATAGCGGGATACCGGCTCGAAATACATACTCCAGACATCAGCGCCGGTCCCCCGGCAGAACTGGTTGATCTCTCCGAAAATCCCAAGATCTACTACCGGCTCAAGATCCCTGCCTGTGGCGCGGATCACCTCCAGCTTGTTCAGCACATAACGCAGCACTCCCGCAATCCCCTCATGGCCCAGGTGAGACTTAATGAGCACAAAGGTTTTATCCGGATTCTCTTCCCCATAGCTCACCTTTTCCGTCAGCCAGTACAGCCCGTTCATAACCTGCTGAGAGTTATAGGTCATGCTTTCAATATTTTCCCGGTTAATGATGAGACTTCCATCCTGCAGAATGGTCATCAGTCTTCCGGCATTCTCTTCCTTTTGTTTCCTGCCTTCCTCTTCACTGATGATCTTCACCCGGTCCTGTTGACTGAAAAACCAGGCGGCCTTTGTATCCGTAAAATAGATCCGGCTCTCCGGAAACTCTCTCAGAATAATCCGGGCAATGGCATAGGAATACTCATCAATCTGATCAAACAGAAAGCACTCTGCTCTCTTCAGCATGGTCAGATCCAGATCGGTATCTTCATATGTATATGTCAGGAAATCACTGTTCAGGCCCATCCTTGTTCGTACTACGAATTCACTTCCGCCCTGATTAGTGACATATCCAAGCTGATAAAGCGCAGTTCCATCCTCTCCGAGAATCGTAATCGGATCCTCATCCATCTCCGGATGCGCATGATAAAAGTCCCTTGCCTTGATAAATATGTCCTCAGCTACGGTCATTACCTTCTTGACCGAAACACTTCCTTCCTTAAGATCATATACCTTAATCAACTGCTGATTCCTCCTTATCGTAACAGCATTCACCCGGATTTCTGTTTTCTTTTTTTACGCAGACCTTCTTCTTTTCCGTATGATCAGGTATGCGCCTGCGCACAGCTCGGCTGCCATGATGAAGAGCCAGAGCTCTGCACACGTCGGATCGGCCGTTGCAAGTTATTGTGCGTAGTGTTTTCTTTTCACAGGCAGGACTATCCTCCCTGTTTACATTATAGTAAAGCGAACCTTTACAGTCCGCTTTGCTGTCTGCTCATCATCTGCGTTTGAGAAGGCTGAAAAGCAGGCTGCAATACCTTTGCATCGTCCTGCATAGATGCCTCTTCCGAAGCTGATCTGATTATTGACTATTATACTAAAGAATTCAGAAAAAGCAAAAAAAACCACTCCCTTTTTACGTCTTCTGCTGCTTATCATAAGAGATGCGGTCATGTGGCATGTGGTACCGCTGATTGTCATTGCGGTTCTGGCAGAGGCTGTCCGGGG
>CADBPC010000174.1 GCA_902796425.1 uncultured Lachnospiraceae bacterium
CCGGTCCGCATGTCTCCGGCTTATGTGCCGGAAACGATCGCTTCCACCGCGCCCGTCTCCGCACGGCTCAAACGTTGTTCCGGTCGGCTCCGCGCCGACTACAAAAGCATAAAAGAGTGAAAAGGAGAGAACACCCATGAAAAACGCAAGGAAACTGATCGCCCTGATCGCGGCCGCGGCAATGGCACTTTCGATGTGCGCCTGCTCAGGCAGCTCATCCGGCAGCAGCTCGTCGGGAAGCAGCACGTCGGGAAGCGCCTCTTCCGGCTCCGGAAGCAGCTCAGGAAGCGCCGCGCAGGCTCCGGAGACAAGCTACGTTCTGAAACTCCACACCTCCTCATCGGAGACCGACTCGATCGGTCTGTCCGCCCTGAAGTTCAAAGAGCTGGTCGAGGAAAGGACCAAAGGACAGGTCACCATCGAGTATTATCCCAGCGGCACGCTCGGGAAGACGCCCGACTGTATCGAGGGCCTGAAGCTCCGCGTCTGCGACATCGTGTTCGACGGGATCTCCAACCTGGCAGCGCTGGACGAGCTGGCGAATCTTGACGGCGTTCCCTACATGTACCGGGATCTGGATCAATACTACGCCGTTTTCGACGGAGAAGTCGGGCAGGAGTATCTCAAAACGCTGGGTGAGAACACAGACAAAGTCCTCCTGGGCTACATGTGCTCGGGGATCCGCCAGCTCACAAGCACCTACCCCATCCGCACGCCCGCCGATCTGAAGGGGCTCAAGATGCGTGTTCCCGCTGTGGCGATCTATTCCGATTCCTGGTCCTGGCTCGGCGCTTCTCCGATGCCGATCGCGGCGAGCGACATCTATACCTCTCTCAATCAGAACATCATTGACGGACAGGAGAATCCCTATCCGACCTGCGTCGCCCTTTCGGTCCACGAGGTCTGCAAATACGTAACGGAGACCAATCACGTCTTCACGACCCTCTCATTTATGATGGATCGGGAATTCTATGAGAGCATGCCGGACGACATCCGCCAGATCCTGCTCGAATCCGCGCAGGAGGCGGGCAAATACGGTACAGAATACGCTTTCCAGGTCTCCGAGGAAAAGAAACAGGTCATGATCGATTCCGGCTGCGAGATCATCGAGGTGGACGTGGCCGACTGGCAGGCCGCTCTCGACGGCTTCCTGGATTCCAAGTATCCCTATCTCAAAGACTGGGCTGAGCGCATCATGGCCGTCCAATAAGATCATTCCGGGCCGCCTGAAAACGATTTTGAGAGGAACTGCCGCGCACAGCGCAGTTCCTCCCCCGGTCAACAAGGAGAAGACCAATGAACTGTTTTTCTTCTATCATGAATGGTTTGGAAAAAGCATTGAACGTTTTGCTGGTCATCACGCTTTCCGCGATGGTATTGCTGCTGGCCTATCAGACCGTCATGCGCTATGTCTTCAGCAACGCCCCCACATGGAGCGAAGAACTCGTCACATATGTCTGCTGTTACAGCACCATGCTGGGAGCCGCGCTTGCCGTTCGGCACAACAAGCATCTGCAGGTCGATTTTCTTGTTTCCCGTTACAGTGAGAAAGCCCGGAACGTGATGGGCATCATCACCTCGGCCGTCACGATCGCTTTCTTCGTCCTTTTCCTGAAATACGCGCTCAGTCTGATGCAGTACGCAACGGGAAAGTCCGTCACCATGCCTTTCCTCATCATGAAGTATGTCTATTTCGCGTTCCCGCTCGGCAGCGTTCTGATCATCGTATTCGCACTCGAGGATCTGATCATGCGGATCATCAGGATCTCCGGAAATGCTGCTTCTGAACGGAAGGAGGCCGGATCATGAATGCGGGACTCATGCTGTTTGCGATCATGATCGTGCTCGCTCTTCTCGGCTTTCCGCTGTTTCTGTCCGCGGGCATCGCTACGGCAGTCGCGATGCACTTTGCCGGATTTCCCCTTGAAGCGCTGGTCCAAAAAGCGTTCGTCGGCATCAACAATCTCTCGCTGCTGGCCATCCCCCTGTTCATTCTTGCCGGCAGCCTGATGGCAAAAGGGATCACCGGAAGGCTGATCAACATTTCCAACGCGATCCTCGGTCATCTCAAAGGAAGTCTTGCTTCCGTCACGGTCCTCGCGTCCGCGCTGTTCGGCGCGATCTCCGGTTCAGCTCTTGCAACAGTTGCCGCGATCGGCGGCGCAACGATCCCCGCCATGGAGAAAGAGGGCTACGAAAAAGCCTACGCCGGAGCCGTCGCCTCCTGTTCTTCCGTGCTTGGACCGCTGGTGCCGCCCTCGGTAGTACTGATCATCTATGCGAACATCACGGAGACCTCTGTGACAAAGCTCTTCAGCGCAACGATCCTTCCGGCCGTCATCACCACGATCGCCTTTGTGGGCTATACCCTGTACTATGGGTACAAACACGACCTGCCATCCCAGGAAAAAGGGTCACTCAGGAAGCTCTTTGCGGCATTAAAAGGCGGGATCTGGGCACTGCTGATGCCGGTCCTGGTACTGGGCTGTATTTTTGCAGGAGTCTGTACGGTCATGGAGGCCGCTGCCATTTCCGTTCTATACGCGCTCTTCGTGGATATGGTGATCTACAAATGTCTGACACGGGAAGAAACCTTCTTGATCCTCAAAGACTCGGCGATCGCGTCGGCAGCGATCATGATGATCGTGGCGCTCTCCAAATCCGCCTCCTATGTCGTGGTGACGTCGCAGCTTCCGCAAAAGCTGATGCAGTTTATGGTATCGCGGACCGACAACAAGATCCTGGTGCTGCTGTTCGTGAATGTCGTGCTTCTGGTCCTCGGCTGCATCATGGAGGGCAACGCGATCCTTGTCATGATGGTTCCGGTCCTCCTGACACTGGTAAATGCTTATCAGATCGATCTGATCCAATTTGGCGTCATGACAGCGCTGAATATCTATGTCGGAGGCCTGACGCCTCCGGTCGGGATATCGCTGCTGATGGGCGTGAAAATGGCTGACGAAAAGATAGAGTATGTCATCAGGGAATCCCTGCCGATGTTTGCGATCTGCATCGTCGTCCTGCTCATGGTCGCTTACCTGCCGGCACTTACCCTGTGGCTTCCCTCGCTCCTCAAATAACACGGCAGAGACAGTAGAGGTGCTATGAATGACATTTAACAGAAACGAAGTGTTTATTTTGCCGGAAGCCGACAAGACAGGTCTCCTTCGCTACCAACTGGATATTCCCTACGCGAACGATTCAGTGTTTCAAAAGCTGGATCTGTATCTGCCGAACAAAGGCGACGGTCCCTTCCCTGTGATCGCCTTTTATCACGGCGGCGGATGGCGCAGAGGCGATAAATCCGACATGCAGGTCGAGGCCTTCTTCAAGCTTCTGAAGTTTGGCTATGCGGTGGCAAGCATCAACTGGCGGCTGTCGTTTGAGGCCAAGTATCCAAAAGCTGTTTTTGACGCCAAGGCCGCGATCCGTTATCTTCGCGCGCACGCGGAAGAGCTGCATCTGGATCCAAAGCGTGTCGCGGCCGCGGGCGATTCGGCCGGCGGCTACCTTGCGCTGATGCTCGCGACCACTGCCGGCCGCGCAGAGCTGGAGGATCTCTCCATGGGCTGCCCCGACGAGCGCTCCGATGTGAGCTGCGCGGTCGCGTGGTACCCCATCACCGATTTCCTGACGGAATTCGCGCAGTCGAAGGAAAACGAGATCGAGGGCATCATCAACACCTCCGACAACTCCAGGGAATACCAGGATCCCCATTCACCGGAAGGCGCTTTTCTGGGGGCAGCTCTGAGCCAGTTCCATCCGTTCTACCTGCGGCAGGTCAGCCCCATCCACTATATTTCCAAAGAAATGGCGCCGGTACTGCTCCAGCACGGACGTGAAGACTTCATCGCTCCCAGGCAGCAGTCTGAGAGCTTCTATCATCGTGCGGTCGATGTATCCGGCAGACAGTCCGCCGAGCTGGATATCCTGGACGGCGCCGTCCACATCGATCCCGTCTTTACTACCGATGAGAACATGACAAGGGTCGCCCGC
>CADBPC010000175.1 GCA_902796425.1 uncultured Lachnospiraceae bacterium
CCAACATATTGGGATATCGCCAAGCGGTAAGGCAACGGACTCTGACTCCGTCATTTCGTAGGTTCGAATCCTACTATCCCAGCTTCATTTCATCAGCGGTTACCAGTGGTTATCTGGCAGCCGCTTTTTTGTGTGTTTGCGTTTCTGCTATGCAGCTTATACGCCGCAGGCTGCAGGTTGTACGTATTTGGACGCAGCTTCTTTCTTCTTCTGCTAAAGTGACCTCAACAGATAAGGAAGGAGACAGGCAGCGTATGAAAACCAGGAATCACAGAATCGTAAGGGCGGCAGCGGCCGCTGCGGCAGCAGTCCTGATTACAGCCATCGTGGGTTCAGTTATAATGGGAGGCTATGTCGCGGACAGGATTCTTCACCAGAATGAGGGAAAGGACACGCACGAGAACAGTTTGCGCCAGCTCGAGCTGTGGGGATATGATCCGGAAGCATTTGAGGCGGCGTATGCGGGGATCGGAAGAGAGATCAGCGCCGCTGCTCAGGACGGGAATATTGTCCCGGGGACGTATTTTGACACGGGGAGTGACACGTGTGTTATCCTTGTCCACGGCGCGGGCGGCGACAGAGTCAGTATTTACCCTCTTGCGGAGCAGTATCTGAAAAGGGAATATGATGTCATTGCGCTTGACCAGAGAGGGAGCGGCGCGAACCCGGATGACAGGGTCACCTTCGGAATTCTTGAAGCGCTTGATGTGGAGGCAATGGTGCTGCATGCGAGAAAGACGGAGGGAAACCGCAGGGTGATCGTCCACGGGCAGTCGATGGGGGCACAGACAGCGGCTGTCTATGCCTCGAATGCAGAGCCCGGCACGGCTGAAGCCGCGGATGCCGTCATCTGCGACAGCCTGGTTCCCGGCATGGAGCTGATGCTCAGGGAAATGTTCGGAGACGGGGACACGCAGAGCTTTATGGCTGTATATCTTACAGGAACAAGCAAGCTGTTTATGAAGCTTGCGTACGGCATAGATTACGATGACGCCGATACCATCCGGATTGCGGCAGATGACAGGCTGCCCACTCTTGTCATCTGCTCTGACAAAGATGAAGTATGTCTGCCTCATCAGGTTGAGATGATTTATAATAATATAGCCTGTGAAAACAAGGAGCTGGTACATTTTGACAGCGCCCATATAGAAGGCGTTATCGATGATCCGGAAGGGTACATGGACAGTGTCGGAAAATTCCTTTCCGGCTGCGGCCTGTAAGGAAAACAGACCGGTTCCCTGTTCCGGGCGGTGACGAGAGTGGAATATGAAGCTTAATCTCTACGAAATCAAAAATGTTTCGGAGGAGCATGCCGATATTTATTATGCCGGAATGCGGCCGGTCATAAAGCAGCTGATCGATACGGCAAAGTCGGAGCGCCCGGTGCTGCAGGGGAGGCCTGCCGACGAGGATCAGGATGACGGCACGGAGGTGATCCTGGATCCCGCGAACATCTATTATCTGGATCATATCGACCGCAGGCTCTTTGCCTACACACGCGATGGCGTTTTCCGCCTTATGAACACGCTTTCTTCCTGCGAGGAGATGCTGTGGAATTACGGCTTTGTCAGGGTCTCCAAATCCAATCTGATCAATATCTATAAGGTCAGGCAGTTAAAGCCGGATGTAAATATGAGGGTGTACGCCTTTTTTGACAACGGCGAGAGAATCTGTGTAAACAGAAGCTACAGGAAAAGCTTCGGCGAATATTTGAGGAAAATGAGGAGGATGCAGGGATGACAGAACGGATAAAGCAGTACCTCGGCGACCTCTTCTGTGTATATACGATCATCTCCGTCGCGGGCGCCGTCGTCAACCTGATCGCAGGGACAAAGACCAGCAATGAGAACGTGCTGGTCATGTTCCTGATCTGCGCCGCCGCGACGTTTGTACTGCATCTTCACAGACTTTTTGACGGAGTCAGTCCGCTGGTAATGATCATCATCCAGTATCTTGCGGCATGCATTCTCATCGGAGTGATCCTGCTGGTCGCGAGCGCGCTTACCCGGCCGGTAACGCTGAAAGGACTGCTCGAGTATTACCGGTCGTTTACGATTCCATATATCATTCTGGCCGGCCTGTATTATTACAGAGTTTTCTCTGAGACCAGAAAACAGGAGGAGCTGATCCGCGAAATCCAGGATATGGAAAGGTAAAAACGGAATGATATCTACAATCGAAATTGACAACCTCATCATTAAGGCAGTATCCTTCGCGGCCATCCTCGTGCTGGTCTGGGTGCTGTGCCGGTTTGTCCGCCGGCTGTTCAATAAAATCCGGGAAAGGCAGAGCGGCATCTACCTGGTCTTTTTTGAGCGGGTGGTCACTGCCGTAATCATAGTGGGAGGCCTGATCCTTGCGTTTTCTGTTTTCGGCGGCGGCAGGAGTGTCTGGCGGACACTCCTCGGTGGAACTGCTTTCCTGAGTGCAGTGCTCGCCTTTGCAGCGCAGGATGTTATTAAGGACAGCGTGGACGGCATGATGATCAGCATCTATAAGCCGTTTGAGATAGGAGACCGGATCGTTCTAGAGGACGGGACGGCTGGGATCGTAAAGGACATTACCATGCGTCACGTTGTCCTCCAGCTGATGGACACGCAGGTGCTCGTAATACCGAACAGCAGGCTGAATGAGATGAAGATCCGGAATTTCAGCTGGCGTTCCCCTTTCCGGTCGGCACATTTCGACTTTCACATCGCTTATGACAGCGATGCAAAAAAGGCCATTGAGGTTGTCAGAAACGCGGTCATATCTTCACCTTACAGCGTTGCGGGAAAGCGCACCGATAAGGGAATGGATTATGCGCCGGTCTATTTCATTGCCTTTGAGGACAGCTCCCTGAAGCTGTCAACAACCGTGTACTACAGGCCGTCGACGGCAACCGAAGTCCTTATTTCGGATGTCAATTTGAGAGTTTCCGAGGCTCTTGAGAAGAACGGCATCGAGATCCCGTATCCCTTTGTGAATATTGTCCAGCGAAAATGAGTGGGAAAGCGCCTGCCGTGCCCTTCAATGTGCAGCAGGGACAGGTGACCACTCGCTAAGACGCCCTCTCCCGACTAAACCACCGGTCGATTGTTTTATACTATTGCTGATGCTAATATTTAAAAAAGAGGAAAGCATCTATGGAAAAACAATCGCTTGGAGAAACAATCTGCCTTCTTAGAAAGCAAAAGGGGATGACACAGGCTGCTCTGGCGTATAAGCTCGGCGTCACGGATAAGGCGGTTTCCAAATGGGAGAGAAATCTGTCCTACCCCGATATCAGCCTGTTCCCCGGGCTGGCCGATGTGCTAGGTGTAACCACGGACGATCTTTTGCGTGAGTACACCGATGAGGAGAGGCCCTCCAGACTCTCGGAGGTGTTCGGAATGTCTCATGATATACGGACACCTCTGCACATCATACTCGGCTGTGCCGCGATGGCTGCCTCCTGTCCGGAAGACAGGGAGCGGCTTTTGCGTTATCTGGAAAGTATCCGGATTTCCGGTGAATATCTTCTTCGCGTGCTGGACAGCGCCATGGAGCTGGCATCCCTGGATGATCACAGCCTTCCCGGCGGTATTTTCGATCTGAACAGCCATTTGAAGGAAGCCGCGCATACGAAGATACCCGGATTAATGAAGGATGTTCCGGAGTACAATTTTACCGGCAGGCATATCCTGATCGCGGAGGATATGAGCGTCAATCAGGAGATCGTGAAGGAACTTCTGGGCGGTACCGGCGTGGGGATGGAATTTGCCGAAGACGGACAGGTCTGCGTGCAGAAGCTGAGGGACAGTGAGCCAGGATATTACGGTCTTATTCTGATGGATATTTCCATGCCGAATATGGACGGAATGGAGGCGACAAGAAAAATCCGCCGGCTTTCCGATGTGAAGAAGAGCAGGATTCCCATCGTTGCGATGACAGCCAACGTCTATCCGAGGGACAGACAGGCCGCACAGGAAGCCGGGATGGACGACTTTATTGAGAAACCGGTCGATATCGAAAAGCTTTTACATGTCATCGACAGGTACCTGTCGGGAGATTCAAAATAATCAGACAATATTCCTGTTTGTACACACATATTCCTCATGCATCATAAACATATCCCCCGGACCGCGGTAAAATTCACCTTAAACCGGGCTCCTGCCGGATTCCTGCAGTCAGAGATTCTCTGCGCCGCTGCAGGATTCCCCAGGTGCCTGGTTTTTTGCGCGAGCAATGAGCCATGCGCAGACGGCTGATTCGACAGACCCCGTAAGTTTACTTACAGGGGGATGACGAATCAGCCGGATGCATACGG
>CADBPC010000176.1 GCA_902796425.1 uncultured Lachnospiraceae bacterium
TCATCACCGCTGTTACGGCAGGCAAGGCAGATATGGGACTTGCCGGCATGACAATAACAGAAGAGAGAAAGCAGAATGTCAACTTCTCCGAGACCTATGCGCAGGGCGTGCAGGTAGTTATCGTGAAGGAAGGCTCCGATATCGCATCCATCGACGACCTTGACGGAAAGCTGATCGGTGTCCAGCTCGGAACTACCGGTGATATCTACTGCACAGGTGACTACGGCGAAGATGCAGTCGAGCAGTTCAACAAGGGCAACGATGCCGTCATGGCACTGGTTACCGACAAGGTTGACGCCGTTGTTATCGACAATGAGCCCGCAAAGAGCTATGTCGCTGCCAACGAAGGCCTTAAGATCCTTGATACTGAGTATGTAACCGAGGATTATGCCGCAGCGATCAACAAGGAAAACACAGCGCTCCTTGACGCGGTCAACGGCGCTCTCACAGAGCTCAAGGAAGACGGCACGCTTGATGCAATCGTTGCAAAGTATATCAATGCGGACTGATCATTTTCGAAGTCAGACTGACAGAATTCGTACAGCTTGAATGTTTCGGGGCAGGAACAAAAATCCTGCCCCTGATTTTTATCCGTGACCGTGATACAATAGTCGGCGGCAGCCGGCCTACAGGCGGAGGAAGTATAAGATGAGTGAACTGCAGAGGAAATTTATTCAGGATTTCATAGAGAAGGACAGGTGGCACTTTATTACCGACGGTCTGAAGACGACCCTGACGGTAACGCTTCTTGCCCTTCTGATAGGTACCTGCATCGGTATTATCGTTGGAATTATCAGATGTGCCCATGACCAGCAGACGGCCAATGAGCTTCGCGGCGCAAAGGGAGCGGTCCTTAAGATTCTGAACCTTCTCTGCAAGCTGTATGTCACGGTGATAAGAGGAACGCCGGCGCTGATCCAGCTCCTGATCATGTTCTTTATTATCATGGTCAGCGCAAGGTCCAAGGTCCTTGTCGCCGTCATAACCTTCGGCATCAATTCGGGAGCCTATGTCGCGGAGATTTTCCGCGGCGGCATTATGTCCGTCGACCAGGGACAGATGGAGGCGGGCAGGAGCCTGGGCCTGAACTATGTCCAGACAATGACGAGGATTGTCCTGCCGCAGGCGTTCAAGGCTACGCTTCCCGCCCTGGTTAATGAGTTTATCGCGCTGCTTAAAGAGACATCTATCTGCGGCTACATCGGCCTGAACGAGCTTACCAGGGGCGGCGACATCATCCGCGGAACTACCTTTGACGCGTTCCTGCCGCTGTTCGGCGTGGCACTGATCTATCTTGTCCTGGTGCTGGTTATCAGCCTGATTTCCGGCCTTGTCGAGAAGCAGCTCAGGAAGAGCGACATGCGATAGGAGGTGAAATACACGATGGGGATGATATCGGTTAAAAATCTTCACAAGAGCTTCGGCAGCAACGAAGTGCTGCGCGGCATTGATTATGAAATTGAAAAGGGCGAGAAGATAGTTATCATCGGCGCCTCCGGTTCGGGAAAATCCACATTCCTGCGGTGCCTCAACCTCCTCGAAATCCCGACGAGCGGTCAGATTTTTATTGACGGGGAGGAGATTACGGCTCCGGGCGCGAATGTTGACCAGATAAGACGCAAAATGGGAATGGTTTTCCAGCATTTCAATCTGTTCAATAACCTGTCCATCATGGATAATATTATTCTCGCGCCGACCATGCTGGGCCTTATGAATAAGGAAGAGGCAAAGGAAAAGGCACTGACTCTTCTTAAAAGAGTCAACCTGGTCGAAAAGGCCGACGCCTTCCCGGCGCAGCTCTCCGGCGGCCAGAAGCAGAGAATCGCGATTGTCAGGTCTCTTGCGATGAATCCCGAGGTAATGCTCTTTGACGAGCCCACTTCCGCGCTTGATCCGGAGATGGTCGGAGAAGTCCTCGAGGTTATGAGGGAACTGGCCGACAGCGGAATGACCATGGTCGTTGTGACCCACGAGATGGGATTTGCGAGAGAGGTCGCCAGCAAGGTGATCTTCGTTGACGAGGGAATCATTAAGGAAGAGAATACGCCTGCAGAGTTTTTTACGCATCCGCAGAACCACAGGCTCCAGGATTTCCTTTCGAAGGTCTTATAATCATTTACTGCGGGGATTGTCCGAATGAGTCTTGAAGATAAAATCAGAAAGGTCGAGCCCTATGTGGCCGGCGAGCAGCCGAAGGTCCCTGGCCTTATCAAGCTGAACACAAACGAATGTCCTTATCCTCCCTCCGGGAAGGTAAAGGAGGCGCTGCGCCTTCTTGAAGAGGAGAGTGAGAAGCTCCGCCTGTATCCGGACATGAATGCACAGGAACTCGTGGACGCGATTGCAGCGCATTACGGCGTGGATCCGGAGCGCGTGTTTGCCGGAGTCGGCTCCGACGATGTCCTGTCCATGTGCTTTCTGACCTTCTTTACGGGAGGAGAGGAGATTCTCTTCCCCGATGTCACCTATTCCTTCTACGAGGTCTGGGCGGGGCTGTACAGAATCCCGTACAGACTGGTTCCGCTCTGCAGTGACTTCACGATCGATCCTGAGGATTATATTCCCGCGGATAAAGGCGGCAGGGCACCGGGAACGATCGGAGGAATCATCTTCCCGAACCCGAACGCGCCTACCGGCATCGAGCTTGGACAGGAGGATATTGAAAGGATCGTATCCGCCAATCCGGACTGCGTTGTCATTGTGGATGAGGCGTATGTTGATTTCGGCGCCCGCAGCGCTCTTTCCCTTACGGAAAAATATGACAACCTCCTGGTGGTCCAGACGTTTTCCAAGTCGCGCGCAATGGCAGGCTCCCGCATCGGGTTTGCGATCGGCTCCCCCAGGCTGATCGGCTACCTCAAGGACGTCAAGTTCTCGTTTAATTCCTACACTCTGAACCTTCAGGCAATCAGGGCCGGCAGGGCTGCCGTGGAGGACGATGAATACTTCAGGGAGATCACGGGAAAGGTTGTGAAGACCAGAGAGTGGTTTGCAAAGGAGCTGAAGGACCTGGGCTTTGAGATGACGCAGTCCCGCACAAATTTCCTCTTCGCAAAGCCGCTTTTTATGGATACGAATGAGCTGTTCCTCCGGCTTAGGGAGAACAAGGTCCTCGTGCGTCACTGGGACAGGCCGAGGATCGGCGATTATCTTCGCATTACCATCGGGACAGACGATGATATGCGGGAGGTCATAAATATTATCAGGAGAATCAAGGGAGAAGACTGAAGAATATGCTGAAGAAGTATTTTTACGTGTTTTTTATATCAATGGTACCGCTGATTGAGCTTAGAGGCGCGATCCCTGTCGCGCAGGCCTTTCATGAGGTCGACAATGCATTCAGCATGCCGCTCGCCTATCTGATTATTGCCATCGGCAATATGCTCCCGGTCCCGTTTATCTTCTTTTTTGCAAGAAGAGTCCTGGAATGGGGAGCTGACAAGCCGGTAATCGGAGGCTTTTTTAAATGGTGCCTCGATAAGGGACACAGGGGAGGCGACAAGCTGAAGGAAAAGGCAGGAAGAGGACTTTACTGGGCACTGCTTTTGTTCGTCGGGATTCCGCTTCCCGGAACCGGCGCCTGGACAGGCACGCTTGCAGCATCCATTCTCGACATGGATTTTAAGAAGAGTACAGCTTCTGTTATGGGCGGCGTTGCGCTCGCCGGAATTATCATGGCAATTGTCAGTATTGCGGGCGCCGGCATGATCGGAGCAATCGCAGGCTGACGCTGCGCCGCGGAGGGGGAAGTTTGAAAGTCCTGCCGATGCAGGGCCTTTCAAACAGCGCCATCGGTGCTAATGCACCGGGCGCCGCATTCGGCAAAACCGCATTCGCGGATTTTGCCTCAGCGAGGTATAAATATGAGAGACGGTTTTATTAAGGCAGCCGCTGTAGCAGCCGTATGCAGGGTCGCGGATACGCGCGGCAATGCGGAAAGAATCATCGCCGCCATGAAGACAGCCGCGCAGGAAGGGGCCGATATCATTGTTTTTCCGGAGCTTTCCATTACCGGCTATACGTGCGGAGATCTTTTTCTTCAGGATACGCTCCTGAGAGGAGCCGAAGAGGCACTGAAGGAGATCGCTGCGGCAACAAAAGAATGCGGACAGGCTTTGGTTTTTGTCGGATTTCCCCTGCAGGCTTCGGGAAAGCTCTACAATACTGCGGCAGTTCTGCACGGCGGCAGAGTGCTGGCCTTCATACCGAAGACATTTATCCCCAATTACGCTGAATTCTATGAGAAGAGATATTTTGCCGAGGGGCCTCACGAGGTACAGACCATCGTCTTTGACGGCGGGAAGGTTCCGTTTGGCAGCAGGATCATCATCGACGCGGACTGCATCCCCGGCCTCGGAATAGCCGCGGAAATCTGTGAGGACGCGTGGGCTGCCGATGCGCCGGATATTGAGCATTCGGCGGAGGGGGCTACGGTGATCGTCAATCTCTCCGCGTCCAACGAAACGGTTGGGAAGGACAGCTACCGGACGGAGCTGATCTCATCCATCAGCGCCAGAACAATCACGGGCTATATCTATGTCAGCGCAGGAGACGGCGAATCCACGCAGGATGTGGTATTCGGCGGCAGGGTGCTGATCTGTGAAAACGGGAGCCTCATCGCCCAGAAAAAGGCGTTTGAAAATGAGTGGGGAGAGGAGAAAACGGTATACGCGGACATTGATATCGCAAGGATCAACTATGAGCGCCGCAGGTCGTCCACTTTCCTTACGCCCGAAAAGACCGTGCAGGATACGTACTGCCATATCCCGGTCCATATGGATGTCAGGGAAACCAGGCTTACCAGGAGATTTGATCCTCATCCGTTCGTTCCCTCCGACAAATCAAAGAGGGATGAGCGCTGCGAGGAGATTCTCGCCATACAGTCAAGAGGCCTTGCGAAAAGACTGGAGCACACAGGGTGCCGTCTGGCCGTGATCGGTGTCTCCGGAGGCCTCGACTCTACGCTTGCGCTTCTTGTTACGGCGCGTGCCTTCGATCTTCTGAAGATTCCGAGGGAGAACATCCTCGCCGTCACCATGCCGTGCTTTGGCACTACAAAGAGGACGCACAATAACGCCCTTACACTTGCGGATGCACTGCACGCGACATTAAAAGAGGTGAATATAAAGAAGGCGGTGCTGCGTCATTTCGAGGATATCGGCCAGGATCCCGACTGCCACGACGTCACCTATGAGAACAGCCAGGCAAGAGAAAGGACCCAGGTCCTGATGGATATCGCAAACCAGAAGGGCGGAATGGTCATCGGAACAGGGGACCTGTCCGAACTGGCTCTTGGCTGGGCCACCTATAACGGCGATCATATGTCGATGTACGGCGTCAACGGCGGAGTTCCCAAGACACTGGTTTCCCATCTGGTCCGCTATTTTGCGCAGACAACAGACGATGAAAAGCTCGCGGCGTGCCTCCTGGACGTACTCGATACGCCGGTCAGCCCGGAGCTTCTGCCTCCTGACAAGAACGGTACGATTTCACAGAAGACCGAAGATCTCGTCGGCCCCTACGAGCTGCATGATTTCTTTCTTTACTATATGCTGCGCTGCGGATTCCCTCCGTCAAAGGTGCTGCGCGTGGCGGAAGCTGCCTTTGCGGGCAACTATGACAGGGAGACGATACTGCGCTGGGAGAAAACCTTCTACAGACGCTTCTTTACACAGCAGTTTAAGAGGAGCTGCCTCCCTGACGGGCCGAAGGTCGGATCTGTCGCCGTATCTCCGAGAGGTGACCTCAGGATGCCGAGCGATGCGGTATCGGCACTGTGGCTTGAAGAACTGTCTGACCTCTGATCACACGGATGCCTTCATTCAGGACCATTGATCCTGCATCCGGTCGGGGAACGGAGCATAACCATGAAAATAGAATTCACGAAAATGCACGGCTGCGGCAATGATTATGTGTATATCAACGGATTTACGCAGAAAATCCCGCAGGAACAAAAGCCTGAGCTTGTGCGCCTTCTCTCCGACAGGCATTTCGGCATCGGTTCGGACGGCGTGATCTTTATCAACCCCGGCAGCGCGGCCGATTTTGAGATGGAGATGTATAACCTCGACGGCTCAAGAGGGGAGATGTGCGGGAACGGCATCCGGTGCGTCGCAAGGTACGTTTATGACCACGGCATGACGCAGTCGGAGGAATTCACCGTGGAGAGCTTTGGCAGGGTCAAACATCTGAAGGTATTTCCTCAGGGGCCTGACGGTGCGGGAACAGAGTTCTTCGTTACGGTCAATATGGGAGAGCCCTGCCTTCTGGCGGATAAAATTCCCGTTGTTTCGGATCATCAGACGGTAAAGGACGAGCCGATCCTTGTCGGCGGACATGAATACAGAATGACCTGTGTATCCATGGGCAATCCCCATGCGGTCATTTTTGTCCGGAATGCAGAGGGAGCGCTTCCCGGAATGGAGGCAGGAGGGACCCTTAAGGATCTCCGTATCGAGAAGATCGGACCCCTGTTTGAGAATCACGAACGCTTCCCCGCCCGCACCAATACGGAGTTTGTCGAGATCGTCTCCCGCGATTATGTCCGGATGCGCGTCTGGGAGCGCGGCTCCGGCGAGACGCTTGCCTGCGGCACGGGGTGCTGCGCGACGGCTGTTGCCTGTGCGGAAAACGGCTTTACGGATGACGAAGTTACGGTAGAAGTCCTGGGCGGAAAGCTTTTGATCCGCTGGGACAGGAGCACCAATGAAGTGTGGATGACGGGACCTGCAAAGACTGTATTTGAGGGAACGTTCGATACCGAAGATTTCATCTGAAAACCGCGGAGCTCACATTTTTCATCATTTTGTGTATTTTTTCGGAATAATGGGGTACAATAGGAAAAGTTATTATCAGGAAACGGAGGCTATACTCTAATGGCTTTATTGGAACAGTGGCGTAAAAAGGCATACGATGAGAAAGCAGACAAAGGCTGGCTGCAGAGACTCTGGCAGGACTATTTTAATAAGGAGAAGGATATCTATGCGGAGCTCCTTAAGAACCCGGACGAGGTAGTCAGCGGGACGGTCCAGGAGCTGGCGGACAAATATAATGTTGACCTTGAGATCATGGTCGGCTTTCTTGACGGCATCAATGACAGCCTTAAGGAGCCCAACCCCATTGAAGAGATGGAGGCTGACACACAAGTCAATCTCGGCTTTGACAAGGAACTTTTATACAAGAATATGGTCGCTGCGGAAGCGGACTGGCTGTATAACCTGCCCGAGTGGGATATGATTTTTACCAAGGACAAACAGCGTGAGCTCTACCGCACACAGAAGTCTTCCCAGACGGTGAAGCACGAGACGCCGAAGATCTATCCGAACGATCCGTGCCCCTGCGGAAGCGGCAAGAAATACAAGAAATGCCACGGAAGGAATGCCTGATTGGAGACAAAACGTGACATTGTCAGGATCATAGCCGTCTTAATAGTCGCCCTGTCTGTAGTACTGGGCGGCTTTTTTGTGTGGCGGCTTTACAGCGATATCCGGCGCGATATGCAGGAGGTGCCGGAAACCGGCTGGGAAACGCTGCCCGCGGATGAAATGGCCCGCGTCAAAGCGGAGAATGAGGCAAGAAGAATTGCCGCGGTAAGGCAGAAAAAGGACGCCGCGCTGCAAAAGCTCTATGAGGAAAAGCAGGCGCAGTGGGATGCGGCACACACGGAGCCTTATCTCGGAGCTGTCCGGATCGAGAGCTGCCTGATCAGCGGGGATGAGGTCATTGTCCGCGCATCAGGAGACAAAATCGTCCTTTCCGAGGATTCCGAATACCATCTTATCGCGCAGGATATGTACACGGAGGGGATCACCGGGACGGAGCTTGCATCGGCGCCCTCGGGAGCCGGATATGAGCGCTTTATCGAAGGCCTTGCGGATACTTGCGCGGAGGAGCTGGAATTCCGGTTTCCCCTGAACAAGAATACTGCCTCATCCAACCTTTTCAAGCGCTTTTTCGTCGCGGTCAATTCCGGCGGCAGCCAGATCCAGGTCTCGGCTCCGCACTATATCACAAACCCGGAAGCATGCGCGGACCGCGCGATTCCAAGAGACGACGAGGGAAAGAAGGGAATCCTGCCCGCTGCGGTGACGATCCGCTCGGGGAATTTAAGGGACCTCGGCGTGGACCAGGCAATCTACAATCTTCGTCTGGGGGATCTGTGCTCGGGCGGAGGCATCAGCTATACCTATAACGGCAGGACCTATTCCTTCAGCAGCGCTACAGTCGGGCAGTATGATATCGTTGTGCCCAGGCTCTCCGAACAGGGCATACAGATTACCATGGTGCTCCTGAACAATGCAGGCGGGGGCAGCTCCATGCTTCATCCGTTATCGCGCACGGGTGCAAGGGCAAACTATTATGCGTTCAATACCGCCGAACAGGCGGGAGTCGAGAGGCTTGCCGCCGCGGCGTCCTTCCTTGCCGAGAGGTATTCGGGAAACGGCCGCGGAACGGTGGACAACTGGATCATCGGCAATGAGATCAA
>CADBPC010000177.1 GCA_902796425.1 uncultured Lachnospiraceae bacterium
ATCGACAGAAAGATCAACGGCGTCGTCAAGGTTGACCAGGATACCGCAGATGTTCTGAAGCAGGAAGTTCAGGAATATGTTATTACGCGGGATATTCGTAAACATATGATCACCTTCTTCAATAATTATGCCGATTCATTCCATGAGCCGACTGCAGATGTGGGCGTATGGATCTCCGGTTTCTTTGGAAGTGGTAAATCTCATTTCCTGAAAATGCTTTCTTACCTTCTGGAAAACAAGGAGGTTGACGGGCGGAAAGTTGAGGATTATTTCCGGGAGAAATTCGATGACGAAGCGACTTTCATGCCCATCGCCAAAGCTATTCGTGGTGATACCGATACCATTCTGTTCAATATCGATATAGAAGGTCCGATAAACAAGGACAAGACGGCTGTGCTGCGTGTGTTTGCCAAGATGTTTTATAACTATCTGGGCTATTACGGGGAGAACCTGAAATGTGCGAAGCTGGAGCAGTTTGTTGACAGACAGGGAAAGACGGAAGAATTCCGCAGAGTCTTTGAAGAAAAGAATGGCGCACCGTGGGTAGAATCACGGGATGCTTTTGCGTTCTTTGAAGATGATGTAGTCGATACGCTGGTGGAAGTGCTGGGAATGAGCGAGACGGCTGCTCACAACTGGTTTGACGGAACGGAGACCATTGATACTTCCATCGCACAACTCGTTTCCGAAATGAAGGAATATGTGGACAGCAAGCCGAAGAACTTCCGGCTTCTGTTTATGATCGATGAAGTAGGTCAGTATGTGGGCGATAGCATTGATCTTCTGATGAATCTGCAGTCACTGGTGGAGAAAATCGGTAGCGAATGCAACGGTAAGATTTGGGTGGTCTGTACCGGGCAGGAAGCGATTGATGAAATCATTAAGACCAGACAGGATCAGTTTTCGCGTATCCAGGCGAGGTTTAAGACCAGACTGTCTTTGACTTCCTCGTCTGCAGATGAAGTAATTCAGAAGCGTATCCTCCGTAAAAAAGATGAGGTTACGCCTAAGCTGGAACAGGTTTATAACGAGAATGATTCCGTGCTCAGAAACCTGTTCAGCTTTACCGATGCCATTTTGGATATCAAAGGATTTAACAGCCCCAGTGAGTTTTCCAGGAACTTCCCGTTTGTACCATATCAGTTCATTATCATGCAGAAGGTGTTCTCGGAAATCCGCAAACACGGCAATTCCGGGAAGCATCTATCCGGCGGCGAGCGTTCCATGCTGTCCGGCTTCCAGGAAGCGGCGCAGAAAATCGAGGATAAGGATGAGTATGCGCTGGCTCCTTTTTATCTTTTCTATGATACCGTTCATACATTCCTTGACAGTTCCATTCGTCGGGTCATCGAGCGCTGCCAGAAGGCAGCAGATACGAACGCCGGCATTGAGCAGCAGGATGTTGCTGTGCTGAAGCTCCTGTATCTGGTTCGCTACATCGATGATATCAAAGCCAATCTCGACAATATCGTCATTCTGATGGCGGATGATATCCGTGTGGATAAGATCATCATGAGGGAGCAGGTAAGGGGATCCCTTAACCGTTTGATGAGCCAGAACTATATCGGACGCACAGGTGATACCTATAATTTCCTGACGGATGAGGAGCAGGATATCCAGAGAGAAATCCGGAATACACCGGTAGATACAGCGGCGATTGTCGAGCGTATCGCACACATGGTTTTCGGTGATATTTATACAACAAAGAAATTCCGTTATGGCAAGTATGATTTTGCTTTCGATCAGATGGTAGATAATACCACAGTCGGTGCGGTGACTGGCGGCATGAGACTGAAAATCATGACCGTGGCAACGGATTCCTCAGAAAAAGCAGAGCTTCGCCTGATGACGGAATCTTCTGGTCAGTCTATCGTAGTGCTGGCAGATACGCCGTATTATGAATCGCTGGAAAGTGCAATGAAGATCCGCAAGTATGTGAAGCAGAGGAATGTGGCTCAGCTTCCGAAGACTGTGCGGGATATTATTGCCAACTACCAGAGCGAAGCGGACAAGTATGAGCAGTCAGCACAGGCAGAGCTTGCGGATGCGATTGCTACGGCTCAGTTCTATGTGGACGGTGAAAAGATTGAAGTGAAGGCCGGTGCTGTTTCTTCCAAGGAAGAGGATCCGGTTAAGAGGGATTATGAGATCAAGAAGGGCAAGGCCAAGAACGTCATCGATCAGTCTCTCGAGTATCTGGTGTCCCATGTGTATAGTGATCTGGCTCTGATCGTGGAGAATGCAGAGTCCGATGCAGATATCATTGCGCTTCTGACCGGAGCAGTCACAATGATTCCCGGAACAGAGCCGAACAGAGATGCGGCAGCTAAAATCGAAGAATACCTGGAAATGCAGGATCGTAAACATCTGCCGACTTCCATGGCGGATGTACAGAGCAGATACCAGGCTATTCCGTATGGATGGCGAGAGATTGATATTGCTGCGGTCGTGGCACTTCTGATCGTGAATCAGAAGGTGACGATCAAGTATGCCGGTTCTACGGTACAGCCGAATAATCCTAAGCTGCCGGATATGCTCAGGAAAAAGAGCGAGATTGGAAAGACACAGATCTCCAAACGACAGGTGGTGTCCGCCACAAGGATGAAGGCTGTGAAGGACCTTCTGCGGGATTATTTCAACATTATGGATGTGCCCGCGGATGAGGACGGCTTGATCCAGTTTATCATTGATAAATTTGAAGGTCTGCAGAAACATTATGAAGGACTTTTGGCTAAGTATGAAGGTCACAAGTATCCAGACAAGCAAGTGGTTATCAGCGCAATCCAAGTGGTAAAGGATGTGCTGTCACAGCAGAAGGATAATGTGGCTCTGATTGAACGTGTCCTACAGAGAGAGAACACCCTGTATGACGCACAGGAAGCTATGCAAAACGTGGAAGCGTTCTTCAAGACACAGGTTTCTGTATTTGATGCTGCAGTCAAGTTTGAACAGGATCTGCGCAATGATCTGGACTATATCAAGAAGGATGAAGAGGCGAACCAGGCACTTAATACGATTCGTCTGATTACTTTGATTCCTTCCAATGGGAAATATGATTACAAGAGAAT
>CADBPC010000178.1 GCA_902796425.1 uncultured Lachnospiraceae bacterium
GGATGCATTTCTCAAGCGATCATGCCGCGGATTCCTGCGGATTGTGCATAGGCGGCACATTTACAAACGGATCTGAAAACTGTTATAAAAATAAACATTACAGGGCGGCCGTGATGGAACTGACATCCGGATGACGGGGCCCTGCCCGGCGGTCAGCGCAGGCACAGAAAGGAGGATGACGGATCTATGCATTCCGAGCAGATTACTTCTGCAAACAGGAAAAGACTTGATGCTGGTGTGAAGGCATTTTCAAATCTGAGAGAACAGTGCAAAAACCCCATGAAGTCTCAGGAGGAACTTCTGCTCAGGATCGTTCGCGATAACGAAGATACGGAGTACGGCCGAAAGTATGATTTTAAGGACATACACAGCATAAAAGACTTTCAGGAAAAGGTCCCCGTGACAAAGTATCAGGATTATGCCGGGTATATCAGGCGGATGACGGAAAAAGGAGAGACAGGCCTGATCTGTTCTTATCCGGTTCATCATTTTAACGGTTCGTCCGGGACAACCGGCGATGTAAAATATATTCCCATGTCGGACGAGATGGTCTCGGTTTATATGGAGTGCGTTACCCGGAGCACGCTGGGCGTCCTGACTGAAGCGGCAGGAGACGAATGGATCACCGGACGATGCATCCGTCTCGTGGAGTGTCCCGCGGAAACACATTATCTTTCGTGCGGTGCATCGTTTGGCGCGATCTCCAGTAAAATGACGCAGCATTTCCGTCCGGATATCGGATCCCTGTTCACTTCTCCTGACGAGGCCATTTTCCCGGAATCGGGAACCAATACACGATATCTACATGCAAGATTTGCTCTGATGGATCCGGATGCGACCGGTTTTCTGGCCGCCTATCTGAGCTATCTGGTCGCATTGCTCCGATACATAGAGGATAATTGGGAGATGCTGGTCCATGACATAGAATCCGGAAGCATCGATCCGTCCGTCGGCATGCCGCCCGGGATCCTGGAGAAACTGCAGGCGAAAATACCCCCGATGCCGGAAAGGGCGAAAAGACTCAGGGAAATCTTTTCGGAAGGATTTGACAAACCGTTCGTACCGAAAGTATGGCCCGATATGAAATATGTAATGGGGATCGGCACAGGCGGCTTTAAGGCTTACGCGGACCTGCTCCGGAGCAGGTATACCGGCCGGGACATCCCCCTCGTGAAGTTCGGCATCAACGCTTCGGAGGGATGCTTTACCGCCACATACAAACTGAACGGCGAGGACACGGTCCTTGTCCCTTATTCCTGCTTTTTCGAGTTCCTCCCGCTTGACGCAGAAGATGATTTCTCAAAGATTGTGACGCTGGACGGCCTTGAAGAAGGGAAAGACTATGAGCTGATCATTACAAATCTGGGCGGCTTTTACAGGTACAGAATGCGGGATGCCGTGCGCGTAGTGTCAAAGTTTGAGAATACGCCGACTCTGGAATTCCTGTATCGTATCGACCAGACGATCAATTTTATGGGTGAGAAGACGACGGAGGCGTCTCTTCGGACTGCAGTGAACAATATGGCTGACGAGCTTTCCGTTGAACTGGTCGACTTCAGCGTTTACGCAGATATCAAGGCTGCGCCGCCAAGATACCAGTTTTTCCTGGAGATTGGTAAAAAACCGTCTTCGGTGAGCAGAGAGGATATCATACAGTCTCTGAATAAAGCCTTTCTAAAGGTCAGCCCTGCGATGAGAGACCTGATCAGCAGAGGCGTATGCCAGGAAATCAAGGTCAATTTCCTGCAGCGGGAGTCTTATGCGCTCTGGAGGGATCTGGCGGTCTATCGCGGAGCTTCCGTCAATCAGTCAAAGCCGATCCACATCATAAGGAACGAAAGTCAGAGAAGATTCTTCTTTTCATTGACAGAGTACACCTCTTAAGCCTGAAACAAGAGACAGATCCTTCAGACGGATTTTAAGCAGGGGGAACGATTATGGAATATAAAGTATCCGTTATTGTGCCGATGTATAAGGCGGCAAGATTTATCAAAGCCACGGTAGACGGGCTGCTCGACCAGACATTAAAAGAACTTGAGGTGATTCTTGTAGACGACTGTTCGCCTGATGACACTCTGGAAATATGCCGTACGCTCTATGGAAACCATGAGCGTGTGCAGATTCTTTCACAGCCCCGGAACATGGGGCCGGGCGAAGCGCGAAATACGGGGATGAGAGCAGCAAGAGGCGAATACACCGCTTTTGTGGACTGCGACGATGCCATATTAAAAAACGCTTATGAGGAGATGTACAACCTCGCAAAAGAGAAATCGGATGCGGATGTCGTGCACTGTACGGGCATGATCCTTCCGCTGGACAAGCGTGACCCGGACAGCCTCTACGAGGTGGATGAGAAGGACTATTTCTACATAACAAGCGACCGGTATAAAGTCCCGAAGGAAGTGACGGTGCTCCCGGACGACATCGGTGAAAGATACGATATCTGGAGACATCACGGCATCCAATGGACGGTGGGAACCAAGCTGTTCAGAACACAGTTCCTGAGAGAACAGGATCTCCGTTTCGGGGAGATCCGGCTGTCCGAGGATATGGCGTTCTGTTTCGCGGCTCTCTTCTTTGCAAAGACCTTTGTGATCACGCCGAAGAAATATTATCTTTACCGGATCAGCAACGAGTCCATCTCCAGGCGGGGCTATACGACGCAGTTCTTTAAAATGGCGCTTCACGCTTTGTTCAACGTATGCCCGCTGGCCAGAAAGACCATGGACAGGGTGGAGTATTTTAAACAGCATCCGGAAAGTGAAAGAGGCGTTCTGGAGTACATGATCGAGGTCCTGGAACAGGAATTCGTGATACCCGTATACCAGAGCCTTAAAGAAGAGGAGATCCTTAAGGACGGTGTGTTTACGGATTTTATGAAGGAACAGTTCGGCGAAAATGCAGATTATGTGACCTGTTCCTTCCTTGAACAGCACAGGAAGTATCCCCCAACTGTAAGTTCCGTAAGCCTGCTGACCATAGACAATATGATCAAATACAGGGCAAAGGTCGAAGCGGCTGCCAAAGAAAGAAAGGAATAAGAGGCAGGTAGATCCTTATGAAACTGATATTACGGTATATGAACAAAAAAGACAGAATAATATCAGCCATCATAATGATTGTTGTGGTGATACAGGTTTTGCTGGAAACCAGGATCCCGGCACTCATGATGAGCTGCTCAGGAAGAACGGAGTCTATTCCGGGCTGTACAGGAGCCAGTTCGAAAATGCCGGAAAATGAATGGCTTAAGGGGTGAAGAATGTGAAGCATTATGAATTGTCTGTGATCATACCTGTTCACAATACCGCGCTCGAACTGTTTGATCACTGCATCGCGTCTTTGAAAGAACAGGACATCGGTTTTGAGAATATCGAAGTGATTATTGTCTTTCACAACTGCGGCAGGGAAACTGTAGAAGGTGCAAGGCGCATCCTTCCCTCTTCCGACAACGTCCTGACTGCGGAGCTCAACAATGACAGTCATTCGCCCTCAAGCCCGAGAAACTACGGGATCGATATGGCGACCGGCGAGTATCTTACTTTCCTGGACTCTGATGATATGCTGACTCCGGAGTGTCTCAGAGTGTCTCTGGGGTACATCAGGAAGTCCAATGCGGATCTGTGCCATTTCAGGAAAAAAATCGTTCTTGAGAAAGAGGGCAACATCACATTTAACGAACTTGTGTTATGGGACCAGACACAGGACATGATTGTATGGAGCCGCGATGCATTAGACCAGAGAGCGTACTTCGCAGGCGCATGGGGGATGTCCACCGGAAAATTAATCAGACGGCAGATCCTCATTGAAAACAATTTAAGATTTGATGAATCCATACGGTTTGCCGAGGACTATCATTTTATGCTCAGCATATTCGGCAAGCTGGAGACCATATGCCTTGCACCGCAGCTGATCGGATATATCTACTACGTAAACGGACAGTCGCTTGTCCAGACGACGAAGATATCCGAGGAACTTCTGCTTGAATACGTGGCCGGCTTTAAGAAGGTCTTTGATAAAGGCCTTGAGAATCATATCTGGATGAATGACACCATGGGAAGCGTCATGCTGATTATTCTGAACTGGATGCGGGCCTGTACGGATCTGTCCCATGAGGGACGGACAAAAATCCATGAACTGATGGGGCCGTACATCAGAAGCCTGGAGCCGGTGCAGCCTTCCAAGCTGTACCCGGACGGCAAATATTACCGGATGAACGCGTTTCTTACAAGGTACATCCTCCGGCAGGAGCCGAAGCTCGAAACCTATATCGCAAGGGAAAATGAAGGAAGAGGAAAGACCTTCCTGGACAGACAGAAGGATGCCCTGTCGGAGATCTTAAGAAACGGCATTCAGTGTGACTATTCCAGACACTATGGGTTTGCTGAAATCACGACGATCGAAGAGTATCAACGAAGGCTTCCGGTCGCGGATTACGGCCTGTATGCCCCGATGATTCAGCTCACGATTCAGATGGGCGAAAGAGGCATTTTTACGGACAATGAAATCATTGCCTATGTTCTTGCAGGAGGGACGGAGAGCGGCCGGAACCGATTTCCGGTGACCTATAAGGCGATTGTGCCGTATATTCATGCCTTCAGGAAGAGCGCAGGCGCGGGAAAGACATTTTTAACGTCTGAAGCGATGCCGTTTGAAGCCTCGAGACTGACGATGGATTATAAGTATACCAACACTGTTTTCGGGGTGTTATTAAAAGAATATATCGCAGAGGCGGAAAGCTTTGGCAGCGGCTATGCTTCTTTTACGACTCCGAAAGAATATCTTCTCCCGGCAAAGGAACAGGATCTGAAGCTCCTCAGACTTGTCTTTGCGCTGCAGGAGAGGGATGTGGAAACCGTGTTTGCGCCGGATCCCGATTCGCTCTGCAGCTGTCTGCGGGATCTGAAGGAAGCCTGGATACAGGTCTGCGAACTCATTGAGGCTTATGACAAAGAAAGAGCGGATGAGCTTCGGGCGCTTTTTGCGGGCGGGGAAATCCCGTCGCTTGCACGAATATGGCCTTCAATAAAAAAGATTGTCTGCTGGAATCTTGCCGATGACAAAGAGATCGAGTCTGTAAAGTCCTTTCTGAAGGACGTACCGCTTGCGCGGGGGTATTTTGCGGATGAGTATGCTCTCTACGGATCGTACAGCGGCGGAAGCGGTGAAGTCGCGCTTGAAGCGGACGATGTATTTTATGAATTTGTGCCTCTTGGAGATGCTTCCGAAAAAGCGGTTTGCACCGCGGCGGGCCTTCATGAGCAGGAAGCATATCAACTTCTTTTGAGCAATCTGAGCGGTCTGTACCGCTATGATACGGGGTTATCCGTACAGTGTGTTCATTCAGACGAAGAAAGCGTGGTCGTCCGATTGATCCCTTAGGGTGATCCGCCGGTGGAAAAAGGCCGCGGGCCAGGCTTAAAGCAGAGATTTGATGGGGAAAAAGACATGATAAGAAGAATCAGACTGCCGCATCTTTATAACTTCAGGGATCTTGGCGGCTATGAAGCCGATGGGGGCGTTACGAAGTGGGGCAGGATCTTCAGGGGCGACTGCCCTTCAAAGCTTCGGGAAGATGAGTGGAAAAGGCTGAAGGACCTCGGAATCAGACAGATCATCGACCTTCGGAGCACACACGAAGCTGCGGCGTCTCCTGTTTCCGCTCCGGAGGGGATCATCTGCCGCAGCTGCTCTTTCCTTAAAGGAGACCGGGGCAGCGGGGATGCGGGGCTCGCGGCAAAGAAGTTTCTTGAGAGCCTGAGTCTCGATCACGGCTACAGCGACATGATGAAGGACTCCCTTGACAGAGTGGCGCATATTCTGAACGTTGTGACAGAAGGCCTGTCAGACGGCAGTGTTTACTTTTTCTGCTCGGCAGGGAAGGATCGCACCGGGATGATCTCGGCTGCGATCCTGTATTTGTGCGGAGTCAGCCGCGAGGACATCGTGGCCGACTACTGTATTACGGAGGTCTATAATGCAGAGATCATCATGCGGAAGATCCGATCGCTTCCGCCAATCGTGAGCGCGAAGCTTGATCCGGATAAAATGAAGAGAGCCGTCTCGTCAAAGGCCGAAACGATGCAGGAACTTCTGAACTGGATGGACGAACAGGACTTCATCACTCTGATGGCTGAAAACGGGTTTGGTGAGGAAGAGATTAAGAGACTGAGGCATGCTTTTGTAGCGGCTGCTACCTGAGAAAGGCATGCGTACTTGATTCAAAGAACTGAAGCAGTACTCCGGAGGAATAGGCAATGGATGAACACAAGAAAGTGCCGAAACGCATCGCCCAGACGGTACTGAAC
>CADBPC010000179.1 GCA_902796425.1 uncultured Lachnospiraceae bacterium
ACTGCGAATCCTCTCTGCATAGTAAGCGGAATCAAGGCTAAAGCCAAAGATGGCGCGAACTGGGATGAAAACAATCAGCTGGCTGTCAGCAACACAGGTTCGATCAAGTATGTCGCGCGCCTGAGAAGCAGCCAGGCATATGCGATCGCAGGCAGTGAGCTGGGCAGACAGTATGGTCTTTCCCAGTATGACAACACGGCAAACCTGGTCAATGACAAGGGCGCCGAGTTCTCAAGCACACATGCTGATTTCGAAGACAGCTTTGCCCTTGATAAGAGCGCGTTCGAAGGATGGGTCACAGCAGAAGACGGAAGTACTTTCTATTACATCAAGAATAAGAAAGTGACCGGGCTTCAGTACCTGCCTGAGAATAACGGGACGCCGGAAGGCGGTTCAAATAAACTGTACTACACATTCTCGGATGACGGTGTCTGCAAGGGCGTCTATACAGGACTTGTGCCGGCAGAAGAAGGCGGATACTATTGTTCAGTTGCCGGTGAGCAGAAGACCGGATGGAGAGAGTTTGACGGGAAGAATTACTATTTTGACCACACAACACATCTCTCAGTTGATGGAATTCAGACGCTCAGCGGACTGACCTATACGTTTGTCGACTATGTGCTTACGATCGGCGCGTGGAAAGAAGAGGAAGACGGTACGCACTATTATTGGGCGGGAAGACTTATGCAGAACCAGTGGGTGCAGGTAGGAGAGGATTACTATTATCTGTTCCCTTACGGCCCTCGCGCGGAAGGCATCTGCAGGACCCGTGACCTGACGTATTCTTACTGGGGAACCTTCATCTTCACAGAGGACGGTGTATTCCTCAAGGATCAGAACAATTTCTATGAGACGGAGGACGGAACTTACTGGACCAAAGACGGCGAGATCCTCACCTATCCCGGACTGATCGAATATGAGGGTAAGTACTACTATTTCAAGAGCAACAATAAGCTCGTCACAGATTGCGACTACTATGTGAGCAAGACGAACGACCTTATCAAGGCGGGAACCTATCACTTTGATGAGAACGGCGTTCTGCAGCTCTACAATGGTATCGTAGATATTGATGGTGTATTGTATTATTACGTGGATGGCGTGAAGACCTACGCAGGCCTCATCGAAATTGACGGGGACTACTACTACGTGCGCAGCAACTGCCAGTTAGCTGTTGACTGCAGCTATTACGTCAGCAAGAACAATGACCTCAAGCCGGTCGGAACCTATAAGTTTGATAAGGACGGCAAGATGATCATTGACGAAGGCGGCAGCGGCGGAGATGAACCCGATCCGACGACATTCACAGGCATCAAAGCAGATGAGAGCGGAGTTCTTCATTATTACATTGATGATGTACTTCAGAAGAACAACGGACTGATCCTGCTGGGTGGCAAATACTATTATGTAAACGGTTCCGGCGTAGTTGTCAGCAGCCGAGACTACGGAATCACTAAGACCAACAACCTCAGCTATACCAAAGCAGACGGAACGACAGTTGCTTTCCAGTCCGGAAAGAACTATACGTTCGACGCAAACGGTGTGCTGCAGATGTTCGATGGTCTGGTCGACATCGATGGCGAGACGTACTATTATGTTGACGGTGTCAAGACTTATGCGGGCCTGATCAAGATCGGTGATGACTACTATTACATCTCCAGTTCCTGCAAGCCCGTGAAAGGCCGCAGCTATTATGTGAGCAAGACCAATGACCTGATGCCCGCAGCGACTTATGAGTTCGCGGCAGACGGCAAGATGATCATTGAAGGCGGCAGCGGCGGAGACGAGCCCGGACCGGCAGCCTTCACCGGAATCAAGGCGGATGACAGCGGTGTTCTTCACTACTACATTGAAGATGAGATGCAGAAGAACAACGGACTGATCCTTCTTGACGGCAAATACTATTATGTAAACGGTTCCGGTGTTGTGATCAGCGGACGCGACTACGGCATCACCAAGACCAACAATCTGAGCTACACGAAGGCAGACGGTTCTACGGCTGCATTCCAGTCCGGAAAGAACTATACGTTCGATGCAAACGGCGTACTTCAGATCTGTGACGGTCTGGTCGATATCGATGGTGAGACTTACTACTATGTAGACAGCGTCAAGACTTATGCGGGCCTGGTTGAAATCGATGGAGCGTATTACTACATTTCCAGTTCCTGCAAGCCTGTAAAGGGACGCAGCTATTATGTGAGTAAGACCAATGATCTGAAACCGGCCGGCACCTATACATTTGGTGATGACGGAAAGATGGTCGAGTAAGACATTATATCGATCACTTACCGTGGTCATGGTGTAAAACAGCGTAAACCGGGTCAGGGTGTCAGCAAATATTGTTGGCACCCTGACTTGCAATAACAATAAAATCAGTAAACGAAAGCCGGCTCAGAATAAGAGAAAGGGATTGGAGCAGATGGGAAGGATCACCAGAAATTATTTGTATAATGCAGCATACCAGCTGTTGGTGATTCTTACGCCGATCATCACAGCGCCATATCTTGCCCGTGTGCTTGGAGCTGATCAGCTTGGAATTTATGGCTACGTGAATTCTTCCGGCAATATTATCACCACATGTTCGCTTCTTGGCATATTTGCTTATGGCAACAGACAAACCGCCTATGTGAGGGATAATAAGCAGGAACTGACAGAAACATTCTGGGAAATTGAGTTTACGAGACTGCTGCTCGGAATCTTCGGGACAGCGGTCTACGTTCTTTACACGCTTATTAACAAAGATTTCAGGCTGTTCTTCATACTCTATTACCCGTATATTTTGGCTCAGTTCATTGATTGCACCTGGGTTTATGTGGGACTTGAGGATATGAGGCCCGCTGTAATCAAGAACTTTGTGACGAGAGTGCTGAATGTAATCGGAATCTTTGTGCTGGTTAAAAAGAAAGAGGATCTCTGGATCTATATTCTTCTTCTGGCCCTCACTGCGCTCACAACGAATATTGCCGCCTATTCCCAGCTGGGAAAGTATATCGGAAGACCGTGCGGAAATATACGAAGATTTACGGCTCATATTCGAAGTTCCATATTCCTGTTCCTGCCGCAGGTCGCCGCCCTGTTCTATCTTCAGGTCGATAAAGTGATGCTGCAGTGGATCACAGGAGCCAGCAATCAGGTATCTTTCTATGATCACGCCGAAAAGCTGATCAATATACCGCTGTCTCTGATCTCGGTAATGAGCACTGTCATGATGCCGAGGATCGCGAACGAATTTAAGAACAACAATCGGGAACAGATAGAGATTCTGCTCAATAAAGCAGGGCGGTTTGCCCTATTCGCCGCCTTTCCGATGATGTTCGGACTGGCCTGTATTGCAGGTCAGTTTATTCCCTGGTATCTGGGAGCAGAGTTCGCGCCGGTTGCCTCTGCTATGGTCGTCCTTTCGCCTATCGTGATCCTGAACTCATTGTCGGGAATTTCGGGGCAGCAGTATTTTACCGCGACAAACCAGATCAAAATATTGATGAGGGCCTATGTGTCCGCAGCAGTACTCAATGTGATCGTAAACGCGATCCTCATTCCGGGGCACGGCTATATGGGGGCGGCTGTCGCCACAGTGGGATCGAGCCTGGTCTCAACAGTATTGCAATATTTCTATTTGAACAGACAGGTCAAAGTCACCGGACTCATTAAGTGCAGCCTGAGGTATTTGGCGGCCTCAGCGGCTATGGCAATCTGCATTTACCTGACAACTCGGAGAATGCCTGCCGGAGTAAGAACCACAGCAGTGCAGATCGTGATTGGCATCGCGGTCTACATGTTCCTGATGATGCTGATCAAAGATCAGACGCTGTTTGAGCTTCTGCGGAAAGTCAGGATCGTGAAAAAACGGGAATGAAGTTATTATAAAGGCCCTGATTTTGGAATCGAAACGGGAGGTTGTATGAAGATTCTTGTCGCGCACCCGGCGCAGCAGCATTCGTACCGGCTTGCGGCCGCACTGGAAAAAGCGGGAATGCTGTATAAATACGCAACGACCGTCTACTATAAAAGGAATTCCCTGACAGCGTTGACAGCCGGACTTCTGAGAGGACGATTCAGAGTCAAAGCGCGGAACAGGCGGTGCGGAGAAATACCGAACCGCAAGGTGATCCAGTTCTGTGAGGCGGAAGGGCTGTTAAAGCTTCTCGCACTGAATACTTCCATACTCAAAGACAAATACCGCAGGATCAAGTATGATACCGCTGACCGCTTCGCGGAAAAAGCGGCTCAATATGCGGTCGAACATGGTGTCGACGCTGTCATTACTTATGATGATACCTCGCCGATTCTCTTTGAAACTCTCAAGGAAAAAGCTCCCGGCGTAATAAGGATCCTGGATATGTCGGCGGCGAATATTCTCTACATGCGCAGCATATACGAGAAGGATATACAGCTGGCTCCCCGCTTTGAGAAACGCCTCCGGGAGGAGAGAAAGATCTGCTGGGATCCTTTCACATTGGAGAGAACGGAGAGAGAACTGAAAGCAACCCAGTATTTTCTTGTTCCATCGGATTTCGTAGGGCGCTCGCTGGAATACTCGGGAATCCGGAGAGAACAGATCTTTCACTGTCCCTATGGTGTTGATACAGATGAGTTTTCGCAGAAAGAATACGGAAAACTAAATCCAGGCGCAAGGCCTTTGGAGTTTATCTATGTGGGAGGCGTAAAGGAACTCAAGGGGATCAGCTATCTGCTGGAAGCCTTTAAAAGGATTCCCCGGGAACAGGCTTTTCTGACAGTTGTGGGAAAATATGACGCGGCGGATGAAGACACGGCCCCTTATGCGGAATTTGTGAACTTTACCGGGACAGTTCTTCATTCAGAAGTGCCGAGACTTCTTCAGAAGGCGGATGTATTTGTACTTCCCTCCCTTGGGGAAGGGATGGCTTTGTCAGCGATCGAAGCGGCATCGTGCGGACTGCCGCTGATTCTCAGTGAGAATACAGGATTAGAGGAACTGGTCCGGGATGGCATAAACGGCTTTGTGGTCCCCATTCAATCAACAGAAGCGCTGATTGATAAGATCACTTACTTTATCGAGAATCCCGGGAAGATCGAAGAGATGGGCAGAAAGGCGAGAGAGACAGCAGAAGAGTATTCATGGGACAGATATTCCGATAACGTAACGAAAGCAATATACAGTATAATAGGGTCACATGATCCGGATTTTACGAAAGGCGGATTGACCGGGAGAGAGCAGTTATGATGAATATTTTGGTTACAGGCGCAGCGGGCTTTATCGGTAAAAATCTGATTGAGAATATCAAAAATATTCGAAGCGGAAAGGACCGCACACATCCTGGGCTGAGCGGAAAGATCGGCGAGATATTTGAATATGACCGGAATAATACACCGGAGGATTTGGCGGATTTCTGCCAGAAAGCGGACTTTGTGTTCCATCTTGCAGGCGTGAACCGTCCTGAGAGAACGGAGGAATTCATGGAGGGAAACCGGGACTTTTCCAAGATGCTGCTGTCAGCGCTTGAAAAGTGCGGTAATAACTGCCCTGTAATGATGTCCAGTTCTATACAGGCCGAACTGAAGGGAAGGTTTGCTGCCTCGGAATACGGCAGATCCAAGCTCGCCGGGGAACAGGCTTTCTTCAGACATGCAGATCAGACAGGGGCAAAGGTTTATGTCTATCGTTTTCCGAATGTATTCGGAAAGTGGAGCAGGCCGGAGTACAATTCAGCGGTAGCTACATTCTGTCACCATATAGCGAATGGTCTGCCGATCCGGGTCGACAATCGGGAAACACAGCTTGAATTAGTGTATATTGACGATCTGGTCGAGGAATTGCTTCTTGCTTTACAGGGGTGTCCGCACTTTATGACCAACAATCCGGACGAATCCGATTCGGAAGGACAGGTGAGAACCGGCACCTACTGCCACGTTCCTACCACCCACAAAGCCACCCTCGGTCAAATAGTCGATCTCCTTCACACATTCCACGACCAGCCGCAGTCGCTGCTTATGCCGGCGATTCTCGAAGGTTCATTTGAGAAGAAGCTGTATTCGATGTACCTGAGCTATCTGCCTAAGGAAAAGACAGCCGTGGACCTCAGGATGAACTGCGACGCGAGAGGAAGCTTTACTGAGCTCATCAAGACGATCGACCACGGCCAGTTCAGCGTAAATATTTCGAAGCCCGGCATTACGAAAGGGCAGCACTGGCACAACAGCAAATGGGAGATCTTCATTGTTGTGGCCGGGCACGGCCTGATCCGGGAGAGAAAGATCGGAACGGACGAAGTGATCGAGTATGAGGTGAGCGGGGACCGTATTCAGGCAGTGTATATGCTGCCCGGTTATACCCATAGCATCATCAATCTGTCCGAGACGGAGAATCTTGTCACTGTGATGTGGGCCAATGAAATATTCGACCCCGGCCATCCCGACACGTTTTTCGAGCCGGTGTGATTACAAGGAGCGGGCATATGATCAAATGGAAAGAAAACGGCAAAATCAAGCTTCTTATAATAGTAGGAACCCGGCCCGAGATCATACGTCTCGCGGAGGTGATCAGGAAGTGCAGGCTGTATTTTGACACGATCCTGGCGCACACGGGACAGAACTATGACTATAATCTGAACGGTGTTTTCTTCAAAGACCTGGGGCTGGAGGATCCAGAAGTCTATATGGAGGCGGTCGGGGACAATCTCGGACTAACCATGGGCAACATTATCGCGAAGAGCTATGAGCTCATGGCGGAGATCAGGCCCGACGCAGTGCTCGTGCTCGGCGACACCAATTCCTGCCTGTCGGTGATCAGCGCGAAGCGCCTGCACATTCCGATCTTCCACATGGAGGCGGGAAACCGCTGCAAGGACGAGTGCCTTCCGGAGGAAACGAACAGGAGGATCGTGGACATCATTTCCGATGTCAATCTCGCCTATTCGGAACACGCCCGCCGGTATCTGGCGGAGTGCGGCCTGCCCAAAGAGCGCACGTACGTCACAGGCAGTCCGATGGCGGAGGTCCTCACGAGGAATCTGGCGCAGATCCGATCCAGCGATATTCACGAGAGGCTGGGCCTTGAGAAGGGGAAATACATTCTTCTGTCGGCGCACCGCGAGGAGAATATCGACACGGAGGAGAATTTTATCTCCCTGTTCACTGCGATCAACGAAATGGCGGCAAAATTTAACATGCCCATTCTCTATTCCTGCCACCCCAGATCCCGCAAAAGGCTGAATGAGAGCGGATTCGTGCTGGATCCCCGTGTGATCAGGCATGAGCCGCTGGGCTTCCATGATTACAACTGCCTGCAGATGTACGCGTATGCAGTGGTTTCCGATTCCGGGACACTGCCGGAGGAGAGCAGCTTCTACCTCTCCATAGGAAATCCGATTCCGGCGGTTTGTATCAGGACATCCACCGAGAGGCCGGAAGCACTGGACAAAGGGTGCTTCATCATCAGCGGAATTGATTCGAACGGACTTCTGCAGGCTGTTGATGTCGCAGTCGGAATGGTGAGAAACGGACATGTCGGGACACCGGTACCTGATTATACGGATATAAACGTGTCGGATAAGGTAGTGAAGATCATTCAGAGCTATGTGGGGATCGTCAATAAGCTTGTTTGGAGAAAGCAATGACAGCTCAATGAGCTGCCCTACTCATAGGCAAATCAACTGAAAAATGCGCGAAATCCATAGGATTTTCCACATAATGCCAAAAAAAATCGGATAGCTTTAAATTGATTGAAATTTAACAAGAATTA
>CADBPC010000180.1 GCA_902796425.1 uncultured Lachnospiraceae bacterium
GGATTTCTCAAAGGCGATGGAATCCTTTCCGACGGACAGGCCTGCCTCGAGGGCGTAGTTGCCGTTGAGGACTACGAACGCGACCTCGGGTCTTACTCTGGAGACTTGCGCGGCCTCGAGCTCCTGGATCTTGATGTCCTTATTGTAGCCGGAGATATCATTGACGGTAGCGGTCAGGCCGACGCCGTCCTTAAGGGTGATAATTCCGTTGTCCTGCAGAAGAAGAAGGGCTCTCGCCTCGTTTGTCGTATCGTTCGGGACCGCAATGACATCGCCGTCCTCAAGGTCGTCAAGCGACGCTTTTGTGCCGGGATAAATTCCGAAGGGCTCGTAGTGGATGCCTCCCGCGTTGACAAGGTGTGTTCCCTGCTCTTCATTGAAGGAATCAAGATAAGGGATGTGCTGGAAGTAGTTCGCGTCGAAATCGCCGCTCTCAACCACAAGGTTCGGCTGTACATAATCCTGGAACTCCGTGACCTTCAGTGTCCAGCCCTGCTCTGCCAGAATCGGAGCCGCCTGTGCAAGGATCTCTGCGTGAGGGGTTGTAGAGGCCGCTACCGTAATGGTGCCCTTCTCCTCGGCCGGCTCTGCGGGAGCTGCGTCCGCTGCTGCCGCCGCTTCGCCGCCGCCCTCGACTACAAGGCTCTCCTCATAATCAAGTCCGTAGGTCTCTGCAAGCGTTGCCTCGTAAGCCGCGTGGAAGAAATTCTCCTTGCCGAGCGCCCTGATCTCGTCGTTGATCCAGTTAAGGAGCGTTGTGTTGCCCTTGGAAACGGCGGGAGCGATGGTGTCCTGGCTGCCCAGAGAAGGGATTCCTACCGTATAGCCGCTGTTCTGGAGAGCAAATGCGATGACCTCGGTGTTGTCATTCGCCCATGCGACGCCGTTGCCGTTCTCAAGAGCGTTCTTTGCATTTGCGTATGTGTCATATTTCTGGAGCTTGATTTCCGGATTGTTCTCCACCAGATAGGTCTCTGCCGTTGTTCCGGAGATGACGATGACCTCGTCGCCCTCGCCGATCTCGGACAGGTCCGTGATGACTCTGCTGTCGGGGCTTACGACGCCGAGCGCCACATTCATGTAAGGAAGAGCAAAATCAACCTTTTCGGCGCGCTCGTCTGTCACTGTGAAGTTCGCGAGGATGACGTCAACCTTGCCGGTTTCCAGATACTCGACGCGGTTGGCCGCTTCTGTCGAAACATAATTGATCTCTACGCCCAGATCCTTGCCGAGACGCTCTGCGAGATATACATCGTATCCCTGATACTCGCCGTTCTCATCCACATAGCCGAAAGGATTCTTGTCGGAGAAAACACCGATATTGATCTTGCCGTCCGCCTTGATCTCATCCAGTGTGCGATAAACCGCGTCCTCCGCCTTTTCCTGGGCGGCAGGTTCGTCTGCGGAAGCCGCGGGTGCCGCAGGCGCCGCGCATGCCGCAAGAGATGCAGCCAGAAGGCCGGATAAGCCGAGTGACAAAAGTTTTGCTGCTTTTTTCATAATTCCTCTCCTTTTATCTATTCCCGAAACGGGTTTGATACTATGTTTACCACCGGGGGACATCTTTTACAACCGCCCCCTGCCATTTTTTGCTTTCCGGAGCACTTTTGCCGGTCCTCTTAACCCGGGCAATATAAAATGCCCGGAGAGATTCATTACTCCCGGGCATTGGTTCATCTCAAAGCGCTGTGAAGGTCATGTCAAAAAGGCTGCGCCAATGATGCGTGCCTGACGTCATATACCCTCACCCACACAAAGAGGACTGGCCATACGAAATGCCCGGGAGATACACATTCGACAACACATTGCGGTGCAGCTGCGTCTATAGTTTCTCATCTACCGTTTCCTCCTTGTCTTACTCGCCGGCGGCCCTGTTCTCTTTTATGGTCTTTTGAACCCGGCCGCTCCGGTTGAACTGAATCATAACCCTATAATCCTACTTTGTCAATAGGATTATTCTTTTTTCTTTTCCGCCCTTTCCCGCTGCTGCCTGCATGGCCGCATTTTACACAAAGAATGCATTATGCGCGGGGCGGGTGCAGCTGGCCTCGAGCATCGCGACATGGGAAAGGAAGGCGGGATCTTTAAAGTGTCTTGCATGCCGGGGGCACTTCAGGATGCAGGCGTGGCACTTGATGCACACGCCCTCTGTTGTAAAGGGATCCTTCACAGAGCCCATGGGGCAGACCTTTACGCAGATTCCGCACTCATCGCAAAGAGAGGGATCCGTCACCGGCTTTGCCTTCAGGAAGACCGCCGGCTTCCCGTCCGCTCCGAGCGGCGTATAGTACGGGGCGACCGGGGCGCCGTCAAAGACGACGGGCATTCCCAGGCCGCATATGGAGGGAGCGGCCTGAAGCTTTTGAACAGCCTTTTTTATAAAGTCCTCCAGCTCAAGAAGGTCCGTTTCGTCCGGCCTTCCGGGCGCAAGCTTTTCGGAGAAAACATGTCTCGAGACGAGCGCAGCGCACCCGAAGACCTTAAAGCCCGCGTCCGAGAGCTCATCCCGGAGCTCTGTGAGCGACGAGTCGCAGCTCCGGTTCCCGAAGGTGACCAGGGCGATAGCGGGGGCCCCGTCCGAGGAAAAGAGCGCCCTGATATACGGAAGGATCTTGTTCGGGACCCTCCCCGCATAGGTGGGGACGCCGAAGACCGCCAGCTCATCCGGGGGAATACAAAGCGGAGCCTCCCGCATGGAAGGCTCCGTAAAATCCGTAACAGTTACCGGAACCGAAAGATACTCCGCAGCTGCCCTCGCGGCGGCTGTCACGACCTTTCCGGTATTTCCGGCAGGACTGAAATAAATCGCATGAACTTTTCTGACCAGCATTTTCAATTCTCCGTTATCTGAAAACCAGTCTGTCCGGGGCTTCTCATCCGAAGATCAGCATGAAGAATCCCGCAGCGACTGCGCTTCCGATAACACCTGCAACATTCGGTCCCATGGCGTGCATGAGAAGGAAGTTTGTGGGATCCTCCTTCGATCCGACGGTCTGGGATACGCGCGCAGCCATGGGGACTGCAGAGACGCCCGCGGAGCCGATCAGGGGATTGATCCTGCCGCCTGTCACAAGGCAAAGGACCTTACCCAATAATATACCACCCACGGTGGCAAAGGAGAATGCCAGAAGTCCCATCAGGATGATCGCGATTGTCTGCATGCGAAGGAAAATATCTCCGTTTGCCGTTGCGCCGACCGAGACGCCCAGGCAGATGGTCACGATATTGCACAGCGAGTTCTGCGCCGTATCGGAGAGCCTGTCGACAACGCCGGATTCCCGGAAGATGTTGCCCAGCATCAGCATGCCAAGGAGCGGCGCTACGCTGGGAAGCAGGAGCGAGCAGAAGCACACGACAAAGACAGGGAAAATAATTTTCTCCGTCTTGCTGACCTTCCGGAGCTGCTTCATCTTGATGGAGCGCTCCTTCTTTGTGGTCAGAAGGCGCATGATCGGGGGCTGGATCATCGGGATCAGGGCCATGTAGGAGTAGGCTGCGACGGCAATGGGCGCTACCATCTCCGGCGCCAGGTGATTGGCGGTAAAGATGGCGGTCGGGCCGTCCGCACCGCCAATGATTCCGATGGCGGCTGCCTGCTGCGGCGTAAAGAGCCCAGTCGCGTTAGCGAACATAAATGCGATATAAATGCCAAACTGCGCAGCGGCTCCCAGAAGGAGACTGACCGGATTGGCAATCAGGGGTCCGAAGTCCGTCATCGCGCCGACCGCCATAAAGATCAGGCACGGGAACAGGCTCGATTTCACCCCGCTGTAAAGGATACGGATAACGCCGGACTCATACCACACGTCTGCTTCATCCATCAGTCCCGCGAGGGGAAGATTTGCCAGCATAATGCCAAAGGCGATCGGAAGGAGGAGAAGCGGCTCAAACTTCCTGCGGATGGCAAGATACATCAGGGCAAAGGCAATCAGCAGCATGATGACATGATTGACTGTGAGCGCGGCAAATCCGGACTGTGAAAGGAGTTCTTTCAATATCTGTAAATAATTCATCGTCCACCTCTTTTGTTACAAAGCCGGATAAACTGTTAAC
>CADBPC010000181.1 GCA_902796425.1 uncultured Lachnospiraceae bacterium
CCGGAAGCTTCGCGGGACAGGATGAGAACGCGCCGACCCTTACCTTTAATACGATCGGCAGGCATATCTCCAAGATGGCGTATACCAGGGTCGTATCGAACAAGTCTCCCTGGCTTGCGGGGACGAAGACAGGCGGAGTCTATGTCAACCCCGCATCGCACGGCGAGGGAAGGTTTGTCGCGCCGAAGGAATGGATCGACAGACTGTTTGCAAACGGGCAGGTTGCGACGCAATACTGCGATCCCGACGGAAATGTCTCGATGGACGAGGAATGGAACATCAACGGTTCTTATTCGGCGATTGAGGGAATTACCTCTCCCGACGGGCGTATCTTCGGCAAGATGGTGCACTGTGAGCGCCGCGGCCGCGGAGTAAACCTGAATATTTACGGCGACCAGGACATGAAGCTTTTCGAGAGCGGTGTCGCATATTTCAGGTAAGACAGCATTTTTGATAAGACACTTATGACCGGCAATAAAGTAAATTACGCGAAAAGGACAGAGAGCATTATCGAGGAGAACACGCGAAAGAGCCTGGTTCCATCACTCCTTCTCCAGGTGTGCTGTGCCCCGTGTTCAAGCCACTGCCTGGAGTATCTCAGAGAGTACTTTCGCGTCACGGTGTTTTATTACAATCCGAACATTACGGACGAAGCCGAATTTACGAAACGAAAAGAAGAGGAAATCCGGCTGATCGGTGAGCTTAACCGCCAGGTGGAAATGCAGGACTTTACGGGAATGCATTCCACGGGGCAGGCGCACAGGATCGAGATCATGCCGTGTCCGCACGACGCCCAAAAATATGAGGAAGCAGTACGCGGGCTCGAACAGTGCCCGGAGGGCGGGGACCGGTGTACGGTCTGTTTCCGCCTTCGTCTTCGTGAAACGGCAAGGGCGGCTGCGGAAGGCGGCTTCGACTATTTCACGACCACGCTTACCATCAGCCCACTGAAAAACGCGGACAGACTCAATACAATCGGTGAAGCCGCGGGCAGGGAATTCGGCGTGGAGTTTCTGCCGTCGGATTTCAAGAAAAAGGACGGCTATAAACGGTCCGTGGAGCTCTCGGGGATGTTCGGGCTGTACCGCCAGGATTACTGCGGCTGCCGGTTTTCAAAAGAAGAAAGCATAAGAAGAAAAGCAGGAGAAGGGAATTCAACATGCAGCAGTTTGGCAGCTTATTAAGTGAAGAGGCAGGCAGGGCTTTTGCCGCGGCGGGGTACGATCCGTCGCTCGGCAAGGTGCAGGTATCCGCAAGGCCTGATCTCTGCGAATATCAGTGCAACGGCGCCATGGCCGGGGCAAAACAGTATCATAAGGCGCCCGCGGTGATTGCGGGTGAAGTGGCGGCGTTTCTTGAAAAGAGCGGTGCTTTCAGCGAGGTGACGGTTGTTAATCCCGGATTCATCAACCTTTGTGTGGACGAAGAGTTCCTGAAGAACTACCTGAGCGAGATGGCAGGGACGGAGCGCTTCGGTGCAGCCGGTGCAAAGAACCCGAAGACAGTCGTACTGGATTACGGCGGACCGAATGTGGCAAAACCGCTTCATGTCGGCCATCTTCGCAGCGCGGTTATCGGCGAGGCGATTAAGCGGATCATCCGTTTCCACGGGGATAAAGTCATCGGCGATATCCATATGGGCGACTGGGGACTCCAGATGGGCCTTGTGATCACGGAGCTTCGCCACAGATATCCGGAGCTTCCCTATTTTGACGATGCATTTGAGGGCGAGTATCCGAAGGAAGCACCGGTCACGGTTTCCGAGCTGGAGGAGATCTATCCTTTCGCGAGCGCAAAATCGAAGGAAGATGCAGATTACTATGCCGAGGCGATGGAGAACACACACCTTCTCCAGGAAGGAAAGCGCGGCTACAGGGCTCTGTGGGAGCATATCATTAACGCGTCCGTTACGGATATGAAGCGCAATTATGATCATCTTGATGTGTCCTTTGACCTGTGGAACGGAGAGTCCACGGTTAACGATATCATTCCGGAGATGGTGCGCGGGATGCGCGAATCGGGCATTGCCTACGAGAGCGACGGGGCACTGGTCGTGGATGTCGCAAAGCCGGAGGATGCAAAGGAAATTCCTCCGTGCATGATTCTGAAATCCGACGGGGCAGCCCTTTATACCACCACGGACCTTGCAACGATTGTGGACAGGGAGAAGAGGTTTTCACCCGATGAGATCATCTATGTGACCGACAAGCGCCAGGAACTCCACTTCAAACAGGTTTTCCGCGCGGCGGAAAAATGCGGCCTTGTAAAGCCGGGAACGAAGCTCTGCCACATCGGCTTCGGCACAATGAACGGCAGGGACGGAAAGCCCTTCAAGACCCGCGAGGGCGGCGTCATGCGTCTTGAGACCCTGATTAAGGACATCAATGACGAGATGCGCCGCAAGATCCAGACGAATCCGGATATTACGGAGAAAGAGGCGGATGCGATCGCATCCCAGGTCGCCCTGGCAGCACTGAAATACGGCGATCTGTCCAACCAGGCGTCAAAGGACTACGTATTTGATATTGACAGGTTCACTTCCTTTGAAGGAAATACCGGTCCGTATATTCTTTATACGATGGTAAGGATCAAATCGATCCTTGCAAGGTACAGGGCGCAGGAAGGCAAAGACCCTGCATCCCTGGACATAAGGCCCGCAAGGAGCACGGCTGAAAAGAACCTGATGAGAAGCATTGCGGGATTTTCACAGGTGATGGATAATGCTTATGAGGATCTTGCTCCTCACAGGATCTGTGCCTACATCTATGAGCTGTCAAATGATTTCAACAGCTTTTATCATGAGACAAGGATCCTCAGCGAGGAGGATTCCGACAGAAAAGAAGGCTGGATCGCCCTGCTGTGCCTGACTCTGGATATTCTTGAGACCTGCATCGGCATTCTGGGCTTTTCGGCACCTGAGAAGATGTAACTGTAGCAGAAGATAGTTGACATGGAACTGGAAGATTTTCTGGATGCGGGCAGTGATATTTTCAACGCCGTATCAAAAGCAGTAGAGGATGGAGAATACAGCCACCTGTCTGACACGATTAAAGACCGTGTCAGTGATCTTGGCGCGCAGATTACCGAGGAGGTGGCGGGAGCTGCAGGATACGCGCCGAAAAGCGGCGCGTCCCGCAGGCCGAAGCGCTATCAGAGCGCTTACGAGGGCCGGGATTTCAG
>CADBPC010000182.1 GCA_902796425.1 uncultured Lachnospiraceae bacterium
CAGGGATCGATGGAAAGGCCCTTGTGTGTGGGCATGATTCCGAGGATGTACTGTGAGATGTCACAGAAGGTCCATGCCGCAGTGCCGGTCAGCCAGCTGTTCTTGCCTTCACCGAAGTATTTGGCTTCCTTGCCGGCGACCATCTGGCAATAGACGTAAGGCTCTGTCCTGTGAATCTCGCTGATTTCCTCTGTGTAGGCCGGGCAGGTCTTTTTGTAAACCTCGAAGGCTCTGTCGCCGTGTCCGCAGACGGTTTCCGCAATGGAAACCCAGGGGTTGTTGTGGCAGAAGATACCGCCGTTTTCCTTATATCCGGGCGGGTAGGAGGAAATCTCGCCCAGCTCGAGGTGGTAGCTCTTGTATGCCGGTGCAAGGATGCAGATACCGTATTTGGTATCCAGAAGCTTTTCAACGGATTTAAGCGCCTTGTCCGCAAGGCCTTCCTCCACGCCGCAGCCTGCAAGGACGCAGAATCCCTGCGGCTCGATGTAGATCTGTCCATCCTCGCACTCGTGGGAGCCGACCTTGTTTCCGTAGGCATCATAGGCTCTTACAAACCATTCTCCGTCCCAGCCGGCGGTGCAGACGGCCTTGTTCATTTCCCGGACTTCCGCGCGTGCTCTTGCCGCTTCATCCTTGTCGCCGCGGATTTCGGCAAGCTGGGCGTATTCTTCGCCGTATTTGACGAACATGCCGCCGATAAAGACGGACTCTGCAACCGGTCCTTCAGAGGGTCCGAAGGTCTGGAAGGATTCGCCGGGATGCTCGGAGAAGCAGTTGAGGTTAAGGCAGTCGTTCCAGTCCGCGCGGCCGATCAGGGGCAGTCCGTGAGGTCCCTTATGTGTGACTGTGAAGTCGAGAGAGCGCTTCAGGTGCTCCATCAGGGGCTGTGCTACGGACATATCGTTGTCAAACGGCACGATCTCATCAAGGATCGAATAATCGCCGGTCTCTCTTGTGTAGGCGGATACAGCCGCAATCAGCCAGAGCGGGTCGTCGTTGAAGCCGGAGCCGATGCCTGCATTTCCCTTCTTTGTGAGCGGCTGGTACTGGTGATAGGCGCTGCCGTTCTGGAACTGAGTCGAGGCGATATCGATGATCCTCTCCCTTGCCCTCTCCGGGATCAGGTGAACAAATCCCAGAAGATCCTGGCAGGAATCACGGAAGCCCATGCCTCTTCCGATTCCGGACTCATAATAGGAGGCGGAACGGCTCATATTGAAGGTAATCATGCACTGATACTGGTTCCAGATGTTGACCATCCGGTTGACCTTGTCATTGGAGGAGCGGAGTGTGTACTTCTTAAGAAGTTCCTTCCAGTAGCTCTGAAGTTCTGCAAAAGCGCCGTCTACCTGTTCATCTGTCTGATATCTTGCAAGTAGCTCGTGTGCCCTTACTTTATTGATGATGCCGTCACGGGGCTTCGTTCCTTCGGCCCATTTCTCGTTTTCCGGATTTTCAATGTATGCGAGGACAAAGATGAAGGAGCGGCTCTGACCGGGCTCGAGATCAATGTTGATCTGCTGGGCGGCAATCGGCGACCAGCCGCTGCAGACAGAACCTGTGCAGCCGCCGTCCAGGATGGCCTGCGGCCTGTCCGGTCCGTTGTAGAAGCCGATAAACTCGGAGCGGATAGTATCAAAGCCGTCGATGGGGACATTGACCGCGCGGACTGCGTAGTGATTGCGACGCTCACGGTATTCTGTCTTGTGATAGATAACGGACCCTTCAATCTCCACTTCGCCGGTCGAGAGATTGCGCTGGAAATTCTCGCAGTCGTCGGAAGCATTCCAGAGGCACCATTCGACATAGGAATAGAGCTTTACCGATTTCGGCGCATCTCCTTCGTTTGTAAGAATTATGCGCTGGATTTCGCAAGTATCTCCAAGCGGGACAAAGCTTAACAGCTCACTCTTAACGCCGTTTTTGGAGGAGGTGAACCTGGAATAGCCCAGACCGTGGCGGCATTCGTAGGAGTCAAGTTCGGTTTTTGAAGGCTGCCATGCGGGATTCCAGATGGTATCCCCGTCCTGAATATAGAAATATTTGCCGTTGCTGTCGTACGGGACATTGTTGTAGCGGTAGCGCGTAAGACGCAGGAGTTTTGCGTCCTTATAGAAGGAATATCCGCCGCCGGTATTGGATAACAGGCTGAAGAAATCCTTGTTGCCGAGATAGTTGATCCAGGGGAGCGGTGTTTTGGGAGTCGTGATTACGTATTCCCGGGCAGCGTCGTCAAAATACCCGAATTTCATTTTTCTTCCTCCTCTTTGATTGCGGGGTGTAATATTGTATAATATATCAATGAGGTTGTTAAACGTTTAAGCACATGATCGCACGTACTTCATTTTTATATTATAAACATGCACAGCGGTTGATTGCAAGACAAAACGAAAACGTTTAAGAGTACATTTAGGGGAGATGCCATGGTTTCATTAAAAGATATATCGGCGGCCTGCGGCGTTTCTGTTGCGACCGTCAGTAAAGCATTGAATAATCAGAGTGATATAAGCGCCGAAACGAAGGAGAGAGTGCGCAGAGCTGCCGCTGAAATGGGCTATATGCCGAATGCTGCCGCGATTGCGCTCAAGACCAACCGTTCCTTTAATCTGGGTATTCTTTTTGTGGATGAGGCGAGAAGCGGTCTCACCCATGATTATTATGCAGCTCTTCTGGACAGCTTTAAACGGAAGGCCGAGTCTCTGGGATATGACCTGACCTTTATTAATTCCAACAAGAACCGTCCGAACAGGATGTCCTATCTGACACATGCAAAATACAGGGGGTTTGACGGTATCTGTATCGCCTGCGTCAATTTTTACGACCCGGAGGTCGTGGAACTGATCCGCAGCCAGATCCCGATTGTCACCATTGATCATGTCTATGACGGAAGGATGGTTGTTCTCTCGGACAATGTCAGGGGAATGCGGGATCTTGTCACCTACTGCTATAACCGGGGACACAGGAGAATTGCCTTTATTCACGGCACTGACTCTGCGGTCACAAGAAGCCGCCTGTCCAGTTTTCACAATACGGCTGTCACCCTGGGACTGGATATTCCCGATGAGTATATTATTGAGGCTCCCTACAGAAATACGGACAAGACCTATGAGGCGACGCTCCGCCTCATGAACCTGAAGCAGCCGCCTACCTGCATCCTGTATCCGGACGACTTCTCTGCGTTCGGCGGTATCATGGCAATCCAGCATCTCGGGCTCAGCATACCGAACGATATTTCCATCGCCGGATACGACGGACTTCGGATCGGCAGGCATATGGATCCGAAGCTGACGACGATCAGGCAGGATACGGAGAGAATGGGAGAGATCGCAGCCGAGAAGCTGATTCACCTGATCGAGCAGCCAAAGTCCACGCTGATCGAGCAGGTCATGATTGAAGGGAGCCTGTACGAGGGAGGCAGCGTCGCGGATATTTCCGCAAAATAAATCATCGCAATTGGGGGTGTGAGATGAAGATATTGTTTGCAGCAAGTGAGTGTGCGCCTTTTTCCAAATCGGGAGGACTCGCCGATGTAGCCTTCTCCCTTCCGCCCGCGCTTAAGAAGGCGGGAGATGAGATCGAAATCATAACGCCCTATTATCAGTGTGTGCAGAAAAAATATGCGGATCAGGTTCAGTACGTCAAGAATATTACCGTGCAGCTGGGCTGGAGACAGCTTTACTGCGGCCTCTTTAAAGGAGAACTGAACGGCGTCACTGTCTGGTTTGTGGATAACAAGGAGTTTTTTGACAGGCCGAAGCTCTACGGGTATGACGACGACCCGCTCCGGTTTGCATTCTTCTCCCGTGCGGTGATCGAGCTGATCCCGGAGTACGGCTTCCGCCCGGAAATCATTCACTGCAATGACTGGGAAACAGCGCTGGTTATCGTTTATCTCAAGGACCAGCAGGTTGTCCGCCCGGATCTTAAAAATATCCGCACGGTGTTTACCATTCACAATATCGCCTATCAGGGGCAGTACGGCGCCGATATGCTCGAGGATGTCTTCGGGCTGGACGGCGGATGGTACGCCGGGGGCCTCGGCTACGAATTCGACGGAAGGCATGACGTCAACCTCATGAAGGGCGCGATGCTCATGGCGGACGCGGTTTCCACTGTTTCGCCGAACTATGCGAGAGAGCTCCACTATCCGCAGTACGGGTGCGGCCTTGAGAAGACCGTCGACGTAATCGATTCGAGGCTGTACGGCATTCTGAACGGCATCGACGAGGATCACTATGATCCCGCGAAGGATCCGGTGATTCCGGCGAATTTCACTGTCTCAGACCTTAAGGGCAAGAGCATATGCAAGCTGACGATCCAGAAGCAGTTCGGGCTTGTCCAGACGACGGAATGGCCGCTTCTGGCCGCGGTCGCAAGACTTAACGAGCAGAAGGGGTTCGAGCTGATCAAGCAGGTTCTTCCGGGCCTTATGGATCTGGGAGTGCAGCTGATTGTCTTCGGCCAGGGCGAGCAGAGATACATCGATTATTTCAACTGGGCAAAACAGAAGTGGCCGGGAATGGTGGGATTTTCCTCGGACTATACGGAGGAGACGGCCAGCGCGATCTTTGCCGGCGCGGACATGTACCTTATGCCGTCACGCTTTGAGCCCTGCGGGCTCTCACAGATGATGGCAATGCGCTACGGCACCGTGCCGATCGTGCACGCGACGGGAGGCCTTCGCGATTCCGTCCGCGCGTATAAGGAATTCGACGGACTCGGAACCGGCTTTGCGTTCGTTGATTACAACGCGAAGTCCCTTTATCTGACGATTGTCGACGCCCTGAAGGTCTATTTCGGGGACCAGGAAACCTTCTCCCTGATGCGCAGGCGCTGCATGGAGCAGGATCTTTCGTGGAATAAGAGCGCCGTTCAGTATCAGCGCATGTATGCGGAGATAGCGGATCTGCAGCATACGCAGAAGAAGGAGATCAGCTTCGAGAAGGCCTACGCGAAGCTCCGGGACGCTTACTATAAGATCGATATCGCCAACAGGAAGGCGCACCCGGATCTTATAAGCTCAGACTATGAGAGAGTCATTCAGATCCACTTCTTCGGCCGCGCAGAGGGAACGATGTATGTGAAGTACTCCGGCGGCGAGCTTGAGGTCCAGCCGTACTCCTACAAGGAGGCGGATGCGTATGTCGACGGATCCTACGATACGCTGCTGAGCATCGCGGACGGAACGGTGACCTTTGATTCGATGTTCCTGAACGGCCAGCTGAAGATCAACGGCAACCTCTCCAAGGGCTACGAGATGAGGAAATTCCTCGCGCCGATCCCGGGCATCGTCAAAAAGAGAGCGGCAAAGAAAACGGCTGCAAAGAAAAAATAAGAAAGTACTTGCATTCAGAAAAAGGAATTGATACAATAATTGCCGTGCCTGCGGAACGGAATTACAGGACCGCAGGCCGACATATTAAGCCGGGGTGTAGCGCAGTCGGCTAGCGCGCCACGTTAGGGACGTGGAGGCCGCGAGTTCGAGTCTCGCCACTCCGATCCAGTGAAGTCCTGAACCGCTGATTTTATCAGCAGTTCAGGGCTTTTTCTCGCTACCCCTGTTGAAAGTGAACAAAAAGTGAACAAGGTCTGTGCTGAACTATTCATGCGTATTGAAGCTTGGCAATCTGATCTAGCTGTTTTCGTTTATCTGTATCAGTGAAACGATCTTTATGATAGCAAAGCTCACTCATGATGATACTTGTGTGTCCCATCTGAGACATAACAAATCTATCGCTTACATTATTGTCAAGCAGGATTGTGTCGTATGTCTTTCTGATCTTATGTGGTGACCTATGGATAAATCCGTTTGTCTGTCATGAGATTGCTCTATATTAATGGCAGGTAGTCTGAAAAGAAAGGAAAGAGATCCCGGAGGACTCTTCCTTTGGCGGGGCAGTACTCTCCGGGATCCATGGTATAAAACCATGGTCATCGTATTGACAGACTGTTCGATCCATACTGGGACAATGAAGAAAACCAGATCGTACCGGATGCCCCGACAGTCAACAGGTGGCTCTCAGGCGAGCTCAGGGTCAGTCCGACCATACGGGCATACTATTCTAAAATTGCTGCGAGAACCGCGCTGGAGAATGCAATATCTTCTGCAGAAATCCGCTTGTGCAGAAGGCATTTGCAGAACTTAAGGAGGATATGGAGATCGAGCAGATTGTTTAGTATTGTTGCTTTACAATACAACTTGTCATTATCGTCTTTACGATATATACTAATGGCAAGACAAGGAGGTGTTGAGCATGGCAACAAAAGCAATGAATTTCAAAATGGACGAGGCGGAAATCCTGGACATGAAGCATGTCGCCGGCGTATTCAATATGTCCGTCACTGATTTGATAAAAAATGCAGTTAAGGAGTACCTTTCCGAACTTAAGCGTGATCCGTACTATCGCTTGACTGCAAACGTACAGGAGGCCTCCGATGAGGAAGCTGCAGAGATCCTGAGTGAGATTGAGGGATTGACTGATGACGAGCTGACCATCGCTTCAACTAAACGCTTTACGGTCTGAGCGGAGGCTGATGATGGACAAAAGAGAAAGATTTAGTTATGAGATACAATACACGAAGGCTGCGGATAAATTTTTGAAAACCCATGAGGATGTTCGAGAACAATATGAGGACGCAGTAAAGGAGCTCCTGGTTGGAGAGCAACCTGAAAAGGTGGATGTAAAACGTATCAAAGGAAAGAGGAACGACTATTATCGAATCAAGCTTGGAGGTTATCGAGTAGTTTATACCGTTATCAATGGAAAAATCGTTGTGATCAGCACGCTTCTGGCAGAATCAAGGGGCGATGTGTATAAGAAGATGAACGGACTGAAATGAACGGAATCATATATACACCTTTCGGCATGCCTAATGTATTGCAATGGTGAAAGCAGCAGGACTGTACTCAGATTAGTCCTGCCTTGAAACAAGATATTCAGCAACGGATTCTTCCACAACGCTATTTAGACTAACGCTGTGATTATAAGCATATACTGCAGCTTTCTTATGAAGATCGGGATTCTTAAACCGGACATTGAAGCTGCCTTTAAAAGCTTTTTCAGGTGTTTTTCCCTCTGCAGAGCAAAGTTCCAGATAGTCATCGACAGCACTGCGAAAATCCTTAACAAGTTCGGAGACGGTAGTCCCTTCATAAGATATTAAGGAACGAATACCCTGAACTTTTCCAAAGAGAATCTGATCGGTCTCAGATAATTCCACGCGTTGAAAATACAACAAAAATTGGTGCTCTGAGCACGTGTTCGAGTCTCGCCACTCCGACTCTGTAAACCGCAGAGAGCTTGATTTTCAAGTTTTCTGCGGTTTTTTCATGTCATGCTGCAGTGATGAAAGAGCAAATCCTTAATCAAGTATTCGGTATCTTCCCTGATTGATTTCTGATACATTATATTTTGAGACATTATCTGCATATGTAAAACGGGGGTCAATATGAAAAGAACATGGCAGGCATATATCTTCGTGTTAATCATTATGGCGATACTTCTTGCCGGATGCGGAGGCAATGATGCCCCGCCTGCTGCCGATACGCCGGAACCGGCTGCGCTGAACGGTGTATATGAATCAGAGCTGGGCTCTTTCGAGTTTAACGGCGACCGGAAGACAGTAATTGTTCATGCTTCGGAAGAGATGTCAAAGAGGACGGAGATGCCGGAAGGAGATACCGCGGCGCAGTACGTCTTCCTCTTCCATAACGGAGCTTATCGTTATGACAAGGCGGAATACTTTCGCATCATAGCTGAAGATAAAACGTACCAGTTTGACAACGATTTCACACAGACAAATGAAAGCCGGATCGTCATAAGGCTGGGTTCCGACAGTGAACCGACAGTATTTGAAAAGAGGGAGAACTGATATGGCAAAAGAAAACAGGGCAAAAACATCAGGGAAAAGAAAGAAATCTGCGGCGGTTATAGTGGCAGGCGTTCTGGCCGCCGCCGCTCTTATTCTTGCAGGTCTTTATGTAATCGGAAATATAGCGGAAGAAAGAAAATATGACCGGATACGGGAAGAACTTGATAAAGAATTCGGGCAGAATGAAGTCTCCCCGGAGAAAGAGGAATCTGCAGCTGACAGCACAGATACGGCATCGGAGGCAGGGAGCGATTCCGTTGTCAGTATCGGTGATATCAATGACAAAGGGTTTACACTGACCATGCCCAGGAGTACCTTCCCAAAGGGATCGTACCTTTCATATACGCCTCTTTCCGATGAAGAAACGGCAGAGTACGTCAACGAAGAGGAATACTCTTTTCTTCAAAACCCGGCAAATATAGAATGCGATAATTACAATGGCGGGCTGTTTGCCGAGAATGTTGAATACACGGTCCCGATTCCGGAGGGTGTGGATCTTGACAGGCTGGCGTTCGCATATCTGAATGAGGAAACAAAACAGGCCCGTATTATTTACCCGGATCATTTTGATCTGGAAAACATGACAATGTCCGTTTCGCTTCCTCATTTTTTGAATGCCGCCGCGCTTACCCTGAAAGAACAGAGACAGGTGGAGGAGTTCCTGGATCAATACAGCAAAAAAACAGTCGTGGAACAGGACAGCCGGAAACAGGCGGCAGAAGCTCTTGAGCCATATGTCGCCGCAAAGGTTAAAGCGCTGGGGCTTAAGAAAGAAGCCGAGGCAGACCTGATCAAGAGTGCGCTGGGATATCTCGGAGGCTGTTTTAAGGGCGATGAATTCAACCCTCAAAAATACGGAGACACAATCGAGACCGGAACAAAAACAGCTATTGCGCTGATGGACGCAGTAATGGAAGGCGATATAGAAAGCCAGGAAGAGGCTCTCCAGGATATTGTGACCGGGGCGATCATGCATGGCCTGGATGAGCGCAAAATGTCTGACAGAATCAATGACGCACTTGAAAGTGAATTTGCAGGAGATACGGTCGGTACAATTGCCGGCAATACCAACGCCATGGCCAGGATGGCAACCAGGATGGCGGAAGGTGACTGGAAAGGGGCAGCTGAGGAACTTGGCGGCATTATGCAGGGCGTCCATCCTGCCGTGGAATTTACAACCAAAGGAACCGTATATATCGCAAGATGCGTCGATCTTGAATTTGTTACCTGGAAGCAGAATGAAATTGAGGAACTGTACCAGGCCTACAGAAACGGTGCGGAAGGACTGTTTGGCAATGAGATTTTAAAACAGGATCCGGATTCCCTTAAGACGTTTCTGCAAACGTCCAGCGGCTACACAAAAGGGAAGATGGTGAACCGCTTCTACAATCTGGACAGGATTGAAGAGGTCTGTGATAAAAACGGATGGGATTTTGAAGAATACAAAAAACTGGCTGATAAATACCGGGATAAGTTTGAAGCCCGGGCAACAGATGCCCTGATCGACTATTTTGATACCAGGATCCGCCAGGAAGAAGAGGCTGAAAAGATCAAAGAGAAAGAACGGATGAGCATTGAAACGATGCTGCAGCCTACGATCGGGGTCCTGAAAGCCGGAAATTACGAAAAGTTCTTCGGTGAAAATGAAGCCGTCCCGTATAATCTGCCTGACAGGCTTGAAAGGCTTGTCAGGGTCAGAGGCCTTATCTCTCAATATGTGGATGAGGAAGCTCTGGAAAAATCCATGAAGCTTGGTAAAGACGGGTACAACTGGGGCGATATCCTGAACTGGTGGGTCATGCGTGTGACGGAATATCCGAGAGAGGAAGCGCTGCAGGATTTCCTGAAAACACTTCAGGAGGCGAAGCTCCTGAAACCGGGGATGGAGAAGCTGATCAGAGAAGAAATAAATGAACCGATAGAGAACACGGAAGGCGGATACTGGAGGCTCAGGGAAACGAATGTCACGTCTCATGAAAATGAGATCGGAGCAGATGGATATGCGTCGTATTATTATTCGGCTTCCGAGCTTACTCACACTGAACAGGTACACCAGCCGGCAACAGACTATCATGAGTCGGGAGAAGCGACGATTATTTCTTACTGTTCCGCACCGCCGCAGGTCATTCAGCCGGAAGAACCGGTTGTTATGCAGGTATCTATGGATATAAGCTTCGGAGGCTATTACCTGCTTTGGGGATCCTATGCTTCTGTAAGCTATGGGGCGCCGAATGATGAGAGGAACGGAATCATGTATAATGCAGGCGTCAAATTTGAAGCCACAGATGAAGATGCCGAAAACTCCGCCTATCTGGATACGGTAGGAAACACGCCCTGCCCTGAGGCAGAGGTTTGCCATGTCTTTGATAAAGGATACGAGGCCGGGAGTGAAATGGCAATCCTGTTCTCCGGATGCGGATCCGATACGCTCTGGATCTATGAGTGGGTAGAATAGAAGCGGGCAGAAGTCGGAAAGAAATGAGGTGTTCCGATGAATCTGGTAATTCATGATCTTGATGAAAAGGGATGGAAGAAGATCAGCAGCTTCATTATTGCCGGATTTACGGAAGAGCTTATTAAGCTTCTGCTGCTCATGATCGCAATAAAGGCTGTAAAGCCGGGCAATGTCTACCGGTTCGCGCTGCTCGGCGCGGGAGTCGGATGCGGGTTCACCGGGCTTGAAGATATCATGTACGGCGGTACCAGCCTTGCGGTTGCGATTACGCGGCTGCCTACATTTGCGCTACATATGTCTTTCGGAGTCATTATGGGACTGCACCTCGGACTTGCGGAATATGCGCGGCACAGGGATGACGGAGAATGCAGGAAGCACAGATTTCTTGCCCTGGCACTTCCCGTGCTCTGGCATACCGTATACGATGCCGCGACAGCATCCAATCATGCGATGAAGTCAGAGGATGAGGTTATGCAGGTGGCGGGGGTAGCGGTCGCTCTTCTCATCGTTATCATTTCGGTCATCCTGCAGTTTAAGATTCTCGGGAAACTGAAGAAAAAGTGTGCGGAGTACTGCGAAATGTCTGTAGAACAGTGACACGAGATAAGACAATAGATCTGCAGATCGGATGAAGAAAAAAATGATTTCATTGAGGGGACCGAAACTGAAAATATTTGCCGGCATCCTGGCGGTGATCTGCCTTGCGGCGGGAATATATTTTACCTTCTTTCACTCCCGCGGGTTTGTAAAAAATACTGCCGTCATCGTATCTCTTGAGCTGGTCGAGGGAGTGGGAAATGAAGAAGATACATATTATCCGGTCGTTGAGCACACGGTGGACGGCAGGACCTATACCGGACGGCTGGACCAGTCGGGTCCTTCCGATGAGGTCGGGAAAACCATAACGATTCTGTATGATCCCGAGGATCCTTCGAATGTACACGGAGGAATCGGGATCGGCATCTACCTGATTGCGGTGAGTGCGGCGATTCTGGCGTTCGTTATTTTCAGCACAATCAGAGAGAGGCAAAGCCAGAAACAGTTCCGGGAGATGCGTGCGTCCGGAGGAAGGGAAGGTTACCTTCCTTCCGTGCAGGGAGAGGAGCGCGAGCTTTATTTCCTTACGGATCTCGGAACGGCAAAGTACGGGCACCGGATCGAGGACGGGCAGCGCAGGGTGCTGTATGAAGCAAAAATGACAAAGTTCACCCTGACAGGGCCCTTTGGCTTTGACTTCATTGACCACGAGCACGGCACAAGCACGCCGCACCTTGTGGGGCACAGCGAGGAGAGTGAGTGGGATACGTTCCTTATCGACAATCACTACACGTTTGAGCTGGACGGCGTCGATGTATTCCGGCATTTAAAGCAAAACGGAGTCCACGTGGAGACGAGCCTTGGCGGCGACGGGAGGCTCGGCGCAGTAAGCTGCATCATTTTCAGGGACGGAGAGGAAATTGCAAGAGCAGTCTCCACCAGCCAGTATCCGCATGAAGAGGATGAAGCACAGCACAAGGTGGCCGGCAGGGTCGCCGCGCAGGGGTTCTACCGCATATGGACGCGCGAGCAGAATCTTGACCTGCTGTTTGTGACACTCCTTGCGTTTGCAAGAAGCGGCGCCCTGGATGATAAGGGTGGAATTTATGGAGCTTTCGGGTTATGACAGAGAACACTATGGGGACAAAGAAAGTCAGCAGCCTTGTTCTTACTACGGGTATCCCCCTGATGCTGAGCCTGCTTATCAATTCTCTCTACAATTTTGTGGATTCGGTTTTTGTCTCCCGCGTCGCGGAGGATGCGCTGACCGGGCTGTCCCTTGCAGCGCCGGTGCAGGTGATGGTGTCCGCGCTCGGGCTTGGCAATGCGGTAGGACTCAATGCCGCGATATCCCGGGCACTGGGAGAGGGCAGGCCGGATAAGGTCAAAAAGACCGCCAGTGCGGCGATCTTCCTTGCCTTCTGTGCCTGGATCCTGATCTGCGCGGCCTGTCTTATCGGAGTCCGTTGGTATTTTCGCTGGCAGAGCGGAGGAAATGAGAGCATCGCCGCCTACGGCCGGGATTATCTGACCATCTGCATGATTTTTTCTCTCGGCCAGATGGGGCAGTGGGTCTTTGACCGGTTTGTCATCGCGAGCGGAAAGTCCCATCTGTTCCTTTATACGCTGTCGGCAGCTTCCGTCACGAACCTGATCCTTGATCCGGTCTTTATTTTCGGGCTGGGCATGGGGACCCGCGGAGCCGCCATCGCTACGGTGATCGGACAGCACATGGGACTTCTTGCGGGGATACTGATCAACGCACGCTGGAACAGGGAGATCGAGTTTTCCTTCACGCTCCGGCCGGACCGGCAGAGCGTCGCCGCAATCCTTCGGGTGGGAATTCCGTCCATGCTGGTCCAGGTGCTGACCAGCTTTGTCACGGTGGCGATGAATTCCATACTGCTGGCCTTCTCGAGTACCGCGGTCGCCGTCTACGGCGTCTGCAGCCGCATGTGCGGGCTTTGTACGGTGGGGGTGCACGGCATTGACAACGGACTGATTCCCATCGCGGCGTACAATTACGGCGCAAGGAAGCCGGATCGTGTGCATCAGTCGCTGCGGTGGGCGATGATCTATTCCCTGCTGTTTTACCTGCCGTTTCTGATGATACTGGAGATCGCGCCGGGAGTGGTTCTCAGGATGTTCAACGCGTCAGAGAACATGACTGCCATCGGCACGCCCGCGGTGCGTCTTATGGCGCTGTCATGGCTGATTTCCATACCCAGCATGGTGTCTGCGTCGGCCCTGCAGGGGCTCTCGCTCCCCAGACCCAGCATGGTGATTACGATGCTGCGGCAAGCGGTCCTGCCGGTGCTTCTGGCACTCATCCTGAGCAGGTTCGGGAGAGTGAGCCTCCTGTGGCTTTCCTTTGTGCTGGCGGAAGGGATCGTTGTCCCGGCTGCGATTACATTCTGGAAGAAGGAAAGCGGCAGGACACTGGAAGGAATGGAGGAGAATCATATCGCAGGCTGAGGATTGCCGGGAGCTTTACCTGTCGATCCAGCCGGCATAACCTTCAGCGTACTGGCTGTCCGTGATGGGTGTAAAGCGCGTCTGATCTGTGCCGATATCATCCATAAAACCGCTGTAGGCCCGGTAAATATTCTGCGTGTCATTGTCATAGACACGCTCGTATTCGCCGATCATATCTGAGCGTTTCTCCTGCAGGATCGTGTCCCTGCGGCTGCGCTCCTCAAAAGCCTCCAGAACAGAACCGGTATCATTTGCGGGAGATGAAGGCTGCCCGCCGATGCCAAGGCGCATTCTCCACTCCCGGATATAATAATCGGTATAGTTGAATGACTGCATGATATGACTTAAGACCGGCTGCCAGTTCACCAGTTCTCCCAGAGGGGCGAACTCCGCGAAAACGCCGTTGATTTCCCACATCGCGTAATTGTAGCCTCCGGCGAGTATGATATCCGGCGCTTCCATAATTACCGCGGAATAGATTCCTTCTCCCATGACCCCGTTCTCCGCGAAAACCGCATACAGGGACTGGTAATCCCAGATTGCCTTATCCCGGCGCAGACTTTGGATTGCCGCCCTGTCTGCCGGGACGCAGGAATTCTTTACAGTAAAGTAGTCTGTCGTATCCGCGTACATCTTTTCGAAAAATTCCGGGACAGAACCTTCTTCAAGATACATGCCGAGCCCGAGGTAATAAGACATCTGTCTGCTTTTGGCGGCGGAAAGATGGTCAATATTGTATAAACCGATCATACTGTTCCCGGGATCCGATGCCTGCCACATCAGATGCTCGGCGTTCCCGTCCCAGGAGACCTTCCAGCCCTTCGGGATCTCAATAGTAAAGTAGGGACTTTTATATTTTTCCCACTGCACATTCTCCCATTCAGCCAGGCGGATGGAATATTCTGCGGGCGCAGTCCCCTGATTCTTCGCTTTGGAAGAAGTTCCCGCTTCCGGCTGCCCTGATCCGGAAGGAGCTTTTTCCTGCGGCTTTGTTTTCGACAAGGCAGGAGCCTTCACCTCAGCGGCCTTCGCTTCGGCCCTGGCTTCTTCCACGGAATATTCCTTTATCTCTTCTGCGGCAGGACCGCTTTCTTTCCTGCTGCCGCAGGAAGAACAGCAGAGAATGACTGTCAGCAGAATGACAAAATAACAGGCAGAGTGTTTCATGGCATCCCTCCGGAACTATGCGGCCAGCCGCGCCGCCGAAAAAAGTCTGACATATTGAATTTTATCAGATAAAATGCGGATAATGAAGCCCGGCCAGGAAGGCAGTGAGGATGTCTTTTCGGCGTCGACGGTCCGTGAGCAGCTGGAGGAGTCCCTCAGGAGATTAAGGACGGATCATGTCGAGCTCTATATTCTTCACAGGGATGATCCTGATGTTCCCGTGGATGAAATAGTGGAGGAACTCAATCTCCTCAGGCAGGAGGGAAAGGTCCTTCGTTTCGGCGGCTCCAACTGGACCTTCGGACGGGTCAGGGCAGCCAATGAGTACGCACAGCGGCATGGTCTTGCCGGCTTTACCGCGGTGAGCCCTGCCTATTCGCTCGCGGAGTTCATACACGACCCGTGGGGAGGAAGTGTCGCCCTCTCCGGAGAGGCGCAGCAGCCTTACCGCGACTGGCTTACAGGGAATCAGACTCCCGTTTTCTGCTATTCGTCGCTGGGAAGGGGATACCTTTCCGGAAAATTCCGCACGGACAAAGATAAGCCGATCGAAGAGTGCATCGGTAAGGCGCCGATCATGGAGTATGACGCGCCGGTTAACCGTGACAGGCTCAGAAGAGCGGAACACCTTGCGGCGGAAAAGGAGTATACCGTGTCCCAGATCTGTCTGGCATGGCTTCTGCATCAGCCGCTCAATCTCTTCCCAATTATCGGACCGGGCTCCGCGGAACATATGAAAGAAAACACAGACGCGGCGGACATCCGCCTAACGGATGAAGAATGTGAATGGCTGCTGAAGGGGTAAGAGCAGTCATCGGAATCGGCACAGAAGAGGAAATAATACTATGCCCGGTGAAGATATAAGGCAGAGGTTCCGAAGGCCGGTAAATGATCCGGTAACCCTGCAGGAAACCCGCATCCAGGGAACGGCGAGTTTTTCATGCACGATCTATGAAGCTGACTATGAAACCAGGGGGACCGAAGGGCCCTTCATAGTCAACCCGCACTGGCACAATGCGATTGAGATGCTGTACTTTGAGCGCGGGCACTATCTTCTGAGCGTTGACATGAATGTGACGGAAATCAGGGAGGAGGCCGTCTGTTTTGTCAACCCGGGAAGCCTGCACAATATCCGTACGCTGCGGGATGCCGGCGAGTCCCGCCTTTTGCGAAGTGCGCGACATGTTCCTGAAAATTTTTCACACGTTTAAGGAATACGGAGAGCCGGTCCTGGACCAGCGCCTCCTTTCAGGAACGGTTCCGCAGCTCTGGGTCAGGGCGTCCTTTATGAATATGCGCGCAGCCCTGGAGAACCAGAAGCTTCTCCTTCGCCAGTACCGTCAGGAGGATAACCGGGTCAGCGCCATGAAAGAGGTCATGACCTACGTCAGGACGAATTATGCGGACAGGATTTACCTTAAGGATCTTGCCGCCATCATGAATATGAATGAGCAGTATTTCTGCCGCTTCTTCAAAACATTGAAGAATTCCGAAGGCACACCGGCATGACGCCCATCGAGTACCGGAGGAAAACCAGGGAGGGCCGCAAAGAAGTCAAAATACCGTAAAAAACGGACAAAATGCCAGACGATTTCAGAAGTCGGCATATTGTATAAATGAAGCAGTGGAAAACACTGCGCTGTGAGAATTCAGGAGAGTCTTTCCGGAATCGCTCATTGTGCAAAGAAACACAATGAGTGCTCCCGGAAGGGCTTTCTTATCGGGCAGGTTTTTGCGCGCCAGGAACAGAAGTATGGTCAAAGACGCTTTTTGATTCTTTTTGATTCCGGGCAGTTCTGCTAAACTGTAACTGTCAGGCGGAAAATTTATGCTTTTCGTGTTTTCCGCATAAAAAGTTTCGATGACCGGAGGCATTCATGAAAAGAATCAGGGGACTTGTTCTCGGGGGTATTCAAAATAAAATATTCAATCTGATCCTGCTTACGGTGATGATATTGTCTGCCGTAAACTATGCTGTCTATGTATACCACAGCAATATGCTCTCGAACCTTGCGGCCAAGTCCTCACAGAAGCAGCAGGAGGTGATCGGCGAGGTGACCTCCGAGGTGATGGACGGCGTCGTGACGCAGTCACTGGGAAGGTCCAATAAAGCCGCGGCAAAGATCGCAGACGAAATGTTTGAGGAGGCGGGAAACCGCATTGCTTTCTATGCGGACTACGCGTCGGGTCTTGTCGCAAATCCCGAAGACTATGACCTGCGTCCTTATTCCGATCCGGATCCCGCGGATGACGGAACATGGACGATGAAGGTAATTTATGCGGAGGGGACAAGAAAGTCGGACCCGGCGCTTAAGGAGCGCATAGGGCTTTTTGCCAACATGTCCGAAATGATGATCTCCATGTGCAGGTCTACCGGGGCAGCCAATGTCTATATCGGCCTGCCGGAGGGCGTCCATATGTCTGTCAGCGATACGTCGTCGAGCTGGTTTGTTGACGGAAAGCCGCGAAGCTACGATCCAAGGGAGCGGGGCTGGTACCGGCAAGCGGTCTCTGCGGGAGGGCTGATCTTTACCGAGGGTGAATATGACGCCAACACAGGCGCGTACTGCATCGAATGCGCAGCCCCTGTCTATGATCCGGACGGCACCCTTGCAGCGGTGATCGGCGCAGACCTGTATCTGGATGAGATGGAGAAAACCCTGCAGGAGTCATTGTCAGAGGGGGAATACCGGCTGCTGGTCAACCGGAGCGGGCGGGCGGTGCTCGAACCGCAGATCAAGTCCTTCCCGATGGCCGGAGATGACAGGAATTCAGACCTTCGCATGTCAGGAAGTATTCTTCTGAAGCAGGCAGTAGATGATGCGATTAAAGGAAATGATACCGGCGTCCGGCTCGGAGAGCTAGAAGGCGGAACCTATTACATTACGGGAACGCCGATCAAGACGACAGGATGGGTGCTGATATCCGCGTTTGATGCGGGGATCGCCGGAAAGCCGGTGGCTGCCCTGCAGGAGAGAAGTGCACAGGTCCAGGCGGAAGCAGCCGAAGCCTACAGGGAGAAGGCGGGGAAATCGAGACTTACCGCGGGAGTCCTGCTTACGGCAGCCGCGATCCTGATGTTCGCGGGAGCCATCGTTCTGGGCAGGAGGATCGTCAATCCCCTCAATACTATTACAAAGCACATCTCCGAGCTCAGCGAGACCAATCTCGAATTTAAGATGGAGGACGCATACAGAACCGGCGATGAGGTGGAGGAACTGGCACAGTCATTTGCCTCTGTTTCCCACAGGACGGTGGAGTATCTGGGTACGGTCCGGCGCGTCACGGCGGAAAAGGAGCGCATCGGAGCGGAGCTGTCTCTTGCGACACAGATCCAGGCCGCCATGCTGCCGCACATTGTGCCCGCATTCCCGGACAGGTCCGATTTTGACATTATTGGCAGCATGAATCCCGCAAAGGAGGTCGGCGGCGACTTTTACGATTATTTCCTGATTGATGACGACCACCTGGGCATGGTGATTGCGGACGTGTCGGGCAAGGGCGTTCCCGCAGCGCTGTTCATGATGGCTTCGAAGATCATCCTCCAGAGCGTTGCGATGCTGGGCAAGTCCCCCGCGGAAATCCTGACCAGGGCGAATGAGGCCATCTGCTCAAATAACGAGGCGCAGATGTTTGTTACAGTCTGGCTCGGAATTCTGGAGCTTTCGACAGGAAAGCTTACCGCTGCCAATGCGGGCCATGAATACCCGGTATTTAAAAAGCCGGACGGTGCTTTCGAGCTGTTCAAGGACAGACACGGATTTGTAATCGGCGGAATGGAAGGGGTTAAATACAGGGAATACGAAGTTCAGCTGGAGCCGGGCGCAAAGCTGTTCGTATATACAGACGGTGTGCCGGAGGCGACAAACAGCGATTTGGAACTGTTCGGAACCGAGCGCATGACGAAGGCTCTCAATGACAGTCCCGATGTTCCGGTGCTGGATATACTGAAGAATGTACAGAAGGCGGTTGACAGCTTTGTCGGCGATGCGGAGCAGTTTGATGATCTGACGATGCTGTGCATGGAATATATAGGACCGAAGAAGTGAGGATGCTGTGATGGAAAAACCGGTACTTTTTATAAACGCGTGTGTCAGGAAGGAGTCCAGGACGCTCAGACTTGCAGAAAGCCTCCTTATGAAGCTGGGTGAACCGTTTGAGGAAATCTGTCTGAAGGATGTACGGTTTCCGGTTGTCGACGAGGACTTCCTGAAACGGAGGGACGAGCTTATCGCA
>CADBPC010000183.1 GCA_902796425.1 uncultured Lachnospiraceae bacterium
AACACAAAAACGAACTTATCCTGCCTTCTTAACCTGTCCCGCCATGCGGAGTTTTCCGATTTTTTCGAGTTCATTTACCCTGATCCACTCTCCGGTAATCTTTCCGTCTTTCTCGCCGGTTTCCTGAAATCTGTACAATGTCCTCAGACTCACCCCGGAAGGCGTAACCGGACCGGTTTCCGCTATTTCCAGAAGCTTTCTGGAGCGATCCCTCATTCTTCCGAGATGGACAATCACATCAATGCCCGAGGCAAGCTGCCCCCGGATCGCCGGAATCGGAAGATCGATTCCCATCAGCGTCATCGTCTCCAGCCTTGACAGCATATCTGCCGTGCTGTTCGCGTGGCCGGTCGACATGGAGCCGTCATGTCCCGTATTCATTGCCTGGATCATATCGATTGCTTCACCGCCTCTTACCTCCCCGACGATAATCCTGTCCGGTCTCATCCGGAGGCTTGCCTTTATGAGGTCGCGGATAGTGACCTGCTGACATCCTGCCGTATTTGCGTTTCTTGCCTCCATCCTGACCAGGTTGGGTATATGCCTTATCTGGAGCTCTGCGTTGTCCTCAATCGTTATGACCCTTTCGGAGGTCGGGATATAGTCGGACAGTGCGTTGAGGAAGGTTGTCTTTCCGCACCCGGTCCCTCCGCTGATAAAAATGTTGTAGCCGGCTCCGACAAGAGTCCGAAGGAACTCCGCCGCCTCGCGGCTGACAGACCCGAATGAGATCAGATCCTCCATTGTTATCGGCTTTGACGGAAAGCGCCGGATGGTCAGGATCGGTCCGTTCAGGGCAACCGGCTGCATCACGACACTGACGCGGTCGCCGTTCTCAAGTCTTGCGTCAACAATGGGAGAGGACTCATTAACCACTCTGTTGCACTTTGAAACTATGAGCTGGATCACGTCCATAAGTTTCTTCTCCGACGAGAAATGAACGCCCGCGGGCATGGCCTGCCCGTTTCTTTCTATAAAAATCCTGTCCGGCCCGTTCACCATGATTTCCGTGATCCCGGCGTCGTCAATCATATCCTGGAGCACATCGAGCTTCCGGATGGAATAGAAGACATCCTGCCTGAGGCTTTTCATCTGCTCCAGGGTTACCGTGCCCTCCCGGGCAGCGCCCAGCAGCTCCTCATCAATCAGGTCCAGGACCTCGGAATCCGGCACCTCTCTCGAAAAGTCAAGCCGCTCCATCACAGCGTCATGGATCCTTGTCTGCAGGCCGTTCATGTTCTCATCCTCCTGATATAATCTGCCAGCGGTCCGCAGGACATCTGTCCGGCAGAGGCAGGAAGTGCGTCGAAGACCGGCAGCTGCGTCCACCTGGTTTTGAGACGGATGTCCTCGTATCCGCACTCACCGAGCTGTCTTTCATATTCTTCCAGCTTTGCCTTCGACATTCTGTCTGTTCTTGTAATGGTGTATACCTCGTCGCATTCTCTCAGGATTTTCATCAGGCCCCGGACACAGTCCGACAGGTCCAGAATCACATATTCGTAGTCCGTCATCTTCGTTATCGAATCCAGGAGGGAGCACCACTGCTCCGCACGGATGTCCTGAAGGTCACTCAGGCTTCCCGCCGGCGGGAGCAGGTCCACTCCTCCCGCGCTGATCCTGATCTCCCGGAGCCTTGCCGGAAGCTTGTGCCGCGCACAGTCATTGAAATACAAAAGCTCTGTTATGCTGCCCTCAAACGGCCGGCCGAGAAACGCGGATACCGGGCTGAACGGCTCAAAGCCCAGATACAGGACCTCTCCGGAGCGCGCAAGGATCTCTCCGAGCGTAATACTGAAGGTCGTATTCAGGCAGCGCCCGAGCGGCGAGTATACTCCGATTCTGACCGGCGGCTTCCCGTGCCTTACCGCTGCCGCCTTCAGCCGGGCTTCATCCGGGCACAGCCCGAACACCGTGCTGACGATGATCTCCATCGACTGATATTTGCTGATATTGCGGATCTCCTCTCCCAGATAGCTGTCGCTTTCATTCAGGACCAGCACCTCCTCTGCGGCTTTCCCGACATCCTCAGCACGGAACTCGGACTCCGCAACGATCAGAAGCGCGACATCTTCGGGACTTGTCAGTTCCCTGAACTTATCCAGGCTGCTGTATACGCGGATATCCGCAGCCGGGGCACACCTGCCGCGCAGGTATTCCATCAGCCTGCAGGCGTAGCCCACCTCCGGGTCACAGACCGCAATGATCCGGCCCTTTGCCTCGTCTTTTTCCGGTTCCCGCGCCGGCTCCTTCGCCGCACCCGCTGCGGCAGTGCCGTCCGCCTGCATTAACCGTACCTCTCCGGAGAAAACCTCTTCCGATAACGCCATGTTCGTTCAATATCCTTTCCCGCAGATTCCCGCTGCCGTATTGCTAATTCTATCTCTTGAATCCTTTTCCTGAGCCTTTCTCTGAGCCTTCCCCGCGCGCCCCATGACCCCTGGGTGCCCCATGGACCACGGCTATCCCATGGACAGCCAGACCGCTGCTGCTATTCCCGCCGGGACGCCGATTCTGATCTCTGCCCTCCTGTCCCTTGTCCGCATATATACTGCGGCGGCACTGACAAGAAGGACTGCCGCCAGCAGGACAAAGTATCTTGCACGGGCCTGCGGATCCGGAATCAGCGCGGCCGCCGCCGCGGCCAGCTTGATGTCCCCGCCGCCGAGACCCTTCCTGAATGGCAGGAGGACCGCACACACTGCCGCGGCAGACAGGATAAAGGAGGCCAGCCCCGCCGCGCCTTCCGCGGCGGTCCTGTATACCGCTCCCGCCAGGAGAGCAGGAAATATGATGAAGTTGAAGATCTTTCCATACGTTATATCTGTTATAGAACTCATGTACATTGTTGCCGCAAAAATCTCCCTCATCGGCTTCTCCTTTCGAAATTTCGATGATATACATGTAATGCTCTGGAGGTGCCCCCGCCTGAGAAGGCGGGGGACTTGGCGGAAAAAGACCTTCCGGCCCATTAGAGCTTGATGCCGGCCGGTTCGTATACCGGATGATAAAACCGCGGACAGGCAAAATCAACGCTCTGCATGCAACTTCACAATTTTTGTGAAGACCTGCCAAATTCTGACCCATCCGTTTTTCACAAAGTGCCGAAAACACATTTCAGGGGCTTCCACTGATGCGAAGAAAAGGAAAATAGGATATACTGGATGAAACTCCGGCGCAGTGCCGGAGCAGTCACCCCATAAAGGAGAACGATATGAAATATGTATGTGATGTTTGCGGATATGTATACGATGAAGATCTGGGCGATCCCGATAACGGAATAGCTCCCGGCACAAAGTGGGAAGAGCTTCCCGATGATTTCGAGTGCCCTCTGTGCTCCGTCGGCAAAGACCAGTTCTCGGTCCAGGAATAAACAATAGCAATCAGGAATAATTGACAGAAATGAAAAACATAATTGTAACCGGCTGCCACGGGCAGCTCGGAATTGCCGTCAACAAACTTTTCGGACCCTGCGAAGACTACAATCTCATTAACACGGATGTCGAAGAGCTCGATATCACGAATGTCGACGCGGTCCTTGCCCTTGCGCGCGAGGTAAAGCCTTACGCGATCATCAACTGCGCGGCCTATACGGCCGTCGACGCGGCGGAAGAGCACGTTGATCTCAATTACAGAATCAATGCGCTCGGTCCCCGCAATCTCGCGATTGCCGCGACAGAGACGGATGCAAAGCTGATCCACATTTCAACAGACTATGTCTTCCCCGGAACCTCCGAAAGACCCCTGACGGAATTCGATCCGACCGGTCCCCGGTCTGTCTACGGGCGGACCAAGCTGGCGGGCGAGAATTTCGTAAAGGAATTCGCAAAGCGCTGGTTTATTATCCGGACGGCATGGCTGTACGGCGAGGGGAAGAACTTTGTCCGCACCATGCTGGGCCTTTCGGAAAAGTATGACGAGGTCACAGTTGTGGACGACCAGTTCGGTTCTCCCACCAGCGCCGCGGAGCTTGCAGGAGCCATCGGCTGCCTTCTTCCCACGGATAATTACGGACTGTTCCACGGAACCTGCGAAGGCTGGACCAGCTGGGATGAGTTCACGAGGGAAATTTTCAGGCTCTGCGGAAAGGAAACCCGCGTGGTATCCGTTTCCACGGAGGAATACCAGGCGGCTCACCCGCAGTCAGCGCCCCGCCCCCATTATTCCATTCTCGACAATTATATGCTCCGTCTCACCACGGATCATACCTACAGAGACTGGAAAGACGCACTGGAAATCTATCTTCGCGAGCAGGGATATATGCATTCATGAGCTTATCGGCACTGTTTGAAAATCCCGTTTTTATGTCGGGGGCACTCGGCTGGCTTTCAGCACAGCTGATAAAGGTTATTCTGTACACAATTATCAACCGGGAGTTTAACGCGGAAAGAATCTTCGGGAGCGGGGGTATGCCCAGCTCCCATTCCGCGACCGTATGCGGACTCGTCACGGCGACCGCCCTTGTTTACGGAATCAGCGGATTCGAATTTCCGATGTCCTTCTTTTTTGCGTTCATAGTAATGTATGACGCTATGGGCGTCCGCCGGGAGACAGGAAAGCAGGCAGTTGTCATCAATGAACTTGTCGACGAACTGCGTGAAATGGGAAAGACCATCTCCACGATGGACCCGATGGACCAGCTGAAGGAATTTGTCGGACATACACCTCTTCAGGTTCTTGCCGGCGCAGTCCTGGGCATCGTGATCGGCCTGATCGTCTGCCTTTGAACCTCTGTCTGCGCTCTTACCGGCACCGGACATGCCCGTGCCGGATTCCCGGCTGCCGGACACTTTTGAAACATCCCGAAGAGTATGATAGGATAAGAAGCATTCCTGTAGAAATACAGGATCGTTTTGTTGTGCAAGTAAATCCGAAAGGAAGTGTTATCAGTGAAGAAAACAATCACACTGCTCCTGCTGCTTCTGATGTCATTATCCGTTTTCACCGGATGCGGCAAGGAAGAGGAAGAAGAGGAGCCCGTATCCATCTTTGAGAAGATTCCGGAAAATGACCCGTATCTTCAGAGTGCCCAGCAGGCTGCAGCACAGGCTCAGGAGGAGGAAGAAGTTCCCGAGGAAGAGGACGCCGCTCCCGCAGAGGGCATGATCCGCAGCCCTCTCACAAATCTCTGGATTTCCGATACTCTCCGGGACCAGCGCCCGCTCGCGTTTATGTATCCGATCAACAAAGAAGCGCAGCCCCAGTACGGCCTTGATAATATCGATATCTTCTATGAGATTATGGAAGAAGACGGTATGAGCCGCCAGATGGCCATCATGCAGGACTGGAAGAATCTCCCCAAGATCGGAAATGTCCGCAGTATCCGCGACTATTTTGTCTACGCTGCCCTTGAATATGATCCGATCATTGTCCATTTCGGCGGTCCGGAGCTCTATGTCAAGGACATCCTGACCCGCTCCGATGTAGAGAACATCAACGGCGTCGGCGGCGTTATGGGCGGCGACTACAACGCTTTCTTCCGCGAGAATCCGGACGGACGCGCGCAGGAACACACGGCATACACAAGTTCCGAAAAGCTCCTTGCGGCATGCCAGCAGGCGGGCTTCAAGCTGACCCACCGCTCAGAATATTATGAAACCACGCCTCATTTCAATTTCACCGACGCGGCGCACAAAAACACTCTGACACAGTATGCAAACGCAGCAGACGCGACCGATCTGAAATTCGACAGCGCCTATCCCACGACAAAGCCGGAGCTGCGCTACAACGAGTCTGATCATCTCTATTACAGATATATTTATGATCAGCCCCAGAGCGACGGAGCGACCGGAAACCAGCTTGCCTTTGAAAACGTAATTGTCCAGTGGACCTATTACGAGAGGCGCGATGCGAACGGTTACCTTGCGTTCCGCATGCATGACGATACACACGACGGCTACTATATTACCGAAGGAAAGATGATCCACGTCACCTGGAAGAAGCCCCAGGACTATGCGGCAACCAGGTATTATGACGACGAAGGCAACGAGGTAACCATGAATACCGGCAAGACGATGATCTTCGTTGTCCAGGACGACAAGCCCTTCACCGTCAACGGCCAGACCATTAATCCTTCAACCTATTGATATTGATTATGGCGGAAACAAAAAGACTTGATCACAGCGATTTCGGGCCGCTGTTCGACGAAAACTCGAGGATACTGATACTGGGGAGTTTCCCCTCGGTCAAATCCAGAGAGCAGAAGTTTTACTACGGCCATCCGCAGAACCGTTTCTGGAAGGTGCTGCAGATCCTTACGGATCCCGCGCTGAAGGAAGCGGTAATAAGGGGAGATTCCGTCATCCCCGCGCTCCCTGCCCTGACAGTCCCGCAGAAAAAAGAGCTCGCGCTGAAAAACCGCATAGCCCTTTGGGATACCATCGAGAGCTGTGTGATCACCGGCTCTTCCGACAGCAGTATAAAGGATGTAGTCCCAAACGATCTGTCCTTGATCCTCGGTCAGTGCGATATCCGGGCAATCTTCTGCAACGGAAGCGCCTCCTATGATCTTTTTATGAAAACAAAAGACCGGCAGCAGGTACAATCCCTGCCGCCGGTCTTAAAATTACCTTCCACAAGCCCCGCCAATGCGGCGTGGTCCCTGCAGAGGCTGGCTGCTGCCTGGGACAGCATAACGCCGTACCTTTAAGCCAACTCCAGCTCCTGATTCAGATACTGTGCAACCTCTTCCGCGTCAAGTCCGTGCACCATGCATGCCTCGGAAAGGCTCTCCATAAGTGCAGCGGGGCAGCTGATGCAGCCCATTCCGACACGCATAAGGACTTCCGCCGCATCGGGATGCTGAATAATAATATCTCTGACAATCATATCCGATGAGATCGGATTCTTGTTTTCTGTAGCTTCTGCCATTGTAAATCTCCTTCCTGACATTTAACTCTGTACGAACAAGTGTATCACAATCATTGAGGAGGTCAAACGAAAAATGAATTCACTCCCCGCAGTTATTTTTGACATGGACGGCGTTATTTTCGATACCGAACGCGCCGTGATAAACTGCTGGAAAACGCTCTCCGAAACCTGTGATCTTCCGGATATTGAAAATATCTGCATCGAATGTATCGGAACCACTTCGGAAATGACACGCAGCATCATGCTGCGGCATTACGGCAATGACTTCCCGTACGATGAACTTTCAGAGCAGGTCTCCCGGATTTTCGAACAGCGCTACTCCGGCAGAAACCTTCCCGTAAAGAATGGCGCGGAGCATATCCTCAGTCACCTTAAGGCTGCAGGCATTAAAGTGGCGCTCGCCTCCTCGACCCGCTCGGATATTGTCAGAAGAGAGCTTACGGACACCGGGCTGATCGGCTATTTCGATGAAATTGTCGGAGGTGAAATGGCGGCAAGAAGCAAGCCCGCGCCGGATATTTTCCTGATGGCTGCAGAAAAGCTGGCGGCCGGAAGCTCCCCTGATCACTTCTATGTCATCGAAGATTCCTACAACGGTATCCGCGCGGCGCATGCGGCAGGGATGCACCCCGTCATGGTGCCGGACATCCTGCAGCCGGATGAGGAAATTCTCTCACTAGCCGAGATTGTCCTGCCCGATCTTATCACCGCAGCGGACTGGCTTTTGTCCTTCAGCGGGAATTAACCGTTTCTCATATCAGGAACTCATCCTTCACGGCAGGCTTTAAGGTCCATACGCGGTTGAAGGTATCCCCTGATATCCTGCAGAAATGCTCCCGGTCCGTAGGGAATACGCGCGAGGTAAAGACGGCGTCGCCGTCATTTACAAAGATCTCGACCGAACTGCTGTCCACAAAGATGCGAAGGTGGAACAGTCCGAACTCCAGAGGCCTTACGCGCGAGGTTCCTTCTGTCTCATTAAAACGGATCCGCATGCCGCTCCTGTCGACCGTAATCTGTTTTTCTTCCTCACTGTAGATAACCGACAGTCCGCCTTTGCCCTCTTCGTCAACGAACAGATCAAGGCGCACATCTCCCGGTCTGCAGTCCAGCTCGATCTCTGCCGCCCTGGGAAGGACAAAGCAGCCTGCCTTGTTCTCAGGGAGCGGAATTCTTTCGTCTCTCAGCTTTTTCAGCTCCGGCAGGGGCCGCTGTATGAGACGCCTTCCGCGGATCGTCAGCTCTCTGGGCAGCGTCAGACACCCTGACCAGTCCTCATCGTCCGTGGGATACTCAACATCCGGCACACCCATCCAGGCGATCAGGATCGCCTTGTCCTCCTCCTGGAGGTTGTTGGCGCAGGCCGCCGCATAGGAGTCGAAACCGAAATCCAGCACATGGAACTGTCCGTCCGGGGTAAAGGTAAGGCTGTCCCAGTCCATCGTACCGAGAATATAACCGTTATGGTTCTGTGATCCTCCCCTTCCCGGCAGCGTTATGTGCTGCGGGCAAAGGAGCAGGACATCTCTGCCGTCGAACCGCTCGATGGAAGGGCACGCCCACATGTCGCCGAAATTCTCAAAGCCGGGAACCTTCAGTTCACCGGCAAATTGCCATCCATGCTGGAGATTTCCGGATGAATAGATAAGAGCGCAGCCTCTTTTGTCCTTTGTCTGCGCGCCGATGATCATATAGTATTTATTGCTTCCCGGAAGGCAGATGATCTTCGGGTCACGCTGATGCTCTGTGTAATCCGGGTGAGCGCCGAAAAGAGGAAGCGGATATTTTTCCGGCCAGCCGTCGTTTCCAAGCCTTGCAAGGCAGGTGTACGCCCGCCTTGTCCAGTCCGGATCGCGGTGATTCCCTGTATAGTAAAGGTAAATCTTATCGCCGATCGGCATGGCGGAGCCGGAATAGACGCCCTTGTTATCATACCCGCCTTCCTGGTCGGGCAGAAGGCACACGCCCAGGTTTTCCCAGGTGACAAGATCCTTTGAAACGATGTGATACCAGTGCTTCAAGCCGTGCACGGCGCCCCACGGGCACCACTGGTAAAACAGATGCCACCGGTTGTCGTGCCATACAAAGCCGTTGGGATCATTCATCAGGCCGGTCACTGCCTGATTGTGGAAAGTCTGGCGGTAAGGTGACTTTGAAATCTGCTCATACAGCTCCGCAAGCTCCTGGGGATCCTTCAGATAACGATACTTTTCCTCTCTTGACCATTCTCTCATGAGTTCCTCCTTACAGCCGCGCCGATAAAGACACGCGGCAGCACACGACAGCACGCAGCAGCTTTTGTCCGGAAGACAAAATGTCCGGCAGACGAGTGCCGGACATCAAAAGACTGTATGAATCAGAGATTGGACAGCAGGGACTGCAGAAGGGCTCCGCCGATCTCGTCCTCATCCTCTTTCTTTACTCCGCCAAGGAGCGATCCGAAAAGACCCGCAACTGCGGAAAGACCGCCTGTGGAGGGCTTCTGCGCCTGGCTTGAGGCAGTCTCGGTCGCCTCGGACAGTCCGGAAAGAAGTACGGGTGCGATACTGCTCAGTGTCTGGCCGACTTCATCGGATGTAAGGCCTGTTTCGGAGGTCAGCTGATTAATGACATTGCCATAGTCGCCTCCGAGAATATGTCCGATAATCTTCGCTCCGTCCTCAAGGTCAGCCGCGCCTAGCTGCTCCTCGATACTTCTTGTGTCCTTGTGCTGGGCAAGGGCGCCAAGAAGAGAAACAGCGCCTTCCTTTGAGGATGCATTGTTCTTCATCGCCTTGATCAGGATCGGTACCGCGATCGCAAGCAGGAGCTTTACCTTGGTGGAAGACAGTCCCGTCTTCTTTGCAACAGAGTCAAGGGACTGCGTTGATGTCAATGAGCTCAGAAGTAAATTCATCAGATTCATGGTTTCCTCCCTTCGCAGGCTTCCTGTCTTATACGCCTGCCGCATACGTCTTGCGCTTTCCGCGCTTTTATGTTTTACTTCGGCAAATTGCCTGCTGCTTTAAGAATACTACTTTATCGTGGATGTTGTCCAAGATTTGTTCCGGCCGGGAAACGGAAACGGCGCTGCTGCACCACCTGATGCAGCAGCGCCGCCCGTCCGGAATGCGGATTACAGATTGATGTCCGGAATTGTTGCAAAGCCCTTCGCAAGATCCTCATCCGTAGGGATGTAGTCGGACATTGTGCCGTTGTTATACTGCTCATAGGCCTTCAGGTCAAAGTAGCCGGTTCCCGTCAGGCCGAGGATGATGGTCTTCTCCTCGCCGGTCTCTTTGCACTTTAATGCCTCGTCGATTGCGGCGCGGATCGCGTGGGATGACTCGGGAGCGGGAAGGATGCCCTCGACTCTCGCGAACTGTACGGCAGCCTCGAAGACGCTGGTCTGCTCAACCGCCCTTGCTTCCATATATCCATCGTGGTAAAGCTGCGACAGGACAGGGCTCATTCCGTGATAGCGAAGGCCGCCCGCATGGTTGGCTGAAGGGATGAAGTCGTGGCCCAGTGTGTACATCTTTGCCATAGGGCAGACCTTGCCGGTGTCGCAGAAGTCATACGCGAACTTTCCTCTTGTAAGGCTCGGGCAGGATGCCGGCTCGACAGCGATGATCTGATAATCCGCCTCTCCGCGGAGCTTTTCACCCATGAAGGGAGAGATCAGTCCGCCCAGGTTGGAGCCGCCGCCCGCGCAGCCGATGATAATGTCGGGCTTGATGCCGTATTTGTCGCAGGCTGCCTTGGTCTCCAGACCGATGATGGACTGGTGCAGAAGGACCTGGTTCAGGACGCTTCCGAGTTCATACCGGTAGCCGGGTGTGGAGGTTGCCGCCTCAACTGCTTCCGAAATCGCGCAGCCAAGGGACCCGGTGGTTCCGGGGAACTCTTCGTTGATCTTGCGTCCGATATTGGTGTCCATCGAAGGAGAAGGAGTTACGGACGCGCCATAGGTGCGCATGACCTCGCGGCGGAAGGGCTTCTGCTCATAGGATACCTTGACCATGAAGACCTTGCAGTCCAGGCCGAAATAGGAGCACGCCATGGAAAGCGCGGTTCCCCACTGGCCGGCTCCGGTCTCAGTGGTAACGCCCTTGAGGCCCTGCTTCTTTGCGTAATATGCCTGCGCGATCGCGGAATTCAGCTTATGGCTTCCGGAGGTGTTGTTGCCCTCGAACTTGTAGAAGATGTGGGCCGGCGTGTCCAGTGCCTTCTCCAGGAATACCGCGTGTGTAAGCGGTGAAGGCCTGTACATCTTATAGAAATCCTGCACCTCCTGAGGAATCGGGATATAAGGATTGACGTCGTCCAGCTCCTGACGGATGAGCTCGTCGCAGAAAATCGGCTGCATATCCTCGAATTTCAGCGGCTGAAGCGTTCCGGGGTGAATCAGCGGCGCGGGTTTGTTCTTCATGTCCGCGCGCACATTGTACCAGGACTGCGGAATCTCATTTTCATCGAGATAGATCTTGTACGGAACTTCAAACTTACTCATAACGGCTCCTTTCTGCCCTGGCCCCGGAGGCCTTGGCATCGCGTCCGGGTCCGCGCTTCTTCGCCGGATCCCTTTCGCTTTCCGGGACAGAAAAAAAGCTCCTGTCCCACTACAGTTTCTGTAGGGACAAGAGCTGAATACTCCTGCGGTGCCACCCTGCTTGGCGCAATGCGCCCTCTCGTTTATGTGTGACCTGCGGACCTTAATCCGCTGTTATCAAGACGCGGGCAGATACCCGCGACAGCCACAATAACCATCGGTCACTGATTGGAAACCTCAAAAGCCCATTCCCGAATCATTGCCTGCCGCTGTCTCACTGTCAGCGGCTCCCTGTGAGGCAGGAGGA